>NZ_JBKHFB010000070.1:0-9369 GCF_046540515.1 Guyparkeria sp.
ACCTCGAGCTTGCGGTCGAGATCCCAGCCACCACCGGCCTCGATCTGGTCCTGCAGCTTGCCCTGCTCTTCCATCAGCGCCTCGAAGTCGGCGTCCGGGTCGGCGAACTGCTCGGAGACCTTGTTGAAGCGCTCAAGTAATTCGGCCATCTCGCCGACACCATCCATGACGTTGCCGCGCACGTCCTTGTCCGGGTCGAGATCCGGCTCCTGCTTGAGGTAGCCGATCTTGATGCCCGGCTGCGGACGGGCCTCGCCGATGATGTCCTTGTCCTCGCCGGCCATGATGCGCAGCAGGGTCGACTTGCCGGCGCCGTTGTAACCCAGCACGCCGATCTTGGCGCCCGGGAAGAAGTTGAGGTTGATGTCCTTCAGGATGTGTTTTTTCGGCGGGACGACCTTGCCCACGCCGTTCATGGTAAAGATGTATTGAGCCATAGGGTCCGAGACTTTGTGTTGTTGCAAACGAAATGAAGCGGCACTATCCCGCAGAGGGAACCCTGCTGGCAGATTTCCCACAAGCCGGTTTCCCGGGATAGCGACCGCGTTTGATCACAAGGATACCAGCACTGTGCCGCGACTTTATGCCCCCTGCCCGACAACCGACGACATTCGGCCGCTCCCGTCGCCGCAAAGTCCGGACCACGCCTGTCGCCTCACCCGGCGCTTGTCGATCCGGGCAGCGCTGATCCTGTTCGTCGCCCTGCCCTTGGCCATGCCTGCGCATGCAGCGGCCGAACCGGAACTGCACGTGTTGATCGACGTCTCGGGCAGCATGAAGAACACCGACCCGGAGAACCTGCGCGAGCCGGCTTTGCGCCTGCTAAGCGACCTGGTCCCGGAGGAGAGCCGGGTTCGCCTGGACCTGTTCGGCAACCGCATCACCGAGATCATGCCGGCCTCGCGTGCCACGACCGAGACCAAGAAGGCCATGCGGGAAGCCGCTGCCCGCATTCGCTCGGACGAACCGTTCACCGACATCCCGGCGGCGCTCGACGCCGCCAACCGCGACTGGGGCGAGGACACGGACCGGAACGTCATCCTGCTCTCGGACGGCAAGGTGGACATCTCCCCCGACGAGGCGGTCAACGAGCGGGCCACCACTCGGCTGCAGGAGGAGGTGATCCCGGCGCTGATCGACGCCGAGGTCCAGGTGCATACCGTGGCTCTCTCCGAGGCGGCCGACGAGGCGATCCTGACCGAGATCGCCGAACGCACCGGCGGACTGGCCCTGAGCGCACGCAGCAACGAGGACCTGCAGCGCGTCTTCCTCGCCCTGTTCGAGGCAACGGCGCCGCGTACCGGTGTCCCGCTGGTCGAGAATCGCTTTCGTGTCGACGACAGCATCAGCGAACTCACCCTGGTCGTCTTCCGGGCCGACGACGCCCCAGCCACCCGCATCCAGGTCCCCGACGGCGGCGAAATCGACCAGGAAACGGCTGGCGAACTGGCCGACTGGCGCTGGGACGGCAGTGCCGGACGCGACCTGATCACCATCGAGAACCCGCCGGAAGGCAGTTGGCGAATCCTCGCCGCCGAAGACCCCGACAACCGCGCGCTGGTGATCACGGACCTGAAACTCGCCATGCCCGGACTGCCCAGTCGCGTGTTCCCCGGCGAGGCGATCGAGGGCGGACTGCTCCTGACCAACCGCGGCAAGCCGATCGTCGAGCCCCGCCTGACCGACGACATCGAGGCCGTGGTGGAAACCAGGGACCCGGAAGAGACGGTGATCGAGTCGTTCGAGCTCAACGACCTCGGCGCCGACCCGGACGTGATGGGAGGCGACAGCCGATACGATTTCGGTCTGCGACTGGACGGCGACACCGGCATCTACACGATCGAGGGGCGCGCCAGTGGGCCGACCTTCGAACGCGTGATCCGCAAGAAGGTCGCCCTGGCGCGCCATCAACCGTTCACGGCTCGCGTCGTGCGCCCACATCTTGGCGCCCGGGAAGATGATGCCAGCGGGGTAACCGACACACCGCCCCCTCACCTGGTGATCGAACAGGACGTCGCCCTGCTCGACCCGGCCGCCTCTCGACTCAGTGCCCGGATCGAGTGCACCGACGCCGAATCCGGCGCGATCGAGGCCACCCTCGACCAGGCGAGCAACCGCATCGAACTGCCGGCGGTGGATGCCGCCGACTGCCGGGTGACCGGTACCGTCAGCGGCGTGACCGAGGACGGACGCGAGGTTAGCCTGCCTCTGAACGAGACCGTTCCGGCCCCGGTACGCCAGGCCGACCCGGCGACCGACGAGTCGGAGACCGACGATACCGACACCCGCCCCGCGGCCACGGAACCGACCGGCAACCCGCTGCTTGCCGCCCTTATCGGCCTGGGGGCGCTCGCCGCACTCGCTCTCATCGGCTGGGTATGGCGCGCTCGCCTGCACCGCCGGCACCGTCAGCTGATCGATATCGCACGCAACTGAGCCACGATCAACGCATCACCGACACATCACGGAACACCGACACATGCTCGACTATTTCCTGAGTTCAGACTGGGCCATCATCGCCACCGAGTTGCTGGCCGGCTTTATCGTGATCACCCTGATCCTCGCCGTTCTGGTCTGGCGCGCTCAACGTCGCCACACCGGGGCGGCCGAGCGGCTGCTCGACGATCGCGACCCGATCGTACGGGCCTCAGAGGAGATGGTGGATCGTCAGATCCAGCGTGTCTGGCCGGAACTCGAACTCGATGACGAACAACGCGAAACCTACGCCGAACGCAGCCTCGACGCCGTCGAGGCGATGGTCGAACCATGGCTCGACCCCAAGCGCTACGAGCTTGCCACCGTTGCTCGGCGATTCCTGCAGGTGCGGCAGGCGGATCTCGAACAACTGCTGACCCTGGCGCGCGCCCACGCCGAACAGAACGACCGGGACGATACGCGTATCACCGCACTCGAGGCGGACATCGAGGAACTGCGCCAGATACGCGACCGGCAGGCCAAGCAGCTGGCCGACTCCCTGGAAACCGTGAACGTGATGGTCCGGGAGTACGGCCGGAAGTTCGACTACAACCAGGAACCGCACGTCGCCACCGTGCTCAAGGCCATTGTCATGGTCGAGGAGATGGAGGCAGGCGCCGACTGCGAGACCGCCCAGCGCCGCGCCGAAGAGGTCTTCAGCGAGGACCTCGTCGCGACCCGCACCGCTCCGGTCGAACCCGAGCCCGAACCCACACCGGCCGGGGATGAGGCTTCGACGGACGAGACGGCGGGCAAGGACACCGCTGCCGAGGCGACCGTCCTCTCGCCGGAGGAAGAGATGGCCGCCGCGATGCAGGCCGAGGCGTCCGGCACGACGCCGGACGACGACGCACCGGCCACCCCGCCCGAAACGGCAGCGGAGCCGAAAGACGCGTCCGAATCCGCCGGTGAAGCAATCCCGTCCGACGCCGCGGCCACGTCGGAAGACCGCGATCGGTCCAGCGACATGGACGCGTCCACCGACAAGACCGAACTCGCATCACAAATGCCCGCCCCGACGGACGCCGACGACATCGACCAACTGATCGAATCCGCCGCACGGGCGAAGAGCCAGGCCGAGACCCCAGACAAGCGAGCCGACCAGCCGCCCGAGGCGGACACGGATGCCTCACCCGCCCCCCAGGCCGCTTCACCCGGTGCTACAACGAGCGGCGAGCCGCAAGACGCTGGCGGTGACGAACCCGTCGACACGGCCACCAGTGGAGAAGGCGAACCGGCCATGGCCCGAAACGGGCAGGACACCGAATCGAAAGGCGATACGGAAACCGGCGGCGAGAAACGCAGCAGTCACGCTGAACGGGCCGAAAGGGCCGAACGGGCCGAGGAAACGGAAAACGGCGTGATCGACCTCGACGACGTCGAGATCCCGAAGGAAGACGAAAAGGACAAGGGTGACGACAAGGGCGAGGAGTTCGACCTCGACGACATCGATGCCCTGCTCGATGCCGAGATCGCCCGCAAGCACGGCAAGGACGACTGACACCCATCGCCCACCCGTGGGTCACCGGCATGAAAAAACCCCGGGCGAAACCCGGGGTTTGTCTCGAGGCGTGCCGAAGGAATCAGAGCGATTTTTCGCAGAAATACCAGTCGGTGCACTCGTAGCCTTCGTCCAGACGCTTCTCGGCTTCTTCCACGGTATTCGGCGGCGGGACGATGACCTTGTCACCCGGCTTCCAGCCCTCCGGAGTCGCTACACCGTGCGCACTCGAGGTCTGCAGTGAATCCACCAGGCGGAGGATCTCGTCGATCGACCGACCGTTGGTCTTCGGGTAGTAGAGCATCGCCCGCAGGTTGCTCTCCGGGTCGATGATGAAGGTCGCCCGCACCGCCGAGGTGTCGGATACGCCCGGGTGCACCATGCCGTAGGCATTGGATACCTTCATCGAGATGTCCTCGATGATCGGGAACGGGATGGTCTGGCCGAATTTCTCCTTGATGTTCTGTACCCAGGCCAGGTGCGAGTGAATGCTGTCGATCGACAGACCCAGCAGGTCGCAGTTACGCTCCTGGAAGTCATCGAAGGCACGGGCGAAGGCCGTGAACTCGGTGGTGCAGACCGGGGTGAAGTCCGCCGGGTGCGAGAACAGCACCAGCCAGCGACCCGCGTAGTCCGACAGCTGCTTGGTTCCGTGGGTGGTGTTGGCCTTGAAATCGGGCGCCCGCTCGTTGAGACGCGGCATGGCGAGTTGCGGTTGTTGCTCGGTGATCTGTGCATCAGTCATGGCAGATTTCCTCCATCATTGAAGACTGTTGGGGATGCACCGGCCGGGCTGACCCGACCGACATGAGCAACGATACTTATGCTGCATTTATTTTACTAATGATGAATTCATCAGTTTTCGATTGATGAGATCTATCAAAGAGTGACGCACTCCGGCTCGATCGCCAGGTCGATGCCCGTCTCTTCCCTCACCCGGCGCCGCACGAACTCGGCGAAGCGCTGGAACACCTCGCCGCTCGCCCCACCGTGGTGCTCGAGCACCAGCGCGTGCCGCGACGACACCCCGACCGGCCCGTCACGATGCCCTTTCAAGCCGGCCGCCTCGATCAGCCAGCCTGCCGGGATCTTCATCCCGTCGGCGACCGGGAAGCGCGGCATCTCCGGCCATCGACGCGCCAGTCGCTCGGCCGTCTCGACGCTTACCACCGGGTTGTGGAAGAAGCTGCCCGCGCTGCCGGGCCAGCCCGACCGCCAGTCGGGCAGCTTGGCGCGCCGAATCGTGGTGATCACCTCGGCGTATTCTCCCGGCGTGATCGCGGCCGGCGCCCGCCCGGTGCGTCGACTCCACTCTCCCACGGCCTCACCGACCCCCGGGTAGCCCACCGGCGGCCAATCCCCCGGGGCTCGTGTCGCCAGCCGCAACCCGACCCGCAGGATCATCCAGCGACCGGCCTCGCGCTTGAACCGACTACCCCGATAGCGAAACTCGCAGTCAGCGGGGGCAAGGCACTCGATTCGACGCTCGCGGCGATCCCAGACCTCGACCCAGCGTGTGACATCGGCGATCTCGGTCCCGTAGGCGCCGACGTTCTGCATCGGGGCGGCACCGACCGTACCGGGAATCTCGGCAAGGGCCTCCAGGCCGAACCAGCCCCGGGCGGCGGTTTCGCGCACCAGCGCGTCGAGACCCAGACCTGCCTCGACCGAGAGATCGACCCAATCGTCACCCGACCGGGTCACGCGCCAGTCGGCGGCGTCAATGCGCACGGCCTGTGGGACACGCGGGGTGACGAAGACCACGTTCGACCCGCCACCGACCACGCGCGTTGCCGGATCGGCCAGCCACTCGGCCACATCGGGCGTGCGCAGCGTCGACTCGGACACGTCGTTGAGCGCCAGCAGGCGCACCGCCTCGGCGGGCAGTCGGAGGGTGTTGCTCAGGGGGCAGGGCCCGAGCCATTCAAAGGCCGGCCGGGTGGCGACCGCGTCCGGGTTCGTCATGGGCTCTCGGGGCTAGTCTCGACGGCGTCCCGACCGCGTACCGGCCCCTCCGGCAGCTCGATCGGCGCCTCGCCGTGGGTGATCACCTGGATGATCGACTCGACCACGATCTCGGGCTGGCTCATGGGGGCGCGGTCGACGTTGATCAGCTTCTGGCGCGAACGCCGGGTGGTGATCACGCCCTCGTGCTTGGCCTCGCCTTCCCGGCACACGCACACGCCGGGAATCCCGAGGGCGGCGGCCAGCCAGCCACAACGGTTGTTCCCGACCAGCACGTAGCGGCTCTGCGTCAGGCGACGCTGCCATTCGGCGAGGTCGGCGGGCGGATTGGCGGTCACGTCATCCAGCGTGACGCCGGTTTCGGCCAGTCGTCGGCGGATCAGGGCAATGCCGTCCTGATCGAACGGCAAGCCGCTCGGGTCGATCAGCAGGTCGGTGACCACCGGCTCGGTCTCGATCGACAGACCGTAGTCGGGATTGAGGTCGTGCAGGGAGTACTCGAGCACGGCGGCGAACAGCACCCGCACGGCCTGGACGCGGTGCAGGTCGTCGGGAACGGGATACTGCGAGTCGTAGGGCTGGCGTCTGGGCAGGCGCCCGGTGCTCGGGCGCGCGACTCCGACCGAGGTGGCCGGCAGACGCCTTGCCATCGCCAGGGTTTCCGGGGTGCCGAACGGGTCGATCACATACTCGACCTCGCCCAGTCGCGGATGCTCGCCCAAAAGCACCTTCCATTCCCGAGCTGCCCGCCAGCGCGCCGGCGTCCAGACTGGTGCGAGCAGCGTGGTGCCGTCGAACACCGCCACCTCGTCGACATCCGGGTGCCGGCGAAACCAGGGGGCGGCCTCGGGGCCGGTGATCACGCTGAACCTCAGGCCCGGTCGGGCGCGGGCCGCATCGGTGAGAGCGGGAAAGGTGGGGACGACCTCGTCCGGGAGGTCGGGGGCGACAATCGCGATACGCATGCGGTCGGACGTCCTGAGAGAAAACCATGCCGTTGCCTGCCGCTCTGGCTCGACCGGGGCCGCCGGCAATTGAGCCACCCACCGGAAGGAGGCGGCCGGCGATTGCCGGAGAGAGCGGAATCCAGGGCGAGCCTGCATGCTAAACTGCCGCGCCCCGAATAACCAATCGACACCAGCAACCGATCATCACCAATGCCGCCCCCGGGACGTGGCGCCGTTCGCGGCCCCGGCGTCCCGGCCAGTCACCACGTTCACGACAATCGGACCCGCATGGACAACCAACGCCGGATTCTCGTTACCTCCGCCCTGCCCTACGCCAACGGCCCGCTGCACCTCGGTCATGTGATCGAGACCATCCAGACCGATATCTGGGTGCGCGCGCAGAAGCTCGTCGGCAATGACTGCCGCTACGTCTGCGCCGACGATACCCACGGCACGCCGATCATGCTGCGCGCCAAGCAGGAGGGCATCACCCCCGAGGAGCTGATCGCCAAGATGCATCGGCTCCACGAGGCCGACTTCCAGGGGTTCGGCATCGGCTTCGACAACTTCGGCTCCACGCACACCGACGACAACCGCCGGATGGCCGAGGAGATCTTCGGCAAGCTCGATGCCGCCGGGCTGATCAGCCGCAAGACCATCAAGCAGGCCTTCGACGAGACCGAGCAGATGTTCCTGCCGGACCGGTTCATCAAGGGCACCTGCCCCAAGTGCGGCGCGGACGACCAGTACGGCGACAACTGCGAGGCCTGCGGGGCGACCTATTCGCCGACCGAGCTCAAGGACCCGAAATCGGTACTCTCCGGCACCACGCCGGTCGAGCGTGACTCCGAGCACTACTTCTTCGACCTGCCCAAGATCGGCGATCGGCTCAAGGCCTGGCTCGACGAGGCCGAGGTTCAGCCCTCGATCAAGGCCAAGCTCAACGAATGGTTCGAGTCGGGCCTGCAGTCCTGGGACATCTCGCGTGACGCGCCCTACTTCGGCTTCGAGATCCCGGGAGCACCGGGCAAGTTCTTCTACGTCTGGCTGGACGCGCCGATCGGCTACATCGGCTCGTTCATCGAGCTGGCACGCCGCGAAGGCCTGGACTTCGACGAGTTCTGGGGGCCGGATGCCGACACCGAGCTGGTGCACTTCATCGGCAAGGACATCGCCTACTTTCACACCCTGTTCTGGCCGGCCACCCTGATGGGCGCGGGCATGCGCACCCCGAACGCCATCCATGCCCATGGCTTTCTCACCCTGAACGGCGAGAAGATGAGCAAGTCCCGCGGCACCTTCATCAAGGCCAAGACCTACCTCGAGCATCTCGACCCCGAGGCGTTGCGCTACTACTTCGCCGCCAAGCTCGGTTCGGGCATCGACGACATCGACCTCAACCTCGAGGACTTCCGCTACCGGGTCAACGCGGATCTCGTCGGCAAGGTGGTCAATATCGCCAGCCGCTGCGCGGGGTTCATCAAGAAGCACTTCGACGGCCGACTGGCATCGGAACTCGAGCGCCCGGAGCTACACCGCGAGATGACGGAAGCGGCCGCCGGCATCGCCCAGCGCTACGAGCGACGCGAATACAGCGCGGCCATGCGCGAGATCATGGCGCTGGCCGATCGGGCCAACCAGTACATCGACGAGCGCAAGCCCTGGGTGCTGGCCAAGGACGAGACCACCCGCGCCGAGGTCCAGTCGATCTGCACCGACGGCATCAACGCCTTCGCCGTGCTGATGACCTACCTCTCGCCGGTACTGCCGAAGCTTGCCGCCAAGGCCGCCGAGTTCCTCAACGTCGAGGCGCTGACCTGGCAGGGCCTGAACGAGCCCCTGCTCGATCACCCGGTCAACAAGTTCAAGCCGATGATGCAGCGGATCGAGGAGTCCTCGCTCGAGGCCCTGCTCGAGTCGGCCAAGCAGGATGCCGCCGACGAGGCCAAGACCAAGGCCGGTGACAACGCAGCGACGAGCAAGACCGAGAAGCGCGAGATCGACCCGATCGCCGAGACCATCGATATCCAGCAGTTCGGCGCGGTCGACCTGCGCATCGCCAAGATCCTCGAGGCCGACCACGTCGAGGGGGCGGACAAGCTGCTGCGCCTGTCGCTCGACATCGGCGAGGAAAAGCCGCGCCAGGTGTTCGCCGGCATCAAGGCGGCTTACGACCCGGCCAGCCTGGTCGGCCGTCACACGGTGATGGTGGCCAACCTCGCGCCACGCAAGATGAAGTTCGGTGTCTCGGAGGGCATGGTTCTCGCCGCCGGCTCCGGGGGTGCGGACCTGCACATACTGTCGCCCGACGAGGGCGCCACGCCGGGCGCCCGGGTCAAGTAATGCGCATGACGGGGTGACGGACTCGTGACGTCGGCCCCGAATTGTGTATAATGCGTCTCGCGGGATGGAGCAGTCCGGTAGCTCGTCGGGCTCATAACCCGAAGGTCGCAGGTTCGAATCCTGCTCCCGCAACCAGAT
>NZ_JBKHFB010000071.1:0-9261 GCF_046540515.1 Guyparkeria sp.
GCATGCTCGGCGGGCGGGCGGTCACCGACCAGACCCGGGCACATGCCCGCGAGCTGCTTGACAGCTCGGCATGACAGGCACAGCGCCGGAAACGCAAGACGCCCGCCAGGGAACCCCCGGCGGGCGTCTTGCGTCGGGGCATCGCCCCCTATCTCTTGCCGGTCGCCTTGCGACTGATGCCGTAGATCACCAGCGAGTAGTCGGTGAGGTCGAAGTCGAACTCGTCGGCGATCTTGGCGATACGCTCCTGGATGATCGGGTCGTGGAACTCCTCCACCTGCCCGGTCTTCACGCAGACCAGGTGATCGTGATCGCCCTTGGAGATCAGCTCGAACACGGCCTTGCCGCCCTCGAACTGGTGACGTTTGAGGATGTCGGCGGTCTCGAACTGGGTCAGCACGCGGTAGACCGTCGCCAACCCGATCTCCTCGCCGCGGGCCAGCAGTTCCTTGTAGACGTCCTCGGCACTCATGTGCCAGTCAGGGTTGGACTCGATGATCTCGAGGATCTTCACCCGCGGGAGAGTGACCTTCAGGCCGGCCTTCTTGAGTTCACTGGAATCCAAAACTTCTGCCCTCGATTACGTGTGCCTGCGGGATTGTAACCGAAGATACCACCCGGACCGGAGCCCCACGCGCAGAATCGACGCGCAATCTCCGAGAGAGCTGCGTTTCCCCGCCAGCCAAACCCGCGAGAACCGGAACGCACGCGGGCCTGACGCGCCCCATGTCGCGCCGAACGTCCACGCGACCACCCTTCCAAAAACGAGGCCAGCCCGTCGAAGTCGGACCCACACCTTCGCCTTGCCCAGCTCAGGGCATACCGGGCGATGGTCGATCCGTGCAGAGCGTCCCCAGACGGCGTATGATTGGGCGCAACCGAATGCCCATCCAGACCATCAGGAACAGGTTTTCCAGGATCATGCAGCGCCCACTTCTCACGCTTCCGCTCGTCGCCACCCTGCTCGCCGGCTGCTCGTCGGTCTACGTCCCCAGCTTCATCCAGGTCTATGAGCCGGATATCCAGCAGGGCAACATCTACGAGGAAGAGCAGGTCGAGCGTCTGCGCAAAGGGATGCCGCAGTCCCAGGTACGTTCGATCCTCGGCACCCCGAGTCTCAACGACATCTTCCACCAGGGTCAGCGCGATACCTACATATACTACGACAAGCGCAGCAAGGAAGAGGCCTTCCGCCACACCCTGGTGATCGAATACGACACCACCGGACGCGTCGACTCGATCAGCCGGGACGGCATGGACCTGTCCAAGGCCCCATCGATGAACAGCGCCGAGCTGCCCGACGGGGTCTCACCGAGCACCGCGCCGACAGGCGGCGCCCCTGGCCCGACCGGCGGGGACAACCCCAACGACCAGGGGATACCGGACGACGGCCAGCCGCTGCCGCAAACCCCGCCGCCCCAGGGCTCGCCCTGATGGCGGGCGTCGGGGCAGATCGCGGCACCCGCCTACCGGGGCACTGACGGTAACGGAAACCAACCGGTGAGAGACCTACTCCGCCGGTTTTTTCGTGTCCGCGGGCTCAGGGTCCGACTTGACCGGTTCGGTCGATGGCGCCTTGCGGGCGGGTGGATTGCCTTCCCTTTTGGAACCCTCCTTCCGGGCGCTGTCCTTCTGGGCGCGCTGCCGACGCGCGGCCTTGGGATCGGCGATCAGGGGACGGTATATCTCGACCCGGTCCCACTCTCGCAACGGCTGCGAGAGCGGCGCGACCTTGGCGAACACGCCTACTTTCTGCGTCGAGGGGTCGATTTCCGGGAAGCGCTCGAGGATACCGCTGTGGCGAATCGCCTCCTCAACGGTCGCCCCCTCGGGGACATCCACCTCGAGGATAACCTGCACGTCCGGGCGGGCGTAAGCCACCTCGACCTTCACGCGCCCTCGCTCCCGTCACGCGGATAAACCTCGAACGCGCGTTTTCGAAACGCACCGACCAGGTTCTTGACGATCTCGCGGAACACCGGCCCGATCGCCCGCTCGAGCAGGCGGTTGGAAAACTCGAACCGCATGTCGAGCGTGACCCGCGATCCCCCTTCGGGCAGGTCCTCGAAGCCCCAGAAGCCATCGAGGTGACGGAACGGCCCGTCGACCAGGGTCACCACGATGCGCGAGCCGGGCTCGTTGCGATTGCGCGTGACGAAGGTCTTGCGGATCGCCCCCTTCCTCAGCGTGATGCTCGCCTCGACCTCGTCCCCGGCGGCCTGCAGGATGCGGGTCTGCTCGCACCAGGGAAGGAACTCGGGATAGGCGTCGATGTCGTTTACCAGCGCGTACATCTGCAGCGCGGAAAACGGCACATCGACCTGTCGCTCGATAGTGGTACTCATGCCGGGAAGTATGCGCCCTTTCGGTTCATGCCCTGCCGCCGACGATGGCGACCGGCGGTCGATCGGAGAGCGGAGTCTAGCAGAGCGCGACGCAGTGAAGACCTTTCCTGAGGAACCTCTGCACGAATCGAAATCGATTCGTGCAGAGGTTCCCTAACCGAACAGCCCCAGTCCGTTGAGAAACACCAGCGCCACGCCCAGCGGGGCGACGACGGCCGCCAGCCACCACCACAACCGATAGCGCCAGCCGGAGAGCCCCAGCTCCTCGGCCGAGTCGGCCCGTGGCATGCGCCAGGCGGCGAAGAGCGCGATCAGCATGCCGCCGGCCGGCAAGAGGATGTTGGCGGTGGTGAATTCCAGCAGCCCGAAGGCGGTCTTGCCGAACAGGGTAACCTCGTCGAGGAGGTTGAACGACAGGGCCGCGAGCACCCCAAGCGACCAGGTCGCGACACCCACCGCGATCGCCGAGTGCAGCCGGCGGATGCCGAAGCGTTCCCAGAGATACGATACCGCCGGCTCGACCAGCGAGATCGCCGAGGTCCAGGCGGCGATCGACACCAGCACGAACAGTACGATGGCAAGCCCGTAGCCCCACTCCATCTGCCCGAGAGCCAGCGGCAGGGTCTGGAAGATCAATCCGGCGCCCTGCTCGGGGCTCATGCCGTTGGAGAACACGATCGGGAAGATCACCATCCCGGCCAGCAGCGCAATGCCGGTATCCAGCACGATGATCCATATGCCGGCCCGCACGATCGACGTGTTCCGGGGCATGTACGAGCCGTAGACCATGATCGCACCCATGCCCAGGCTCAGGGTGAAGAAGGCGTGCCCCAGGGCGACCAGGAAGGTCTCGGTGGTCACCTGCGAGAAATCCGGCGCGAACATGAATGCCATCGCCGGGGCGAAGCCCGAGGTACCGATGTTGTAGCCCATCAGCAGCACCAGGATCACGATCAGCAGCGGCATCATGATGCGCGTGGCCAGTTCCAGTCCCCCGCGCACTCCCCGCGCGACGACCGCGACGGTCATCACCATGGCGACCGTGTGCCAGAACAGCAGAGTGCCGGGGTTGCCGACCAACCCGTCGAACAGCCCCTCGATCGTCTCCGAGGAGGCGCCGACGAACGCCCCGGTGGCCGCCTTCTCGACGTAGGACAGCGCCCACCCCATCACCACCGAGTAGAAGCTGAGGATGAGAAAACCGGTCAGCACGCCCATCCAGCCGATCACCTGCCAGCCGCGGCTCACCCCGGCCCGGTCGGCAAGCTTGCCCATGCCCGTGATCGGATTGGAACGCGCCCGCCGGCCCAGCATTACCTCGCTGATCAGGATCGGCGTGGCGACGATCAGCAGGCAGGCGAGGTAGATCATCACGAACGCCCCGCCGCCGTTCTCGCCCATGATGTAGGGAAACTTCCAGATATTGCCCAGACCGACGGCCGAGCCCGCCGAGGCCAGGATGAAGGCCAGCCGGCCACTCCATTCGGGGTGGTTCTCGAGATGCTGTGCGGACACCGGGCTTCCCCCTCGGTTCAGTCGAATCAGGCGCCTCTCCCGGGAGGCCGACGGATGGCCTGAAAGCTACCACCAAGACGCTGCTGCGGCCAAGCGGCGACATGCCCCGGGTTGCACGACCACAACCCGCGGGAAGGCCGGGTGATCCTGTTAGAATGCGCGCATGAGCAAGAACAACAACAAGCCCACCAGTGGTCAGTCCACCATCGCGCTGAACAAGAAGGCCAAGCATGACTTCTTTCTCGGCGAGCGCATCGAGGCCGGGCTGGTACTCGAGGGCTGGGAGGTCAAGGCCCTGCGCGCCGGCAAGGCCCAGATCGCCGATGCACACGTGATCATCAAGGACGGAGAGGCGTGGCTGCTGGGCGCGGTGATCACGCCGCTCCTGCAGGCCTCCAGTCACGTCAAGCCCGATCCCACCCGCACGCGCAAGCTGCTGCTGCACGAGCACGAGCTGGCACGGCTGATCGGACAGGTGGAGCGCAAGGGCTTCACCATCGTGCCCACGGCACTCTATTTCAAACGCGGCATGGTCAAGCTCGAGATCGCGCTGGGCGAGGGCAAGAAGGCCCACGACAAGCGCGCAACCATCAAGGAACGGGACTGGCAGCGAGACAAGCAGCGCATCGTCCGCCACACGATGTAATCCGACAATCGGCCGGGAGAAGTGGCCCGGTCGAGTCTCAACCCGCCTCGACCAGCACCTCGCGCACGAAGGGGATGGTCAGTCGCCGCTTGGCGATCATCGATTCGCGGTCCAGCCTGTCGAGGGCGTCGAGCAGGGTGCCGACATCACGCGGCAGGTGGGCCAGCATCCACTGCGCCGTGCCATGCGGCATCTCCAGCCCCCGCGCCTGCGCCCGGGCGCGCAGCAATTCGATCTTCTCGCCGTCGCCCGGCAGATGGACGGCCATTACCGCCCCCCAGGTCAGCCGCGAAGCGAGGTCCGCCAACTGTACCGGCAGCTCGGTGGGCGGGCGCGAGGCCGTCAGCAGCAGCGGCACGCCGGCCTCGCGCGCCCGGTTGATCAGGTCGAACAGCATGAACTCGCCTTGCGCCTGGCCGGTAACCGCATCGACGTCGTCGACCACCGCCAGCGCGAAGGCATCGATCTGTTCGCTGGCCGCCGCCAGTTGCCCGCCCAGCTGGCGTAGCGGCCAGTAGGCCGCCGGCCGGCCCATCGAACCGGCGTGATAACAGGCCGCCTGGGCCAGGTGCGACTTGCCCGTCCCGGAGGGGCCGTGGATCAGCACCTGCTCCTCGCCGCCCCCCGTGGCCTGCTTGGCCAGGGTGGCCTTGAGCAACAGGTTCTCGTTACCGATGAACCCTTCGAAACTCGTCGGGGTGACGAGATCCAGCGCCAGCGGGATCTGCTGCATCCGCGTCAGCCCCCAGTGGCGTCGTCATCCGGCGGCAGCGCCCGCTGGTCGCCTCCACGGTAATAACGGCTTTGCCGATAGGAGTACAGCGCGTGCTTGCCCAGCACGATCAGCACCGCCG
This sequence comes from Guyparkeria sp., assembly GCF_046540515.1. Lineage (GTDB taxonomy): Bacteria > Pseudomonadota > Gammaproteobacteria > Halothiobacillales > Halothiobacillaceae > Guyparkeria. The sequence continues at coordinate 5,361 of NZ_JBKHFB010000071.1, forward strand.
AGACCGGCAGCGCAAGCAGGATGCCGAAAAAGCCGAACAGCTGGCCACCGGCCATTACCGCAAAGATCACCGCCACCGGGTGCATCCCGATCTCGTTGCCGACGAAACGGGGCTGCCAGGCGATGGTCTCGAGCACCTGCCCGACACCGAACACCAGCACCACCAGCAAAAGCGGCCAGAGACTGTCGGCCTGGATGTACATCGCGACGAGGGCCAGTGAAACGCCGACGATAGTCCCCAGGTACGGCACGAAGCTCACCAGCCCGGCGAACAGGCCGATCGCGATCCCCGTATTGAGCCCGATCAGGGTCAGACCGACGGCGTAGGTCACCCCATTGGCTATCATCACCGCCAGTTGACCACGAAGAAAATTGCCCAGCATGCGGTCGGACTCGCGGGCCAGCTCGACGATGGCGTCGGCCCGATGGCGGGGCAGCATCCGCTCGATGCGCTCGGTCACCAGCGGCCAGTCGCGCAGCAGATAGAAGGCGATAACCGGGATCAGGAGCAGGTTCATCACCGCGACGAACACGGCCGTGCCGGTGGTGGAGACGTTCGACAACCCGTCGGCGAGCATCTTGCCGATGGTCTCGCCGTGCTTGACCAACAGGTCACGCAGCTGCCCGACGTGCAGCTCCACGCCGACGGTCTGGTTGACCCAGGGGATCACCCGCTGCTGGACGATGTCGAGCAATTGCGGGAAGACCCGCACCAGCCGGGCGGTCTGCTCGATCAGTACCGGGATCAGCGCGATCAGGCCGACCAGCAACAGCAACGCCCCGACCAGGAAGATCAGCGACGTTCCCCATGTCCGCGAGATGCCCCGGCGGTCCAGGCGCGTGACCACCGGATTGAACAGGTAGGCAATGATGAACCCGACCACGAAGGGGCTCAGGATCGGCAGCAGAAAATAGGAAACCAGCAGCAGGCCGGCCAGGCCGATCCCGATCATCCAGCGCATTGCCGTCCCTCCCCTGGGTGTTCCGTCATTCATCCCGTGCAATCCTAACTGGTGGCCGAGTCAGATGCGCTCGATCCGCAGGTCCAGCGTCCGGAGATCCGCCTCGCGAGACGGACCGGCGAGCACGCCCACCGAGGCCGCCTCGGGCTTGAGGTAGGTCTCGGCCACCCGCTTCAAGTCGTCCTGGGTGACATCGAGCACCCGGGCGCGCATTTCGCGCAAATCGTCCGGCGTGCGGCCGTGGATCGAGTCCATGAAGGCCTTCTTCGCCTCGCCGGCCGGCGAGCCCGGCTTGTCGATCGAGGCGATCACACCAAAGATGGCCTCGTCGACGGCGCGGTCCTCGTGGGTATTGTCGACCACCCAGTCGACCGCGCGGTCGAAGTCCTCGAGCGTCTCGCCCAGCCGCGGGTCGCGGTAGGAGAAGAAGCGGAAACTGCCGGACTCGGCATCGTAGCCGGCCCCACCGCCGTAGGCCCCACCCTTCTCGCGAATCGCCGTGTGCAGAAAACCGTTGCGCATGAAGCCGCCCAGTACCGCCAGCGCGGCGGCATCCGGATGCTTCGGCGGCACGCAGGCGTGTGCCTTGGCGCAGTAGTTGACCGCGAGGTTACCGATCCAGCCCTCGCGCACCTGCGCCTCGTGGCGGGCCAGCGCGAACGGCCTGTCCGTCCGTCCCTGGTGCATGTGCGGGCGCAGTGCCTGGGCCATCTCGGCGAAGTGACGCTGCTCGGTGACCACGTTGTAGTGGCGCAGCCCGCCCTTGAGCTTTTCGTGCAGACGCGCCAGACGTTCGGCAAGATCGTGGCGCGCCGATGCCTGCTCCAGGCCGTCGTCCATGGACTTGATGCGGCGCACCGCCGACACCCCGGCGGTGTCATGGCGCAGGGCGGCCCGCGCGGACATGCCGCTCGAGGCCAGCAACATGGCATGGACATGGCCCCGCCCCGACACACCCTGCTCCGAACCGAAGCGCATCTGGCTGACGAGATCCCGGATGCGATCGATCTCGTCGAAGCGCGCGGCGTCCAGGTGCTGGTGGAACAGATCCACCATGGCATCGGCGTGGCGCACCAGCGACTTGCCCGACAACAGCCAGAAGCCGCTGGTCCGGTGGACGTCGTCGATGCCCGCACGCACCGACGCCCCCGAGGAGAAGCCACCGGTCTTCGCCGCGACGGCCTCGGCCATCTGCAGGTAGTCCCGGTCACCGGCACCCAACTCGGTCAGAAGCCCGGTGTAGACCGGCATCAGCTCGAGCTCGTTGCGGGAGAGCTCCGGCAGGTCGATCGCCAGTTGCAGGTAGGCCAGCCCGTTGGTGCTGCGGTTGTACCAACGCTGACTCGATGGCTGGTGGACGAACTGTTCAGGCTGCGGGATATCGATGTCCGCCGGGATGTCCTCGCGGGTGACCGTCGGCAGGATGGAGATGTCGCCCTCCTCGGCCTGCCGATCGGCCAGGGCCCTGGCCTGCTCGACGATGCGCCGCTCGTCCGCGTCTGTCAGCGTCTCCTGCATGGCGGCGAGCCGCGCCTTCTCTGCCGCCAGCTGGCGCGCGGAGAGCTCGGTGTCCGGCTTGAGGACCAGCCGCACGCGGTGCGGGTTGTCCAAGAGCAGCCGGCGTACGAGGTTGGGGATGAACTGCGGGTCGGCGGCGCGGGCACGCAGCCGCTCGAGCGCCGGCTCGAGGTCGAGCAGGTTGATCGGGTCGCTGTCGTGGATCGCCGCCGGCAGGGCCTGGACGATCAGGTGCAGGCCGTAGGGGAAGCCATCGCCGGTCACCTCGCGCTGCTCGAGCTCGAGCTGATGGAGCACCGATTCGACCGTCTCGGGGTCGACGCCCTCGTCGGCCACCTCGGTGAGCGTGTCTAGGATCAGCTTCTCCACGTCCTCGGCGCGGTCGGCCTCGCTGCCCTCGAGCCCGGCGACGAACACCATCTGGCGCTGCGAATCCTCCAGGCCGAGGACCGGCGATGGCGAGGCACCGAGATCGGTGGTCTCCAGCGCCTTCAACAACGGCGAGGCGCTGGTGTCCAGCAGGACACCCTCGAGCAGCTGCGCCTCGAGGCGTGCATCGAGGTCGGCACTCTCGTCGAGCATCCAGCCGACGTTGACATGGGTCTTCTCGGCGGTGTCGTCATCGTCGAGCGGGTAGACGTCCTCGACCTGCTTCGGCCCGGCAAAGATCGGCTGCAGCGGCACAGCCGAGTCCGGGTCAATCTGCTCGAAGCGTGCCAGGGCCTTGTCCTCGAACTCGCGCTGCAGGCGCTCGACCGGCTGGTTGCCGAAGGTCATGAACACCGCGTTGGACGGATGATAGAAGCGCTTGTAGAACGCCACCATCTGCTCGTAGGTGAGATCCGGGATCTTCTCCGGATCGCCGCCGGAGTTGTGGTGATAGGTGGTGTCCGGGAACAGCTCGCGCGAGAGCGCCTGCCAGAGCACCGAGGTCGGGTCGCTCATCGCGCCCTTCATCTCGTTGAACACCACGCCCTTGAACACCAATGGCGTCGACGGGTCGTCCCACTGCTCGAACTCGACCCGGTGGCCCTCCTGGCGGAAATCGAGCTCGTCGATGCGCGAGAAGAAGGTCGCGTCGAGGTAGACGTCGAGCAGGTTGTAGAAGTCCTTCTCGTTGCAGGAGGCGAACGGATAGGCCGTCCAGTCGCTCGAGGTGAAGGCATTCATGAAGGTGTTCAGCGACCGGCGGATCATCATGAAGAACGGGTCGCGGACGGGGTAGCGCTCGGAACCGCACAGCACCGTGTGTTCGAGGATGTGCGCCACGCCGGTGGAATCCTCCGGCACGGTGCGCAGGCCGACGAGAAAGACGTTCTGGTCGTCGTCGGTGGCCAGGTGGTAATGCCGGGCACCGGTCGCGTCGTGGCGGTACTCGTCGACGGTCAGGTTGAGCGCCTCGATGGGTACCGAGCGCAGCAG
>NZ_JBKHFB010000072.1:0-9170 GCF_046540515.1 Guyparkeria sp.
TGCTTCGGCCCCACCCACACCTGCTGCGCATTGACGAACATCTTGATGCCGTGCGGGCCGAGTTCGCGGCCGTAGCCGGAGCGCTTGACGCCGCCGCTGGGCAGCCGTGGGTCGGTCTTGACGATGCCGTTGATCGATACCTGGCCGGCCTCGATGTCGCGGGCCATGTGGATGGCGCGGGCGGTGTCGGCGGTCCAGACCGCCGCGCCCAGACCGTACTTGGTGCTGTTGGCGATCTCGAGGGCGTGGTCGGCATCGCGCGCGGACATGGCCACCGCGATCGGGCCGAAGGTCTCCTCGCAGAAGGCGACCATGGAGTCGTCGACGTCGGCCAGCAATGTCACCGGGTAGAAGAAGCCGTCGCCCTCCGGCATCTCGCCGCCCAACAGGCAGCGCGCCCCGGCCTCGACACTGGCCTGCACCTGGCGATGCAGTCCGTCGCGCAGATCGGCGCGGGCGATGGGTCCGACGTCGGTGCTCTCCTCGCGCGGATCGCCCATGGTCAGCTTCTCGAGACGCATCTTCATCATGTCGAGAAAACGCTCGTAGACGGATTCCTCGATGATGATGCGCTTGGCGGCGATGCAGGACTGGCCGGCGTTGATGATGCGCGAGAGCACCACGGTGTCGGCGGCGGCCTCGAGATCGGCGTCCGCCAGCACGATCACCGGGTCGGAGCCTCCCAGTTCCAGCACGGCGGGCTTGATCTGCCGGGCGGCGGTGGCCGCGACGATCGAGCCGGCGCGGTCGGAGCCGGTAAACGAGACGGCGCGCACGCACTCGGTCTCGATCGCGCCCTGGATGTCGTCGGTTTCCAGCGGCAGGTTCTGGAACACGCCCTGCGGGAAGCCGGCCTTCTCGAAGCACTCGGCGATGCCCGCCGCGCAGGCCGGGACGTGTGCGTCGTGCTTCATCACGCAGGTATTGCCGGCCATCAGCGCCGGGGCGGCGAAGCGGAAGGCGAGCCAGAAGGGGGCGTTCCACGGCAGGATGCCCAGCACCGTGCCGATCGGCAGGTACTGCACGTAGCTGACCGTGGCGTCCGAGCCGAGCATCTCGCTGGCGAGATAACCTTCCGCGTGGTCGGCGTAGTGCTCGGCGCACCAGGCGGCCTTGTCGACCTCGCCGCGCGCCTCGCGGATGGGCTTGCCCATCTCGTCGGTCATCAGCAGGGCCAGACGCTCGCGGTCCTCGCGCATCACCGCCGCCACGCGTCGCAGCAGGTCGGCACGCTCGGCGAAACTGGTCCTGCGCCAGTCGCGGTAGGCGACGTCGGACCGCTCCAACACCGCGTCACGCTGGGCCGGGTCCATCACCGGGAACTCGTGCAGGGTCTTGCCCGTGGTCGGATTGATGACGGTCTGGCTCATGAGGCGCGCGACTCCTTGGATTTCTTGTGGTCCGGGGATTTCTTGTGGTCGTGCTTGTCGTGCGACTTGGACTTCTTTTCGCCCTTGTCCTTCTCGGCGGCGAGCAGCTCGATCACCGGCGGCTCTTCCGAGACCTCGCGCTTGGCCTCCTCGCGCTTGACGGTGAAATCCTGGTCGAGGCTGAAGAACGACTCGCAGCCGTCCTTGGTGATGTAGATGGTGTCGGAGATGCCGCAGGTCTTGTCGCCGTCCACGCCCCAGGCCCAGGGGATGATGTGGAAGGTCATGCCCTCGCGCAGCACGGTCTTGTCGCCGTGCATCAGGCTGAGGATGTAGCCCTCGTCCCAGCTGGGCGGGAAGGCGATGCCGATGGAATAACCCGAACGGGTGATCAGCTTCCCGTGGGCGTCGTCCACGGTCATGATCGAGCGGACCAGGTTGTCGGCGTCCGAGACGGTCACGCCCGGGCGGATCAACGCCTTGACCCGCTCGAGTGCCTCCTTCATGCGTTCCTGGGCCTTCCACATCAACTCGGTGGGCTCGCCCAGCACGGCGGTACGCATCATCGCAGTGTGGTAGCGGCGGTAGCAGCCGGCCACCTCGAGGAAGACGTGCTCGCCCGGCTTGACCACGCGCCCTTCCCAGGTGGCGTGGCCGATCATGGTGCGTGGCCCGGAGGTGACGTAGGGCATCACCGCCGGGGGCTCGCCGCCGGCGCGGAACATGCCGGCGCTGATCTCCGCGCCGATCTCGTTCTCGGTGACGCCGGCCTTGCAGGCCTCCAGCCCGGCCTTCATGCCGGCCTCGGTGGCGATGGCCGCGCGGCGCATGATCTCGATCTCGTGCTTGGACTTGGTGCGCCGGCCGCACTCGACGATGCCGAAGCAATCGAGCAGCTTGGCGCCGGTGAGCGTGGTGCGCAGCGCATCCTGCTGGTAGGCGGGGAAGAAGTAGCTGTTGCGCTCGTAACCGATGAACTTGCTCGCCAGCCCGAACTCCTTGAGCGAAGAGACCAGCATCTGGATGGCATCACCGGTATCCGGGTAGGGCCGGGTGATCTCCACCCAGGTGCGCGCGTGGACGTTGGACTCCTCCATCGTCCGCGTGATCATGAACGGCTCCTCGTCGAGCGGCACCACCAGAGCCTGGAAGAACGAGTACCCCGTGGTCTGGTAATCCGTGAGGTACATCAGGTTCTCGGGGTCGGTGATGATCACCGCGTCCAGCAGCCGTTCGGCCATGCGCATGCGCAACTCGCCCAGCCGGCGCTCGTACTCTTCCATCGGGAAGGTCATGTCGTCACGTTGTCGCATGGGTCAGCCCTCCACCTGGGCATCGATGGCCTGCTCGAAGAGATTCAGCCCCTCCTCGAGGTCGTCGTCGGGAATGGTCAGCGGCGGGATCAGCTTGATCACCTGCCCCTTCGAGCCGCAGACTGCCGCCAGGAGCCCGCGGTCGAAGCACTCGCGGGCGATGCGCTTGGAGAGATCGCCGTCGATGAAGTCGATCGCCTGCATCATCCCGCGGCCACGCACGGCGAAGCGCGGGTACTTCTCCGCGATCGTCTCCAGGCGCTTTCGGATCACCTCGCCCTTGCGCCGGGTCTCGTCCATGAACGCCGGGTCGTCGAAGTAGCCCAGCGCCACGGTGCCGGCGATGAACGACAGGTCCTGCCCGCGGAAGGTGCCGGTGTGCTCGCCGGGCGCCCAGTGCTTGTCGTGTTCGGGCTTGTTGAGGTTCATCGCCATCGGCGTGCCGAACCCGCCGATGCCCTTGGCCAGCGTGATGATGTCCGGGTCGAGGTCCATCTCGTCGAAGGAGAAGTACGGGCCGGTGCGACCGCAGCCGACCTGGATGTCGTCGACGATGAACAGCGCGCCCAGTTCACGCGCCAGGTCCTGTACGCCCTTGAGCCATTCCTCTGAGGCCACACGCACGCCGCCCTCGGCCTGGATGGTCTCGACCAGGAACGCCGCCGGCTTCGGGAAGCCGCTGGACGGGTCGGAGTAGATCTCGCGCATCCGCTCGAGCGAGTCCATGCCGCAACCGAGCGAGCAGTTCGGGCACGGGCTCTCGCAGCCGAAGGCCTGGTGGACGACGTTGTCCAGCGGCACGCCGGCGGCGTTGCGGAAATGCGCGTTGGTGGTCGCGGCCAGCGCGCCGAGCGTCATGCCGTGAAAGGCGTGGTGGAAGGAGACCACCTGCGTGCGGCCGGTGACACGGCGGGCGAGCTTGAGCGCGGCCTCGACGGCGTTGGTACCGGTCGGCCCGACGAACTGCAGCCGGTAGTCCATGTCACGCGGCTTGAGGATCGTCTCGACGAACTTGGTGATAAAGGCGCGCTTGGCGCTGGTGTACATGTCGAGGCTGTGAGCGACACCGTCGTTCTGGATGTAGTCGATCAGCGCGTCCTTCATCTTCGGGTCGTTGTGCCCGAAGTTGAGCACCCCGGCGCCGGCGTAGAAATCGATGTAACTTCGCCCCTGCTCGTCGGTCTGGCGGGCGTTGCTCGCCGAGTGAAAGACCGTGGGTGCGGCGCGACAGTACGCGCGGATCTCGGATTCCCACTGCTCGAACACCTGCATGTGCATTGGCGTTTTCTCCCCTTATTGCGGGTGGTGTCAATCCGCCGCATCGCGGCGGGAGTGCCGGGCTGTTTCCCCGGCGTGTGCGTGGGTCAAGCCCTTGCAAGAGGCCTGCCGGTTGCGCTCAGCCCGCGGGCGACTCCATCGGCAGCCCGACCAGGTCGGAAAAGATCCGGCCCACCGGGTCGATCAACCGGTCGTTGAAGTCGTAGCGCGGGTTGTGGCAGGGCCAGTGATGGCCCTCGCCGTCATCGGCGCCGATCAGGGCGAAGGCGCCGGGCACCTCCCGAAGGTAGTAGCTGAAATCCTCGGACGCCATGATCGGCACCGGCAGGGAGGTGTCGCGCCAATTGGCGCCGAACACGCGGGCCAATGCACCACGGTAGTGCGCGGCGGCCTCCGGGTGATTGATGGTGGCGTGATAGCGGGGCGTGAAGGTGCAGCGCGCCTCGACCCCGTAGGCCGCGGCGGTGTCGCGGGCGACCTGCTCGAGATGCCGGGCGACCGCGTCGCGCTGGTCGGTGCGCTCGACCCGCACCGAGCCGGCCAGGCGTGCGGTGTCGGGGATGGCGGTGATCGCCCCGCCGGCCTCGAAGGTGGTCACGCTGACCACCGCCGCCGTCTGCGGGGCGAGCCGCCGCGAGACGATCTGCTGGATGGACTGGACCAGCGCGGAACCGGCGAGCACCGGATCGCGGCAGGCCTCGGGCTGGCTGGCGTGCCCTCCGCTGCCGGTCAGGCGGATCTCGAAGGTGCCGTTCGCGCCCATCACCGGCCCGTCCGGGCAGACGGCCTGGCCGAAGGGGATCGCCGGCCAGTTGTGCCAGCCGAACACCCAGTCCACCCCCGTCAGCGCCCCGTCGCGAATCATCTCGCGCGCGCCATGCCCGCCTTCCTCTGCGGGCTGGAACAGCAGCGTGACCGGACCGGGCAGCTGGTCCTCGCAGGTCTTGAGCCAGCGGGCGACCGCCAGCAGCGTGGCGGTGTGCCCGTCGTGACCGCAGGCGTGCATGATCCCGGGCGTGCCGGAGGACCAATCCGCGTCGCTGATCTCGTCGATCGGCAGGGCGTCGATGTCCGCGCGCAGGGCGATGTGCCGACCGGTGGCCTCGGGCGCGAGCGTCCCGACCGTGCCGGTGCCGGCACAGGCCCGCCAGGGGATGCCGAGATGATCGAGCTCGGTGCGGATCGCGCCGGCGGTGGCGTGCTCCTGCCAGGTCAACTCAGGGGCCTGGTGCAGGCGACGGCGAAAGGCGGTGGCCTGGGTGGCGATGTCGGTCCAGATCGAGGGCACCAGGGACTCCTGTCGGCGGCCGGCACGAGCCGGACGCGGGGATTTCGGTCGGATGTCGGGGCGATTGACAGGGGCGGCCCGACGACTTCGAGCTAAGCACAGGTGCCGGCACGGGCGCAACAGCGCGCTCGCACCGGTGTCGCGCCGACGCCACGGCCACCCCGTCACGCACCGATCCGCGCAGCGGAACCGGGCTTGAGAAACTCGCGATCCATCCCACTGTCCATCGTTCAACAGTTTCTCTGATAGATTCCCAAGTCACGCTTATCCAAATCCCCCTATTCACCTTCCGAAGGAGCACCCATGCTGTTCGAAACGTTCGAAGAATCCGGCCTGTCCCAACTGAGCTACGCCGTCGGCTGCCAGCAGAGCAAGGAGCTGGCGATCGTCGACCCGCGCCGCGACATCGACATCTACCTCGATTTCGCCGAGCAGGAGGGCTACGTCATCCGCCACGTGATGGACACCCACATCCACGCCGACTATGCCTCCGGCGCGCGCGAGCTGGCCGAGGTGACCGGCGCGAAGCTGCACCTGTCGGCCTACGACGACAACGAAGTCTTCGAGGTGGGCTTCGACCACCTGCCGATGCAGGAGGGCGACTCGGTGCAGATGGGCAACGTGCGCATCGAGGCGCTGCACACGCCAGGCCACACCCCGGAGCACATCTCGTTCCTGGTCTACGACGGCGCCCGCTCCCCGGACGTGCCCAACGTCTTCCTGACCGGCGATTTCCTCTTCGTCGGCAGCCTCGGCCGCCCGGACCTGCTCGGCGAGGAGGCCACCCGCGGGCTGGCCAAGCAGGCTTTCCACAGCGTGCGCGAAAAACTCCACGGCCTGCCCGACGGCCTGGAGATCCGCCCGGGCCACGGCGCCGGCTCGGCCTGTGGCGCCGGCATGTCGGGGCGCACCGTCTCGACGCTGGGCTACGAGCGCGCCGCCAACCCGCTGCTCGATCCGTCGCTCACGGAAGACGAGTTCATCGACACCCTGCTGAGCAACCTGCCGCCGGCACCGGACTTCTACCCGCGCAACAAGGTCACCAACTCGGAAGGCCCCAAGCCGGTGCAGGGCATGGTCGATCTCTTGTCCGAGGAGATCGAGGTGTTCGACATCGACGACCTCAAGGCACAGATGGACAACGGGGCGGTGGTCATCGACATCCGCGACCGGCTGGCCTTCAACGCCGCGCACATCAAGGGGTCGCTGGGCATCGAGTTCGGTGACGACCTGTCCACCTGGGCCGGCTGGATCGCCCCGCCGGACAGGCCGCTGATCCTGGTCGACCACGAGGGTGACGACGAGATGATCAGCGATGCCATCCGCGCGCTGGTGCGCGTCGGCCAGGACAACGTGGTCGGCTTTCTCGACGGCGGCTTCGATGCCTGGCTCAAGGCCGGCGAGGCCTTCGACAACATCCCGCTGGTCGACGCCGAGACCGCCAAGAACGACCTCGACCACGACCGCCGTGCCCTGTGGGACATGCGCGAGGCCAGCGAATGGGACGAGGGTCATGCCTTGGGCGCCCGCCACCTGCCGGCCCACGCCGTGCGCGGCGGCATCGACGGCGTGGCGAAGGACGACGCAATCACCCTGGTCTGCGGTTCGGGCATGCGCTCGACCGTGGCCGCCAGCCTGCTGATGCGCGAGGGCTACAGCAACATCGCCAACCTGATGGGTGGCATGGATGCCTGGGAAGAGGCCGGCCTGCCGGTGGTCGCCAAGGACTGATTTCCAGCCGACCTCAGAAACGACAAAACCCCGCTCGATTCGAGCGGGGTTTCTTTTTGGCGGCCCGGGCATCGGGCCGATCGAAGGTGGCGGAAGAGAATAGGAGTCGAACCTATCAGGGACCGCTTGACAGCCCCTCCCGGTTTTGAAGACCGGGCGCCCCACCGGGGAACGATCTCTTCCTTACGGAAGGTCTGCACGCATCCGATGCCACTCTGGCTTGGTGAGCCGCCCCCTTGGGCGCGCAGAGCGTCATCGGATGCGTGCAGGTCTTCCTTATTTCCAGGGCGACGCACTGCTGTCCTCGCGCAGGACGTGGTCGTCATGGACGCGTCGAGTGTATCCGACGCGATCGAAGAACTCGAGAATCCGGATGGCCACCTTGCGCCCGCCGCTGCCGTCCGGGTAGATCAGGTCGCGGAAGGGGGCGGCGCGGGCCGCGCCTTCCTCTTGTGCCAGCTCCCGCACGATGTCGGCCAATTCGGCGACCGCCTCGGCGGTGAAGTAGTGATCCCGCGCGATCGGATAGAGCTCGCCGGCACGCGCCAGCCGCCGGCACAGCTGGCGCACCTCGCCTTCCTCGAGCCCCACCTCCTGCGCGGCGTAGCGGACCCGTGGCGGATTGTAGGGATTGGCGCGAAACAGCGGCGCGAGGATCGCGAAGCGCTCGCGGTCGGCCTCGCTGACCTGCACCCGGTGCCCCGGCAGGTGCAGCCAGGCGCGGGTCAGCGCGATCGCGCCTTCCCCGAGCATCTGGTCGGTCAGTGCCCGGAACAGCAGCGGCGAGAGCCGCACCGAGATCATGCGTCGCAGGCGACCCGGCTCGACGCCGACCATGTCCGGGGCGCGCTCGTGCTCCTCGGCGAGCACGGCGAGCAGCCGTTCGCGCAGGGCCTCCCACGCCACGGCACTGATGCCCACCGCCTCGTCGCCCTCGCGAAGGACGCGCAGATCGGCGCGTCGCCAGAGCGCCTCGGCGCTGGCCTCGTCGAGGTTCCAGTTGCGGGCGAACGCGTCGAGATCGACCCCGGTTTCCGACTCCGCGGCGAGGAAGGTCAGTGCGTTGGCCGGGTCATCGTCGCGCAGCCGCTCGAGCAGCTCGAGGCGGAAGGGGCGGCGCTTGTGGCGCTTGGGCGGAAAGATGTCGAGCGTACGCCCGCCGGCGACGGTGCGCGTGGCCCCGGCGTCGCGCAGCACGAACGGGTCGCCGCGCAGGGTGAGCGTCTCGCGTTGCAGGAGGATCTCGGCCAGCGCCGTCTGCCCCGGCTCGGCGGTCTTGCAATCGAGCAGCGCCACCCGCCCCATGATGTCGTCGGTGCCGATGTGCACGTGCACCGACTGCATGTGCCTGACCGGCCGCTGGCCCTTCGGCACCCGCAACTCGGCCTGAAAGCGGGTCAGCGGCTCGGCCAGCGCCGGGTCGACCAGCCACAGGCCGCGCTCGATGTCCTTCTTGTCGAAGTCGCCCTTGATCGCCACGGCACAGCGTTCGCCGGCACGGCCCGTCTCGGCGGGCCGGTCCTGCACGTGCAGGCCGCGCACGCGGGCGGTGACCCCCGTCGGGGCGACGACGAGCGTGTCGTCGACGCGGACCTGCCCGGCCAGCGCCGTCCCGGTGACCACGGTGCCCACGCCCTTGAGCGAGAAGGCCCGGTCGATGGCCATCCGGAAGCGCCCACCGCCCGCCGGGCGTTCGAAGCCGCGCGCGATGCTCGCCAGGTGTTCGCGCAGGGCGGGCACGCCCTCGCCGCTCGGCGCGGCGACGCGGAAGACCGGGCTGTCGGCGAGCCGGGTGTCCGCGAGCAGCTCGGCGATCTCGGCCTCGACCTCGTCGACCCGCATCGGATCGACCGCGTCGATCTTGGTCAACGCGACCGCCCCGCAGCGGATGCCGATCAGGTCGAGCAGCTCGAGGTGCTCGCGCGTCTGCGGCATCGGCCCGTCGTCGGCGGCGATCACCAGCAGGGCGAAGTCGATCGCCTTGGCCCCGGCGAGCATGTTTCGGATCAGCTTCTCGTGGCCGGGCACGTCGACGAAACCCAGGGTCGCGCCGCCTTCCAGCGCGGCGTAGGCATAGCCGAGATCGAGCGTGATGCCGCGTTCCTTCTCCTGCGGCAGGCGGTCGGCGTCCACCCCGGTCAGTGCGCGGACCAGGGTGGTCTTGCCGTGGTCGATATGGCCGGCGGTCCC
>NZ_JBKHFB010000073.1:0-8839 GCF_046540515.1 Guyparkeria sp.
TCCTCGGCCGCCTCGAGGGTCTGGCTCATTCCCGTCATCAGCGAATCGATCGCCGCCTCCTCGCGCCGAGCCCCTTCCCGACCGCGCCGCGAGGCGCGCTCGAGGCTTTCGGATGCATCGGACATGGCCGAGGACGAGCGGGCCACCTCGCGCACCAGGTTCTGCGCGGTATCCGCGAAGGTATTGAACGCCGCGCCCACCTGGGCGATCTCATCGCTGCCCTGCGCCGGCAGGCGGCGTGTCAGGTCGCCATCGCCTTCGGCGATGTCGCGCATCCGACTGGCAATCTGCTGCAGGGGTCGGGAGATGGTCAGCACCGACAGCCAGGCCAGCAGGCCGACGACCAGCATCCCCGCGATCACCGAACCGATCTGCCAGTTGCTGGTCGAGTCCAGGGCGGCCAACAGGCTGCTCGAGCGCTCGGCAATCTGGCCGCGCTCACGCTCGACGATCGACTCGACGCTCTCTTCGATCTCCATGAACACCGGGGTCAGCTCGGTGCGCACGAGATAGGCATCCATTCGCCATTTCTCGGAAGCATGGATATCGAAGGCACGATCGGCCGCCTCGATGAACGCGGCCAGCTTCTCGGTCAGCTGTTCCGCTGCATCGAGCTGCTCGAAGGTCAGCAGGTAGTCGTAGTCATCGACGATCTTCTCGGCGCGCTCGAGTGCCTGTGAGGCGTAGAGGTCGAAATTCTCGCGCAAGGCCGGCGAGCGAAAGGAGATGAAGCCACGCAGCCCCGCGACCACGTTGCCCCAGTCACCCTGCAACCGGGCCAGCTCCATCACCAGCTGGCGCCGCGAATAGCGGGTGGCATCGGCACTCTCCTCGGCATTGAGCAGCTGGCCGAGCAGCCCCGAGATCTCGCGCTGCAGGGGGTTGGCGTGCTCGTTGGCGTACTGCATGCCCGGGTTGTTGGCCGCCTCGTCACCGGAGATCGTGATGATCTTCTCGGCCGTGCTGGTAAAGCGGTCGATCTGCTCGTCGAGCTTGCCGCCGTCATTGTCCCGGTAGCGGGCCAACTCGGCACGCGCGGCCTCGAGCTTTTCCAGCGAATCGCGGAATCTGGCCAGGTCCTCGTCACGCTGGCTTTGCAGATAGAAGCCCAGTGCCCCCACGCCGCGCTCGACCTGGATGCGAATGGTGTCTGCGGCGAAGGCGGCAGGCTGGCCACGCTCGACCACCTCCTCGACCTCATGGGCCACCTTGCCCATGTTCACCATGGTGAGCACGGCGATGGCGACCATCAGGGCGAGGATCAACCCGAACCCGATCAGGTTCTTCTGCGACAAACTGAAACGATTCAACCAACCTAGCATTTGCTCCTCCTGCCCTAGTGCCTGTATCAGGGCGGGCTAATACCCGCTCGGTTCTTGTGGGCAAGCCGGGTTATCGACCCGGGCAGCGAAAACTTGATGCCCAGCTTGACCGACACCGCCCCACCACCCGCCGGACGGCGACAGAATTCGGTCAATTGCCTGCGACATTCATCAGGAACGCCACGAACCCGGCCACCAAAAGCAGGATCAACGCCACACCCAGCCATTCCTCGCGTGACCCCTTGCGACTGGCAGCCATCATCGGCCTGACCCGCGGCAGCAAAAACAGCAGCACCGCGCCGAGCAGCACGGCCATGCCGATCTTCATCCACAGTTCCATCGTCTCACTCCTTCCGGCTTGCCCGTGTTCACCCGGATTCAGCCGGGCCAACGAAAACAAGAAGACCCCTTGCGGCAGGCAAGGGGTCTTGTCTGACATCCCGCTCCGGCGACGCCGGGGCAGGCATCAGTCGTTCTGGCTCATCCCGAGCAGGCTGAGCAGATGCACGAACAGGTTGAAGATGTTCAGGTACAGGCTGACGGTGAGCAGCAGGTAATTGTCCTCGCCGCCGTTAACCATCCGGCCGGTGTCGTAGAGGATGAATCCGCTCATCAGCAGCACGACCGCCGCGGAGATCGCCATCGACAGGGCCGGGATCTCGAGGAAGAGGTTGCCCAGCATGGCGGCGAGCACGACCACCAGGCCGACCACGAGGAAACCGCCCATGAAGGAGAAGTCACGCCGTGAGACCAGGGCGTAGCCCGACAGGCCGAGGAAGATCGCGCCGGTGCCGCCCAGGGCGGTCATCACGATCTGCCCGCCGTTGGGCAGGGCGAGGTAGTGGCTCAGCATCGGCCCGAGCCCGAAGCCCAGCAGCCCGGTGATGGCGAAGACCACCCCGAGCCCGGCCGCCGAGTGGGCCGTGCGCGGCAGGACGAACCACACCAGCACCAGCGCGCCGCCCAGCGTGAGCAGGGAGGTCCAGCCCGGCACGCCGGCGAGCAGGGACACGGTCGCCATCAGCGCCGAGAACAGCAGCGTCAGCGACAGCATCATGTAGGTGTTGCGGATGACCTTGTGGGTCTCGAGCTGGGAGACCCCCGCCTGGACGGTGGTCGGATTCTCGAATGCCATGCAACCTCACCTCGTCTCTGGTAATCATGTGATTCGGATTGATGGTCGAGTATAAGTGCTGTGAACTCAGGCGCAATCGCCCGACCGCCCTGAACCGAGGAGTCCGTCCGTGTCCGACCGCACCACCCGTCCCCGCCGCGTCCTGATCACCGGCTGCTCCTCCGGCATCGGCCGACGGGCCGCCGAGATGCTCGCCGAACGGGGGCATCACGTGGTCGCCGGCCTGCGCGACCCGGCCGACGTGACCGACTGGCCGCATGCCCACATCCCCGCCGTGGCGCTGGATCTCGACGACTCCGCCTCGATCCGCGCGGGGCTGGCGGCGGCGGTCGAGGCCGCCGGCGGCCCGATCGAGGCGCTGTTCAACAACGGCGCCTACGGGCAACCGGGCGCGGTGGAAGACTTGAGCCGCGACACACTGCGCGCCCAGCTCGAGACCAACCTGCTGGGCACGGTCGAGTTGACCAACCTCGTCATCCCGTCGATGCGTGAGGCGGGCTTCGGCCGGATCGTGCAGAACAGCTCCGTGCTGGGGGTCAGTGCGCTGGCGTTCCGTGGCGCGTACGTCGCCTCGAAGTTCGCGCTCGAGGGCATCAGCGACACGATGCGCCTGGAACTGGCCGGCACCGGCATCGACGTCTCGCTGATCGAACCCGGCCCGATCACCTCGCGGTTCCGTGCCAACGCCCAGCGCGCCTTCGAGGCAAACATCGACTGGCAGCACTCGGTGCACCGCGAGGCCTACGCGCGCCAGCTCGAACGACTCAAGAAGCCGGGGCCGGCGGCGCCGTTCACCCTGCCGCCGGAGGCCGTGGTGCGGCGGGTGATCCACGCGATCGAGTCGCGCCGACCGAAAGCACGCTACCCTGTGACCGTACCCACCTACCTCTTCGCCGTGCTCAAGCGCCTGTTGACCACGCGCGCCATGGACCGGGTGCTGGCGCGCGCCTCGGGTGGTGGCAAGCGCTGATGGGCGCGCTCGACTCGCCCATCGCCCAGCTCTACGTCCTGATCGAGTGGACGATCCGGCTGGCCGCGCTGTTCATCGTGCCACTGCGTCGACCGCCGGCCGCGGCGACCGCCTGGTTGCTGCTGCTGTTCTTCCTGCCGATCGTCGGGCTGGTGATGTACCTGCTGGTCGGTCGGCCACGGTTGTCGCGCGACCGCGCCGAGAAGATCGCCCAACTCGCCCAGACCCTGCAGCCGATCACCGACCGCCTGTCCCGGGCCGAACCGCAGGGCAGCGGCAATCTGCCGGCACGCTTCGCGGCGGTGGACCAGATGGTGCGTCGCTGGCGCCGGTTTCCGCTGTTCGACGGCAACCGCATCGGCCTGATCGATTCCATGGACGCCTTCGCCGCCGACCTGGTGCGCGAAATCGACGCCGCCCGGGACCACGTCCACCTGACCTTCTACATCGCGGCGATCGACCGGGCCACGGCGCCGGTGTTCGATGCCCTGGAACGGGCGGCGGCCCGCGGCGTGGTCGTGCGACTGATCGTCGACGACTTCGGCTCCAAGCACGAAATGCGCGGCCTGCGACGGCTGGCCCGGCGCGGCATCGCGGTCGGGCGCGCCTTCCCGCGCTCCAAACTGCCACGCAAGGCGGCCCGCTTCGATCTGCGCAACCACCGCAAGCTGGTGGTGATCGACGGACAGCTCGGCTTCGCCGGCTCGATGAACCTGGTCCACCCGGAGTTCCGCCGCGGGCAGTGCTATCAGGACCTGATGCTGCGCATCGAGGGGCCGGTGGTACTCGAGCTCCAGGCGATCTTCGCCGGCGACTGGTACCTGGAAACCGGCCTGCTGCTCGAGACCGAACGCTATTTCCCGGCCCCGGTCACCGCCGGGCACGAGTCCTGCGTCGGCCTGCCCAGCGGCCCCGAGTACCCCGAACCGCTGCTGCAACGCCTGCTGCTCGGGCTGCTGCACGCCGCCACCGAACGCGTCGAGATCGTCACGCCGTATTTCGTCCCCGACGAATCCACCCTCGATGCGCTCAAGGCCGCCGCCCGGCGCGGGGTCCATTGCGAACTGATCCTGCCCGAATCGCTCGACCACCCGCTGGTACAACTGGCGCAGGAATCCTACTTCGACGAACTCCTCGAGGCCGGCGTCGTCATCCGGCGGCACCCGACCCGACTGCTGCACAGCAAGATCACCCTGTGCGACGGCCGCATTTCCCTGGTCGGCAGCGCCAACCTCGACGTGCGCTCGTCGCTGATCAACGCCGAATTCGGCCTGCTGTGCTATTCGAGCGAGACCGCCGCACGACTGGCCGACCAGGTCGAGGTCTACCGACGCGCCTGCCGGCCGCTGTCCCGCACACAGTGGGAGGCACGGGGACGCGGCCGCATACTGGCCCAGAACCTCGCCCGCCTGACCTCGCCCCTGCTCTGAGCCCGCCCGGGCCGAGGTGGCCGGCCACAAAGAAAAACGGCGCCCTGAAGAAGGACGCCGTTCGTTACCCGACCTGGTCGTGGAATCAGCGGCTCGCGGCCCGCTGGTCGAGGGCGACCAGCATGCGATCCTGCGCGCGCAACTCCTGGGACAGCTCGCGCGCGGCTGCCAGTTCCTGCTCGTCCATCTCGCCGAGAAACGACTGCATCAACTCGTCGGCGGCGCGATGGCCATTTTCCACCATCGGGCTCAAGAGGCCGTAGGCGGCAACGTAGTCGGGCTCATCCAGGCCCAGCCCGTGGGCGTACATCATGCCGAGGTTGTAGCGGGCCACGGTGTGCCCCTGGGCGGCCGCCTCGCGATACCAGTGCAGGGCCTTGTCGTAGTCCGGCTCGACACCCTCTTCACCGAGGTACAGCGCGGCGAGGTTGCTCTGCGCGCGGGCATAGCCCTTCTCCGCGGCCCGCTCGAACCACTCGAGCGCCTTGGCGCGATCGCGCTCGACGCCCTGGCCCTCGAAGTACATCGTGCCGACCGCCAGCTGACTCGGGGCAAAACCGGCCTCGGCCGCCTCGCGATACCAGCGCAGGCCGAGTTCCTGATTCTCCTCGACCATCTTGCCGTTGCAGTACATGTGACCCAGGACGTACTGGGCGAAGATGTCGCCCTTCTCGGCCTTGGGCAGCCAGTGCTCGACACCGCCATGCTCGTAGATATCCTGCGAGACCGCCGCCGGGACGTTCGCAGCCTGGGCCGTCAGCGACAGCCCCGACCCGCCGACCGCCAGTGCGACCGCAAGCGCCCGCGCCAGTCGACCGACGCCGAATGAATTGATGCGTTCCATGACCCTGCCCCTCGTTACATGTCCACCCAACGGCACAAGCATGCCGCGGGAACGGCTGGAATTCAATCGCAAAATGTCACGCCGAGTGGCTGATTTGGAAGGAAAAACAGAATCCAGTACGCCAGGCCATCCACCGGGACACCAGCCCGGCCCGGCCCGGCCGCGCCACTTCACCTCAGTGGGCAATGGTCAACTGGAAGGCGAACATCGCCATGAAGGAGAGCACCACCACCGTGCCGACGTTGGCCGCCGACAGGCGACGATTGGCATCCGGCAGCAGTTCGGCGAACACCATCCAGATCATCGCCCCGGCAGCCAGCCCCAGTCCGATCGGCAGCACGGGCTCGAAGGCGGACACGAACAGGTAGGCGGGGATCGCCATCAACGGTTGCGGCAGGCTGGAGAAGATCGCCCAGCCGGCGGCCTGCCAGACCGGCACCCCGCGTGGCACCAGCACCAGCGCGATCGCCAGCCCCTCGGGGATGTTGTGCACGGCGATGGCCGCGGTGATGAACACCCCCAGATCCTCGCCACCGCCATACGAGACCCCCACCCCGACCCCTTCGGCAAAGGAATGGATGGTCATGACGCCCACGATCATCAGGGCCTTCCTGGCATCGGCACCCTGCAGGTCGCTGACGTCCGGGGTGTCGTGTCGATCCAGCCAGCGATCGGCGAGCACCACCAGCGCAAGGCCAGAGGCGATGCCCAACAGGCTCCGCCAGGCACCGATCGCGCTGCCCTCGTCGATCAGGCTGTGGCTGGCCGCCAGCATCAGGCCCGCCGCCAACGCCGCCCCCACCGCCAGCCAGCGCTGGTCCACCTGTCTGGCAAACGCCAGCGGGATCGCGCCCAGGCCGGTCGTCAGCGCGGTGATCAACGCGGCGATAAAGACGGTCAGCAGGCTGACTTCGAGTTCCATTCAGGCAATCCGTGAGGGGTAATTGTCGCTGACTCTAGTTGGTAAGAGGCGAAATCGCGCGTCGAGACACCCCGGCACCTCAGCACCGCGATGGCCAACCGAGATCCAGTTCGGCCGCCCGCACAACGCGGGATGGCTCCAGCCCGGAGCAGGTCACCCCCAGCAAACGAATCGGGCGACGGCCCGCCTCCGTATCGTCCAGCAGCCCCGGCAGGGCACCGAGCAGTTCGTCGGCCGTCCATAGCGACCGGGTGAAGGTCCGCCGCCGCGTGATCTGGGTGAAATCCGCGTACTTCACCTTCAGCGTGACCGTGCGCGCGGCAAGCTCCCGGGCCGCGAGATCCCGCGCGACACGTTCGGCCAGCGGCGCCAGGGCCGCCTCGACCGTCTCCCGCTCGAGCAGGTCGTTCGGGTAAGTGGTCTCGTGGCCCAGCGACTTGCGCTCGCGACGGCTGCGAACCGGCCGCTCGTCGATGCCGCGCGCGATCTGGTGGTAGTACCGCCCGGCCTTGCCGAACCACTCGACCAGATCGTGGAGCTCGTGGCCGCGCAGGTCGCCACCGGTGTGGATGCCGCGGGCCTTCATGCGTCGCTCGGTCGCCGGGCCGACGCCGTGGAAATCACCCACCGGCAGGGACTCGATAAAGCCCGGCGCGGCAGCAGGGTCGATCAGGTAGAGGCCATCGGGCTTGTCCACGTCGGAAGCCAGCTTGGCGAGGAACTTGTTGTAGGACACCCCGGCCGAAGCGATCAACCCGGTCTCCTCGCGTATCGCCGCCTTGATCTCGCGCGCCATCAGGGTGGCCGAACCACGGCAGGCTGGGCTGTCGGTGACATCGAGATAGGCCTCGTCGAGCGACAGCGGCTCGATGCAATCGGTATAGCGACGGAACACGGCATGGATCTGGCGGGAAATCGCCCGGTACACATCGAAGCGCGGGCGCAGGAACACCACATCGGGGCAGGCCCGGGCCGCGCGCGCCGCCGGCATCGCCGAATGGATACCGAAGCGGCGCGCCTCGTAACTCGCCGCCGCGACCACGCCCCGCCCGGCCGGATCGCCGCCGACCACCACCGGTCGGCCGCGCAACTCGGGCCGATCGCGCTGCTCGACCGAGGCATAGAAGGCATCCATGTCGACGTGAATGATCTTGCGCACGCACAGCCTCCCGCACGACGGACGAACAACATAATGCCGTATCGACACGAAAAACCCCCGATCCGGGGATCGGGGGTTTTCGGGAATGGTGGTGGCCAGAGAGGGAATCGAACCCCCGACACGGGGATTTTCAATCCCCTGCTCTACCAACTGAGCTATCTGGCCGTGTTCGCATGTCACTTGCGGCACGACGTGGAGACGCCGTCGCCTGGCGACGAGGCTGCGCATTTAACGGCAAAATCGCCGCGCGGTCAACCCCGCCCGGAGAGGTTCGCGGGCGGATTGGCGTCGACCGGCCGGCGGCGTTTTCCGACCAGAGGCTGACGCGCCGCGGCGGGCATTGTATGCTCCGGGTTCGGGAAGGTTTCCCGCCCGATCCAATTCCAACCGCCCGAGACGCGAACCGACCATGGCCGCACGCACCGCGCAGATCCGACGCGAAACCAACGAGACCCGCATCTCGCTCGAAATCAACCTTGACGGTGAGGGCCAGGCCCGCCTGGAGACCGGTGTGCCGTTCTTCGAGCACATGCTCGACCAGATCGCCCGCCACGGGCTGATCGACATCACGCTCACCTGCGACGGCGACACCCGGATCGACGATCACCACACGGTCGAGGACTGCGGCATCGTGTTCGGCCAGGCGGTGGCCAAGGCCGTCGGCGACAAGCGCGGCATCCTGCGTTACGGCCACGCCTACGTGCCGCTGGACGAGGCGCTGTCGCGGGTAGTGATCGACCTGTCCGGCCGCCCGGGGCTCGAGTTCCACTGCGACTTCACCCGTTCGCTGATCGGCCGGTTCGAGACCGAACTGGTCGAGGAGTTCTTCCGCGGCTTCGTCAATCACGCCGGGGCGACGCTACACGTCGACAACCTCCGCGGGCGCAACGCGCACCACCAGGCCGAGACCATGTTCAAGGCCTTCGGCCGCGCACTGCGCATGGCGTTGAGCGCCGACGACCGTCAGGCGGACATCATCCCGTCGACCAAGGGATCACTATGAGGCACCTTGAACAATCGTCGCGAGCGGGCCGAGTGCAAGGAGCCGCGGAGCGAG
>NZ_JBKHFB010000074.1:0-8641 GCF_046540515.1 Guyparkeria sp.
GGCCAGGCGACTGGCCAGGCGATCGAGCATTCGCCCGGTGACGTCCTGCCCGGTGACTGCACTGATCTCGCGGGCGCAGGTGGGGCTGGTGACGTTGATCTCGGTCAGCCAGTCGCCGATCACGTCCAGACCGACGAACCAGTAGCCCCGCTCGGCCAGCCAGGGTCCGACGGTCGCGGCGATCTCGCGGTCACGCTCGCGTAGCGGCACGACCTCGCCGCGCCCTCCGGCGGCGAGATTGGCGCGGAAGCTCTTCTCGCCCGGCACGCGCAGCAGGGCATGGTCGACCGGCTCGCCGTCGATCAGCAGCACGCGGCGGTCGCCGGTGCGGATCTCGGGCAGGTAGCGCTGCGCCATGACCAGCTCGGTCTGGTCGCGGGTCATCACCTCGAGGATCACCTGGGCGTTCTCGTCGTCCGCGTGGATCTTGAAGATCGAGCTGCCGCCCATGGCATCCAGCGGCTTGACCACGATCTCGCCCTGTTCGGCGATGAATGCCTTGAACTGGTCGATCGAGCGGCTGACCAGCGTCGGCGGGCACAGCGCGGGGAAGTGCTGGGCGAGCAGTTTCTCGTTGGCCGCCCGCACGGCGTCCGGGCGATTGGC
Organism: Guyparkeria sp.; assembly: GCF_046540515.1. Lineage (GTDB taxonomy): Bacteria > Pseudomonadota > Gammaproteobacteria > Halothiobacillales > Halothiobacillaceae > Guyparkeria. The sequence continues at coordinate 607 of NZ_JBKHFB010000074.1, forward strand.
GACCACCACGCCGGCCTGTTCGGCCAGCGACAGCAGGCCGGTGATGTAGTGGTAGTCCAGGTCGATCGGCGGGTCCTGGCGCTGCAGGATGATGTCGAAGTCCGTCAGCGCGTGGATGGCGCGCTCGCCGAGCGTGTGAAAATCCCGGTCGCGGTCGTTCACGGTGATCGGCGCGGCCTGTGCCTGCGGCGTGCCGTCGGCGAAGAACAGCCAGTCGGGCTCGATGTACCAGCAGTCCCAGTCGCGGGCCTGGGCGCTCAGGAGGAAGGCGAACGAGGTGTCCTTCCAGGGCTTGATCCGTTCGATCGGATCCATGACGACGGCGATGCGCATGGGCGGCTCCGCTTGCGGGTCGAGTCAGTCGGCGGCCGGGCCATCGAGCGGGCCGCCGATCAGGTCGCGCTGTTCGCGCGCCGCGGCCAGCAGGGCCAGGCGGGCGACCACGCCGTAGCAGTACAGCCGGTTCTGGTCGCTGTCGGGCGAGGCGTCGGGTGCCGGCGTGACGCAGGACTGGGTGAAGGGCAGCGGCACGAATTCCGCGCCGGGCGAGTTGAGGTTCTCGCTCTGGCCTTTCTTGGTGTGCACGCGATAGAAGCCGCCGACGACGTGGCGGTCGATCATGTAGAGCACCGGCTCGGCGACGTGCCCGCTCGACCCCAGCTGTTCGAAGCTGTAGATGCCTTCCTGGATCAGCACGCGGTTGATGCTGCGTCCGTCCTTGGACGCCGCCATGCGGGTGCGTTGCTTGCGGTTCAGGCCGGTCACGTCCTCGGCGGACTGGGCCATCATCACGCCCATGCCGTAGGTGCCCGCATCGGCCTTGATCACGACGAAGGGTTTTTCCTTGATCTCGAGCTCGTCGTATTTCCGCTGGATGGCGGCGAGCATCTCGCCGACCTTCTCCTGCAGGCAGTTCTCGCCCTCGCGCTTCATGAAGTCGATCTGGCCGCAGTCGAGGATCATCGGCGCGAGATGCCAGGGGTCGAGGTCGATCAGGTCGGCCAGCTCGTTGGCCAGCGCCTGGTAATGGCTGAAATGGTTGAACTTCGAGCGATGCCACCAGCCCAGTGCGGTCGGCGGCACCACGGTCTGCTCGATGTCCTCGAGGATGTCCTCGCGTCCGCCGGAGAGGTCGTTGTTGAGCACGATGGTGCAGGGCGAGAAGCCGTCCACCTCGATGCGGCGCCCCTCGCGGTGGATCGGGTGCTGGACCAGCGTGCGTCCCGAGGGCAGTTCGAAGCGCGCCGGCTCATCGAGGGCGTCCAGCGAACCGATGCGGGTCTCGAAGCCGGCCAGCTCGAACAGCTCGGCCATGGTGGCCAGCGATTCGAGGTAGAACCGGTTGCGGGTGTGGCGCTCGGGGATGATAAGCATGCCGCGCGCGTCGGGGCAGGCGTGCTCGACCGCCGACTGGATCGCCTGTACCACCAGCGGGTCGAAGCTGTGGTTGAGGTTGTTGAAGCCGGCCGGGAACAGGTTGGTGTCGACCGGGCCGAGCTTGTAGCCGGCATTGCGCAGGTCCACCGAGCTGTAAAAGGGGGCGGGCGTCTCGCGCCACTGGTCGCGGAACCAGGTCTCGATGCGGCGACGGTTCTCGATGATGTGCGATTCGATCATCAACAGCGGGCCGCAGTAGCTGGCCTCGAGTTGGGGGGTCGAGCCCTGACTGTCCAGTTGCAGGGCGGAATGATTGTTTGTCATCGACTTTTCGTCATGGTGGTCGGTTGGTTGAGGTCCGGGCCGCCGGGCGGCCGCGCAAATCGGTCGTCACAGTGTAAACGATGGGTCGGCGGTGTGTTCCGTTGCGCGGGCGGGCCTCGAGACGTTTGCCAAAGACGGATGCGTTGGTTACATTCGGCCGACGCACGGCAAGAATCGGCCAGCAGCAAGGAATACGACATGGAAGCGACAGAGAATCACGCCGGCCTCGACGGCCTGAGGGTCATGGTGGTCGATGACAGCAAGACCATCCGACGCACGGCAGACAGCATCCTCAGCAAGGCGGGCTGCGAAGTGGAAAGCGCGATCGATGGATTCGACGCCCTGGCCCGGATCGGCGCCTTCGACCCCGACGTGGTCATCATCGACATCCTCATGCCGCGTCTCGACGGATACCAGACCACGGCGCTGATCAAGAACAACGATCGCTTCGCCGATACCCCCATCATCCTGCTGTCCAGCAAGGACAGTATTTTCGACAAGGCACGCGGGCGCATTGTCGGTGCCTCCGACTACCTCACCAAGCCTTTCAACAGCGACGAGATCCTCGCTGCGGTCGAGCGCTTCGCCGAGGGGCGTCCCGTGACCGACGAAGGTGCCCTGGCGGGCTGAGAGTCGCAGGCTGCCGGGGCCGCTCTCGGGCCCGGTGCAATCGAATCGAACCGGATTTTTCTAGAGGAACAGGGTAGTGGCTCACATCGTTGTCATTGATGACTCGCCCACCGAAGTCTATGTGCTCAAGCAGATTCTCGAGCGTCACGGCCACCAGGTATCGGTGGCCAACAGCGGCGAAGAAGGGATCGATCTGGTGCGTCAGGTGCGCCCGGACGCGGTGCTCATGGACGTGGTCATGCCGGGGATGAACGGCTTCCAGGCCACCCGCACGCTCAACAAGGACGGTGCGACAAGCGACATCCCGGTGATCATCGTCACCACCAAGGACCAGCAGACGGATCGCATCTGGGGGATGCGCCAGGGTGCGAAGGAGTACCTGGTCAAGCCGGTCAAGGAGGCCGACCTGATCGACGTGCTCAAGAGCGTGCTCGGCTGACGTCATGCAGCGCACAGAGGATGTGTTCGACTACCTTGGCTGGATCAACCGGCAGGTCGACCAGCATGCCGTCGGTCTGCCCAGCAGCGAGGGCCATGTCAGGACCTGGCAGGGCATCCTGTTCGCCGTCGACGGCCGACGCATGCTGATCGACCTGGACGAGGTGAGGGCGATCGTGGCTCCGCCGCGGATGGTGACCCTCCCCGGCGCGCGCCCGTGGGTGTCCGGCCTGGCGAACCTGCGCGGCGAACTCACCGGGGTGTTCGACCTGGCGCGTTTCTGGTTCGATGTCGCCACCCCGGCTTCACGCCACAGCGTGGTCTTTCTCGCCAAGCACGCCCAGGCCTCGTCGGCCTTCCTGGTGGAGCGCTCCTACGGCATCCGCCAGGTGGCCTACGGCGACGCGCGCCCCTTGATCGACTCCGAACATCACCGAGAGCTGGCCTCCCTGCCCGGCTTTCACCAGGAGGTCAGGCTGGGCGACGAGTGGTTGCCGGTGGTCGAGTTCCGCTCGCTGCTGGAGCACGACCGGTTCCTCAATGCCGTCGCGTGACGTCGGCCCGGGCGGGCAGTGTCCGGCATAACGAAACAATGACGAAGAATTCCATTCAGGAGTAAGTGGCAACTATGAGTCTTGGCGCACGGATGGGCGGCATCAGCCGTAAGATACTAATCCTCGTGGTTCTCGCGGTTCTGGCCCTGGTCGCGACCGTGGTCGTGTTCATCCTGGCGGCCCAGCGTGAGCAGGAGTTCCTCGATCGCCGTCTGGCCGGCGCCGAGCTGGAACGTTCCTCGCAGGAGCTCACCATCGAGGTGTTGCGCGCCATCCGGGGCAACCCCGAGGCGTTCGACCGGGTGCAGTCGATCCGTGCCGAGTTCACCGACAGCCTGAACGCGCTGCAGGGCAACGATGCCGAACGTCCCCAACTGGCCGTGCCCGCCAACCGTGCCGATCTCCTCGGTCGTGTCGATAGCCAGTGGGGCAATTACAACGACTCGTTGAGCAAGGTGCTCGAGGGGCGCGAGGCGATCCTCAGCGTTGGCGAGCAGTCGGACCAGATCGAGGAGGTCCTGCCCGATCTCACCGCCGCCTCGGACGAGGTGGTCCAGACGCTGGTAGCCAACGACGCTCCCAGCCACGTGATCTACCTGGCCACCCGTCAGCTGATGTTCATCGAGCGTATCGGCACCACCCTCGACGAAATCACCGGCGGCGGCGAGCAGGCGGTCAACGCCTCCGAGCGCTTCGGTCGCGACGTGTCCCTGTTCGGCGGGGTGCTCAATGGCCTGCTCAATGGCAACCGCATGGCCCCGCGCGTCAGCGATTCCGAGGTGCGTGACGGGTTGCGTGAGGTGGGCGTCATGTTCGCCACCGTCAACCAGTTGGTGTCCGCGGTCCTCGAGCAGGCCCCGCAGCTGCTTGCCGCCAACCAGGCGGCGCGCGAGATCGACCGCATGTCGGGCGAATTCACCGGTGCCACCTCCGAGCTCGCCCGCACCCTGGCCGACGACCAGAACGAGGCGGCCCAGTTCCTGTACCTCGGCTACGCCAGCGGTGCGTTCGCCCTGCTGCTGCTCGTCTGGCTGGGCCTAACCTTGGTACAGGAGTCCCGTCGGGCGCTGAACGAGACCGAGGCGGCCAACCAGCGCAACCAGGCCGCGATCCTGCGCCTGCTCGACGAGATGATGACGCTCGCGGACGGTGACCTCACGGCTCACACCACCGTGACCGAGGACATCACCGGTGCGATCGCCGACTCGGTCAACTACACCATCGACGCCCTGCGCGACCTGGTCGGCACGATCAACGACACCTCGGTGCGCGTCGCCGAAGCGGTACGGGCCTCCCAGGACAGCTCGCGGGCGCTGGCGGACAAGTCGCGCGGTCAGGCCCAGCGCATCACCGAGATATCGGATGCCATCGCCCAGATGTCAGACGAGATCGAGCAGGTCTCGGTCAGTGCACAGGAATCGGCTCAGATCGCCGAATCCTCGGTCGATGTCGCCCACCGGGGCGGCGACGCGGTCCGTCAGACCATCAAGGGCATGAACCAGACCCGCGAGCAGATCCAGGAGACGTCCAAACGCCTCAAGCGCCTGGGTGAGTCCTCGCAGGAGATCGGCGACATCGTCGGCCTGATCACCGATATCGCCGACCAGACCAACATCCTGGCGCTCAACGCCGCCATACAGGCCGCGATGGCGGGTGAGGCCGGCCGTGGTTTCGCGGTGGTCGCCGACGAGGTCCAGCGTCTGGCCGAGCGCGTCAGTGACGCGACCCGTCAGATCGAGCTGCTGGTCAACACCATCCAGACCGACACCTCCGAGGCCATGCTCGCCATGGAACAGACCACCTCGAACGTCGTCGACGGCGCCACGCTCGCCGAGAATGCCGGCAAGGCGCTGTCCGAGATCGAGAGCGTCTCGCTCAAACTCTCCCGGCAGATCAACGACATCACCTCGGTGGCGCAGAAGGAGGCGTCGGTGGCCACCGAGCTGCGCGAGGCGGTCAACCGGATCCGTCAGGACACGCAACAGACGGCGGAGAACGCCACCCAGGCGGCCGACGAGATCGGCGAGCTGGGCTCGCTTTCTCAGGAGCTCAATCGCTCCGTTGCCGGCTTCACCATGCCCGAGCGTGACGACGCCGAGGCGGCAGGCTGACAGAGCGCCACGACAGCAGGTGTCCCGGTCGACCGGCATGAGTCGATCACCGACCGGGACACGGATATTCCAGCAGGCGGGATGCCGAAAGGCGGTGAACTGAGAGATGCGGACAGAAAGGAAAGTCGACGCGATCGTATTCGACTGGCTCCGTGAGGGGCTGGAGGAGCGGCTCGCCGAGCTCTTGAGGGCGCTGGAGCAGCTTTCCGAGGGCGAGAACGCCACCGAGCACGTCTTCGACGCCACTCAGGCGTTGCAGACCATCGATCGCGTTTTCTCCATGGTCGACATCCAGTTGGTACGCGTTCTGGTGCGCACTCAGTTGGCCGCGCTCGAGCCACTCGAGAACCTGTCCGTCGGCGAGGATGACGCTAACACGGCGGTTTCCGCGCAGATCGAATCCGCCGCGCTGCTCCAGGCCCTGCTCGACCGCATGGCCGCGGGCGCCGAGATCACGCCGGCAAGCCTCCTGCCGATGGTCAACCGCCTGCGCGGCACCCTGGATCACTCCCCGCTCGACGTGCGTGACGTGGCCGCGCGCGCCTTCCTGCTGCAGGCCGAGCATGAGCTCGGCAAGCGACCGCACCGCGACAAGGATGTGGACGAGCAGGCCGAGCTGCGCCCCCTGCTGCGACGCATGGAGCGCGAAGTCCTCGCCGTCATGCGTGACGACTGGTCGGTGCTGCCCGCGCTGCGTGAGCTGTCGATGCAGATCATTGCCCACGAACCGAGCCGCAGTGCCATCATCGCGATCCGTGTGGTCGGCGACTTGCTGCGGTTGACCGAGTCGGACCCGGAGCGGTACGCGCCGGTTCTCAAACGGGCCGTCGGTCGCGTGCTTCAGCTCTTCCGCCTCCAGCTGCAGGGGCGCAGCGAATCCGTGATCAACCACGCTGGTCTCGATCTGGGCGCCTCGGTGCTTCTGTCACTGCTCGAGCGTGTCGACGATCAGGAAATCATCTGCCGGGAACGTGCCGAGGAATGGGGCCGCCAGCTGGATGCCGCCGATCGCCCTGCCCGCTTCGTCGGTCTCGATGCCGAGGCGCTCGAGGCGGTGCGCAAGGCGCTCGAGGAGGAGTTGCTGGTCACGCAGGATGTGCTGGACCTGTTCGTGCGCGGCAAGCGTGATGACCTCGAGCCGCTGGGGCGGATCCTCGGTCGGTTCGAACAGATGAGCGGTGTGCTCGCCACACTCGGCTACACGGCGGCAGCCGAGGCCCTTGGGGCCGGTCGGGAGCGGCTACAGGCCGTTACGCGAGGGGCCGAGATCCTCGACGACGACATGCTCATGGAGCTCGCGGGCACCGTGATGCTCGTCGAGCAGGTGATCGACGGCATTCCCCGCAGCATGGCCGATGGCGATCGTGCCGAGGCCCTGCGCGACCAGACCGTCGCCAGTTCGATCGGTGCCATCGCCAGTGCCGCCTTCGAATCCCTGAGCGAGGCGCGTGAGCAAATCAACGCCGGGCTCGCCGGGCAGGGCGACGCCGGGGCCCCGGCCGCCGACCCCTTTGCCGAGGCGGCCGACAAGCTGACCGGCATCGGCGAGGTGCTCCGCCTTTCCGGCCGAGATGCGGCCACTCCGTTGGTGATGGCGCTGGCCCGCTGGAGCCGGGCGCAGTCCTTCGGCGATCCGGTCGGCGACGAACACACGCTTTCGGCACTGAGCGAGCTCTTCGCCGCGCTGGAGTTCTACCTCGAGAACCTGCGCGATTTCGGCAAGGAGATCGCGCGCTTCCTCGAGGCGCCCAAGCGCCGGATCGATGACCTGACCGCCGGCCTCGAGGATCAGGACGCGGTCACTTCGGCCACTGCCGCCACCGAGGCAGCCGAGCCCGGCCCGTCGACCGATCTCGCGGAGTCCGGGCCGGATGTCGACGCCGAACCCGTCCCCGCCGAGGCGGTCGACGAAAGCCTCGCTACCCCCGACGAGTTGATCGAGTTCTGGCAGGTCGAGCAGGAGATGGCCGGGCATGCGGTGGAGTCCACGGAGACAGGGCCCGCCCAACCCGTGGAACTGCAGACTGCCGACGAGGCGAAAGGCGAGGAGCTGGAGTCGGCGCTCGACTTCGCGCTGGACGAGGGAGAAGAGGAACAGCGCGTAGACCCGGACACGGCTGGAGCCGGCGAATTGCCCGACTTGCCGGAAGCGGATGTTGAAACGGAACCGGCCGATCGAGACGTGGTGGAGCTGGATGCCCTGAACCTGGCGGACGAGTCGACGTCCGCGGCCGCAGAGGCCGACGTCGAGGGATCGGCCCAGATGCCCGAGGAGCCGACGCCGGAAGAGCCTGATGTCGAGGTGGTGTCAGCTGAAGACAGGTCGGGCGGCAAGCCAGACACGCTCGCGTTTTCCGATGCCGATGGGGAGCGCGGCGCGAGCCTCGAGTCGGCCCTCGATTTCAGTCTGGCAGACGATCAGGACGAGCTGCGACTCGACGGGGCGAGAGACGGCGAGGACGACCTGACGGTCGACCTGCCGGACGAGACGCCGGTCGCGCCCGAGCAAAGCGGCTTGTCCGTAGCGTCCGGGGAGGGCACGCTTTCCGAGACCGAGACCGAGACCGAGACCGAGACCGAGACCGAGACCGAGACCGAGAC
>NZ_JBKHFB010000075.1:0-8545 GCF_046540515.1 Guyparkeria sp.
GGAGCGAGTGAGCACGCGACGCCGAAATCGGGACGCGCAGCAGATTGTACGAGGTGCCTCCTGATGCAGATCGCGGTCGTCGACTACGGCATGGGCAACCTGCGCTCGGTGGTCAAGGCCATCGAGCACGTCGCCCCGGATGGCGCCCACGTGATCCTCACCGACGCGCCCGAAGTCGTCCTCGAATCCGAGAAGGTGGTCTTCCCCGGCCAGGGCGCGGCGGCCCAATGCATGACCGCCCTGCGTGAACGCCACCTGCCCGAGGCCCTGCGCGAGGCGGCGCGGACCCGCCCGTTTCTCGGCATCTGCATGGGCATGCAGGTGCTGCTGGAGCGCTCGGAAGAGAACGACGGCGTCGACCTGCTCGGCTGGTTCCCCGGCCAGGTCAAGCGATTCCAGCCCACCGAAAAGCACCTCAAGGTGCCGCAGATGGGCTGGAACCAGATGCACCAGGCCCGGGACCACCCGCTGCTTGAAGGCATCCGCCAGGACGCACGCTTCTACTTCGTGCACAGCTACTACTGCGAGCCGGAAAACCCGGCCCACACGGTGGCGACGGCCGACTACGGCCTGACCTACTGCGCGGCACTGGCCGACGGCTACGTCTTCGCCATCCAGGCGCACCCGGAGAAGAGCGCCGACGACGGCCTGACGCTCCTGGCCAATTTCACCCGCTGGTCCGGACCGAGTTCCTGACCGACCGCAACACGACACGACGCGTATCGAGGACGCCCCAATCATGCTCCTGATCCCCGCCATCGATCTGAAGGAAGGAAAATGCGTGCGCCTGCGACAGGGCCGCATGGACGATGACACCGTCTTTTCCGACGACCCGGTCGCCGTCGCCGGCCGCTGGGTCGAGGCCGGCGCGCGGCGCCTGCACCTGGTCGACCTGGACGGCGCCTTTGCCGGCAGCCCGAAGAACCGCGAGGTCATCAAGGCCATCTGCGAGGCATACCCGGACCTGCCGATCCAGGTTGGCGGCGGCATCCGCGACGAGGCCACCATCGAGCAGTACCTCGAGCTGGGCGTGGAGTTCGTCATCATCGGCACCAAGGCCGTCTCCGAGCCGCACTTCGTCGAGGATGTCTGCCTCGCCTTCCCCGGCCACATCATCGTCGGCCTGGACGCGCGTGACGGCAAGGTGGCCATCGACGGCTGGTCGAAGCTGTCCCACCACGACATCCACGACATGGCCCAGCGCTTCGAGACCGACGGCGTCGCCGCGATCGTGTTCACGGACATTTCCCGCGACGGCATGATGCAGGGCGCCAACATCGAGGCGACCCGCGAGCTGGCAAAATCGGTGCGCATCCCGATCATCGCCTCGGGCGGCGTGACCGACATGAGCGACATCGACCGGCTGATCGATGCCGCCGACGACGGCGTCTCCGGCGCCATCATCGGCCGGGCGCTCTACGAGGGCACCATCGACCTGAAGCAGGCCCAGAAACGCATCGACGACCGCGCGGGCATCCCGCCGTTCTCCGAGTAGGTCATGGGGCTCGCCAAGCGCATCATCCCCTGCCTCGACGTGGCCGAAGGCCGCGTGGTCAAGGGCGTGCAGTTCGAGGGCCTGCGTGACGCCGGCGACCCGGTCGAGGCGGCGCGCCGCTACAACCAGGCCGGCGCCGACGAGCTGACCTTCCTCGACATTTCCGCCTCGCACGAGGGGCGCGAGACCATGCTGCACGTCGTCGAGGCGGTCGCCGCCGAGGTGTTCATCCCGCTGACCGTCGGCGGGGGCATCCGCACGCTGGCCGATGTGCGCCGCCTGCTGCATGCCGGCGCCGACAAGGTCTCGATCAACACCGCCGCGGTGCACCACCCCGAGCGCATCCGCGAGATGAGCGACGCGGTCGGCTCGCAATGCATCGTCGTCGCCATCGACGCCCGGCGCGTCTCCGGCGAGGACGAGCCGCCGCGCTGGGAGATCTTCACCCACGGCGGGCGCAACCCCACCGGGCTGGATGCGGTCGACTGGGCCGTGCACATGGCCGACCTGGGTGCCGGCGAACTGCTGGTCACCAGCATGGACCGCGACGGCATGCAGCAGGGGTTCGACCTGGAACTGACCCGCGCGATCAGCGACGCCGTCCCGATCCCGGTGATCGCCTCGGGGGGCGTTGGCAACCTCGATCACCTGGTCGAGGGCATCCTCGAGGGCCACGCCGATGCGGTGCTTGCGGCCAGCATCTTCCACTTCGGCACCCACAGCATTCACGAGGCGAAGGCCGTGATGGCCGAGGCCGGTATCGAGGTGCGCGACTGACCCCGGTAGCGCCGCGCGGCTGACGGTTTTCCCGCCATCCCTGATATACTCCGGCGCCGGCCACCGGCCCGCCCACCGCTGAAGACGACACCGACAGTGACCGATTCCCAGGCAACACCCCCGGCATTCCGCGAGTCGCGCGACTGGATCGAGGCGATCGCCTTCGACGAGCACGGCCTGGTACCGGCGATCGCGCAGGATGCCACGACCGGTCGAGTGCTGATGTTCGCCTGGATGAACCGCGAGGCCGTGGAGAAGACCGCCGAGCTCGGCGAGGCGGTGTACTACTCGCGCTCGCGCCGGAAGCTCTGGCACAAGGGCGAGCAGAGCGGCCACACGCAGACGGTGCGTGAAATCCGGCTCGACTGCGACGGGGACGTGCTGCTGCTGTCGATCGAACAGCACGGCGGCATCGCCTGCCACACCGGCCGCGAGTCCTGCTTCTATCGACGCCTCGAACACGGCCGCTGGCAGACGACCGACGAGGTCAGGAAATCCCCGGGAGCGATCTATGGCAACGGCTGACGGCCGCACGACCGAGGTGCTGGAGCAACTCGCCGCGCTGCTCGAGGAGCGCAAGGGCGCCGATGCCGGCAGTTCCTACGTCGCCAGTCTCTATCGCAAGGGCCGGGCGAAGATCGCCCAGAAGGTCGGCGAGGAAGGGGTCGAGGTCGCACTGGCCGCGGTGGGCGACGACCGCGACGAATTGATCAACGAGATGGCCGACCTGTGGTTCCACAGCCTGGTACTGCTGGCCGACGCCAACCTATCCCCGGCGGACGTGCTCGCGGAGCTCGAACGCCGATTCGGACTGTCGGGCCTTGAAGAAAAGGCACGGCGCGCACAAGATTGACAGGACATCAGTAGGAGATCGCGATCATGGGTACTTTTAGCATCTGGCACTGGCTGATCATTCTCGCCATCGTGCTGCTTCTGTTCGGCACCAAGCGCCTGAAGAACCTCGGCACCGACCTCGGCAGCGCCATCAAGGGCTTCAAGTCGGCCGTCAAGGACGAGTCCGAGAAGGACGAGGAAGAAACCAAGCGCAGCGAAAACCTGGAGCACAAGGAGGGCGAGAAGCCCAACGCCAACCGGGTGATCGAGAGCGAGACCATCGAGGCCGGCCAGGAAAAGACCGCCGAGAAGTCCGACGAGCGCAAGGGCAGCTGATCGTCGCCCCGACGCAGGATTGATCCGTGTTCGGTTTCAGCTTCTGGGAAGTGTTTCTCGTTCTGGTCGTGGCCCTGCTGGTCATCGGCCCGGAACGGCTGCCCGGTGTGGCGCGCAAGGCCGGCGAATGGACCTACAAGGTTCGCAAGTTCGTCGCCAACGCCAAGGCCGAGATGGACAGCGAGTTCAACATGCAGGACATGAAGCAGCTGCTGAACTCGCAGGAATCCGAGATCAGCAAGCTGCGAGCGATGGTCGAGGAGACCCGCGACGACCTCTCGGGAACCGAGAAGACCGTCAAGAGCGCGCTGTCGGAGGCCGAACAGACCATGCGCGACTCGGCGGCCGGCGAAAAGGCACGCCAGGACTCGGCCAGACGGCTTGCGGCCCTGGATGAAAGTGGCCGCGCCCCGGGCGAGGAAGACGACTTCGAGGACGAGCTGAGCAAGCTGGAATCGGAAACCGGCGAAACCTTCCGTCGCCCGTTCGAGTCGGCCGAGCCCGACACCTCGGCCGAGCCGGCCACGCCCCAGGAATCGACGGCAAAGAAACAAGATGAGCCAACGGAACGCGGACGCGACAACTGACGAACCCTCCGGTCTGGCGGGGTTCGTCTCGCACCTGGTCGAACTGCGCAACCGGCTGATCAAGTCGGTGGCCGTGGTCTTCGTGCTGTTCCTGGCGCTGTTCCCGTTCCGCAACGATCTGTTCCGGCTGCTCTCCGACCCGCTTTCCCGCTACCTGCCGGAAGACACGGGCATGATCGCGGTACAGGTCGCCTCGACGTTCTTCATCCCGCTCAAGCTCGCCGGCTTCACCGCGCTGTTCATCGCCATCCCGTTCCTGCTGTACCAGCTGTGGGCATTCATCGCTCCGGGGCTGTATCAGCACGAGCGCAAGATGGTGATCCCGCTGGTCTTCTCCAGCACCATCCTGTTCTACATCGGCGCGGCCTTCGCCTACTTCGCCGTCTTTCCGGTGGTGTTCGGCTTTCTCGCGGGCACAGGCCCGGCGGAGGTCAGCTACGCACCGGACATCAACGAGTACCTGAGCTTCGTCATCACGATGTTCTTCGCCTTCGGCTTCGTCTTCGAAGTGCCGGTGGCGGTGGTGCTCCTGATCCTGATCGGCGTGGTCACGCCCCAGCAGCTGGCCGAGAAGCGCCGCTACGCTATCCTGGTGGCGTTCATCATCGGCGCGATCTTCACCCCGCCGGACATCCTGTCGCAGTTCATGATGGCGATACCGGTCTGGTTCCTCTACGAGCTGGGGATCATCATCGGTCGGCTGCTGCTGCGACAGCAGGGCGGCCCGGTACTGCCCAGGGACGACGAGCCCGAAGGCACCCCGCCGGAAGACGGCCCGAGCGGCGGGGCACCCGCCGGCAGTCCCGGTAGCGGCGCCACTGCGGCGGGGAGCCGCACCAGCGCCCCCGGCAGGAGCTACGAGACCGAGAAGGACGAGGACTTCGATTTTGATCGCGCCTTCGAGGAGATCGAACGCGAGCAGCAGTCGCTGGAAGCGATCGAGGCCGAAGCGCGGCGCGAGTCCGACAAGGGCGAGGCCCGCAAGGACAGCGCGGACGAGGACGAGGCCCCCAGCCCGTCCGACACCGACGAGACGCGCGGTGACGACTCGGCCCGGCCGTCGCCCGGGCCGGACGACAAGCCCGACGAGCGACGCTGAACCGGTCCACCCGGTCGCGAGCGACGATCGAGGCGGAGGGCGACGCCGCCCTCCCGGCCCAGAATGAATCGGAGATTCCGCTGCCCCCGCCGGGCGGACTTCGGCACGCGCCACCCGATTCGTTCCGGTGAACCCAACCGAAACACGAACAAGGAACGCACATCCATGTCCAACATCGCCCCGCGACGCCCCGTCCTGCTCGTGATCATGGACGGCGTCGGCGTCAACCCGAGCCGCAAGCACAACGCCGTGAGCCTGGCCGACACGCCCCGGCTCGACGAGCTGTATGCCAACCACCCACACACCGTGATCGAGGCCTCCGGACGGGCCTGCGGGCTGCCGGACGGCCAGATGGGCAACTCGGAGGTCGGTCACCTGACCCTGGGCAGCGGGGCGATCAACCGCCAGGACCTGGTGCGCATCGACGATGCGATCAAGGACGGCAGCTTCTACGAGAATGCCGCCATCAACCAGGCGATGCAGAAGGCGGCCGATGCCGGTCGGCCGATCCACCTGATTGGGCTGGTCTCGGACGGCGGCGTGCACAGCCACGTCCGCCACCTGCTCGCCCTGATCAAGATGGCCAAGAAGATCGGCGCCCGCCCGCTGATCCACATGATCACCGACGGCCGTGACACGGCACCGAAATCCGCCTTGACCTACCTCGACCAGATCGAGCCCAGACTCAAGGATGCCGGGGGGGCGATCGCCACGATCAGTGGCCGCTATTACGCCATGGATCGCGACCAGCGCTGGGAACGCACCGAGGAGGCATTCAACGCCATCGTGCGTGGCGACGGCCCGCGCTTCAGTGACGCGCGCGCGGCGCTGGCCGCCTCCTACGAGGCCGACCAGACCGACGAGTTCATCCGCCCGGCGGTACTTGACGGCTTCGAGCCGCTTTCGGCCGACGACGCGATGATCTTCTTCAACTTCCGCAACGACCGGCCGCGCCAGCTGACCGAGGCGCTGGGACAGGCGGAGTTCTCCGGTTTCGACCGCGGCGACTACCAGCCGATCGTGGTCACCTGCCTGACCGAGTACGACCCGCGCTTCCTCTCGCCGATCGGCTTTCCGCCCGAGCGACCGAAGAACGTGCTCGCCGAGGCGATCAGCCAGGCCGGCATCAAGCAGTTCCACTGCGCCGAGACCGAGAAGTACGCCCACGTGACGTTCTTCTTCAACGGCGGCAAGGAAGAGACCTTTGCCGGCGAGGACCGCGTCATGGTGCCCTCGCCCAAGGTCGCGACCTACGACCTGCAGCCGGAGATGAGCGCCCGCGAGGTCGCGGACGCCGCCATCGACGCGGTGCGCGCCGAGCAGTACGGCTTTGTGCTGGTCAACTTCGCCAACGGCGACATGGTGGGCCACACCGCCGTGCGCGAGGCGGTGATCAAGGCGATGGAAACCGTCGACCACGAGGTCGGTCGTCTGGTGGATGCCGCCAGCGAGCAGGGCTACTCGATCATCCTCACCGCCGACCACGGCAACTGCGACGAGATGGTCGACCCGGTCACCGGTGACCCGCACACCCAGCACACCACCTATCCCGTTCCCTGCATCGTCATCGACAAGACCCCGGTGCGCCTGCGTACGGGCGGAGGCATCGCCAACATCGCGGCGACCGTGCTCGAACTGATGGGCCTGCCGCTGCCGAAGAAGATGAAGCGATCCCTGTTGCTGGACAAGCCCAGCAGCTGAATCCGTCTCTCCGTCGAAACATAGGCCGCGCCTGCCGGGATCCATCCGGTGGCGCGGTCTTCTCGCGTCTGGCCACGGGGCGTGCTGCCACCACGAGACCCGATACCACCGCATCCTGACCACCTCGCGTGGCCTCCCCGAGAAGGGCAGGATGTTTGCTTGGCCGATCAGGTGTTATGTTATAACATCTGCATGCGACCAGAATAGACCACTCCCAGGAGCCACCCATGCCGAGGCACCAGCCGACGTCGAACCATCTCCCACGCGCCATGCTGCTAGGTCTGGCCACCGTTTCCCTGCCTCTGGCAACACTGCAGGCTGACGAATTACCCTTGAACCCGAAACTGTCCGTGATCCTCGACGGCGTCTACTACGACGACAGCATGGAGGGCGACGGCGATGCCATGCTGGGCGAAACTGCCGGCATCTTCGCCGCGCACGGCCATGACCATGATCATGGCCACGATCACGGTGGCCACCAGCACGGGCTGGAACAGGGCTTCAACCTGCGCCACACCGAGGTGGTCTTAAGCGGCGGCATCGACGCGCTCTTCGACGCCCGGCTGAACGTCGCGATCTCCGACGAGGGCGACGTCGAACTCGAGGAGGCCTTCGTCGCCAGCACCGGCCTGCCGGCCGGGTTGCGGATCAAGGCGGGCAAGTTCTACTCCGGCATCGGTTACAACAACGACAAGCACCCGCACGACTGGGACTTCGTCGACCAGAACCTCGCCTACCGCACCCTGCTGGGCGATCACGGCCTGTCCGACACCGGCCTGCAGCTGACCTGGCTGCCGGCCTGGGACCACTACACCCTGTTCGGCATCGAGGCCTTCCAGGGCGACAACAACGAACGCCTGGGCACCGAGGCCGAGCACGGGGACGAGCTGCCCGCGCGCGACAAGGCGCCGCGGCTCTGGACGGCCTTCGCCAAGTGGTCGCCAGATCTCGGCCACGACCACGCCCTGCAACTGGGCGCCTCGGCGGCCTTCTTCCGCAGCCACCAGGAAATGCACCACCACGGCGAACCCGACGAGCACGGAGTCGACGGCGATGCCCGGCTTTACGGCGTCGATGCCGTGTACAAGTACGACTCCGGCCAGGGCTACGGGAAGGGCGACTGGCGCATCTCGGGCGAGTACCTGTGGGTCGAGAAGAATCTCGAAGTGGCCCACCACGCCGGCAACCCCGGCGTGATCGGCGAGGCGCGCGACTTTACCGAGGACGGGCTTTACCTGCAGGCCACCTACGGCATCGCGCCGCGCTGGGAGCTCGGCCTGCGCTACGATGCCGTCGGCTTTACCAACGAGAAGCGCGGCCCGCGCCCGGCAGTGAACGCCGATTACGACGAGAGCGAACGCTGGACCGCGGCGGCCACCTGGCATATCAGCGAAACCAGCCGCATCCGCGCTCAGGTCGCCCAGGTCAGTGGCGCCTTCGACGACCATCGCGAGGACTACACCCAGTTCTACCTGCAGTACCAGATGAGCCTGGGCGCGCACGGCGCGCACAGCTTCTGAGGGCATCAACCATGCTTAAACGATTACTGATCACGCTGGCGCTCCTGTCGCCAGCCACGCTTCATGCCGCGGACCTGCGTGTCGTGGCCACCACCAACAGCATGGGCGCCCTCGTCTCGACGGTGGGCGGGGAGCGCGTCGATCTGACCGTGCTCGCCCCGCCGGACCGCGACGCCCATTTCCTGCAGGCCAAGCC
>NZ_JBKHFB010000076.1:0-8312 GCF_046540515.1 Guyparkeria sp.
GACGATCGAGTACCAGGAAAAGTTCTATGCCGCCGGGCGGGTGCCGGGCAGCTTCTTCCGCCGCGAGGGGCGCTCGACCGAGGGCGAGACCCTGGTCGCACGGCTGATCGACCGGCCGGTGCGCCCGCTGTTTCCCAAGGGGTTCACTCACGAGACGCAGGTCATCGCCCAGGTGCTTTCGCTCGACCCGGAGGTCGACTCCGAGATCCCGGCGCTGATTGGCGCCTCGGCGGCGCTGTCGCTCTCGGGGGCGCCGTTCGCGGGGCCGATCGGTGCCGCGCGGGTCGGCCATATCAATGGGGAGTTCATCCTCAACCCGAGCCCGGTGCAGCTGACCGAGTCACGCCTGGACCTGGTGGTCGCCGGTACCGACAAGGCCGTTCTGATGGTCGAATCCGAGGCCGACCAGCTGCCGGAAGACGTGATGCTCGATGCGGTCATGTTCGGCCATGAGCAGATGCAGGCGGCCATCGAGGCGATCAATGCCCTGGCCGGCGAGGCGGCGCGCCCGCCGATCGAATGGACCCCGCCGATCGACAGCTCGGCGCTGGCCGGCGAGATCGAATCGGCCTTCCGCGCCGAGATCGAGGTCGCCTACCAGATCGCCGACAAGGCCGAGCGTGGCAACCGTCTCGGGCAGCTGCGGGCCGCGATCCGCGAGCGCTTCGTCGACGAGGCCGGCGAGCCGCCGGTCACCGAGAAGACCGTTGACGGGCTGGTCAAGGGCATCGAGTCCGAGGTGGTGCGCGGCAGCATTCTGGCCGGCAAGCCGCGCATCGACGGGCGGGACACGCGCACGGTGCGCCCGATCAGCATCCGCACCGGCTTCCTGCCGCGTGCCCACGGTTCGGCCCTGTTCACCCGCGGCGAGACCCAGGCGATGGTGGTCACCACGCTGGGGACCGCCCGCGACGCCCAGCTGATCGACGCGGTTGGCGGGGAACGCAAGGAGCCGTTCCTGTTCCACTACAACTTCCCGCCGTTCTGCGTGGGCGAGACCGGCCGTTTCGGGGCGCCCAAGCGTCGCGAGATCGGCCACGGCAACCTCGCCCGTCGCGGGGTGATGGCGGCCCTGCCGGCGGCCGAGGAGTTCCCCTACACGATCCGCGTGGTCTCCGAGATCACCGAATCCAACGGCTCGTCGTCGATGGCCTCCGTCTGCGGTGCCTCGCTGGCCATGATGGACGCCGGGGTGCCGATGAAGTCCCCGGTGGCGGGCATCGCCATGGGCCTGATCAAGGAAGGCGACGAGTTCGTGGTACTGACCGACATCCTCGGTGACGAGGATCACCTCGGCGACATGGACTTCAAGGTCGCCGGCACGGCAGATGGCGTGAACGCCCTGCAGATGGACATCAAGATCGAGGGCATCGACCGGGAGATCATGGAAGAGGCCCTGCGCGAGGCCCGTGCCGGCCGGACACACATCCTCGGCTGCATGAACGAGGCGCTGGCCGAGGCGCGCACGGATCTCTCGGCGCACGCGCCTCGGTTCATCACCATGCGCATCAACCCGGAGCGCAAGGGCGACCTGATCGGCAAGGGCGGCTCGACCATCCAGGCCCTGACCCGCGAGACCGAGTGCCAGATCGACATCGGCGAGGACGGTACGGTAACCATTGCCGCACCGAGCGGCGAGGCGGCCGAGGAGGCGCGCCGGCGCATCGAGGAGCTGACCGCCGAACTCGAGGTGGGCAAGATCTACCACGGCAAGGTCGTCGGCATCAAGGACTTTGGCGCCTTCGTCAACATCGCGCCTGGCAAGGACGGCCTGCTGCATATCTCCGAGATGGCCGACAGCCGGGTCGACAAGGTCACCGACGTGGTGAACGAGGGTGACGAGGTGGACGTCAAGCTCCTCGAGATCGACCGGCAGGGACGCCTGCGCCTGTCGATGCGCTTCTCCGCCTAGAGGTCCTGCGGGTAAGATGGATGTTCCGGGTGGCCTGGCCTTGGTCGTCTGCCCGGATTGCCCTCATTGGCCCAGGAACCCGGAATATCACGCCATGGCACAGGCCGATCACGATACCCCCGAGGACGAGGCAGCCCAAAGGATCGTCCAGTCGGTGCGGCTTGCCCGCCAGCCGATCGTGGATGCCGACCTCAATACCGTCGGCTACGAGCTGCTCTACCGTGCCGCCGACGCCGACCAGGTGGCCCGGATCGGCAATTCCAACCAGGCTACCGCCTCCATCGTGCTCAATGCCCTGAGCGAGATCGGTCTCGATCATCTCGTCGGCGGCAAGCTGGCATTCATCAATGTGCCCGGCAAGCTCCTGCACAGCGACGTGCTGGAAGGGCTCGTGGCGCGGTCGGTGGTGCTGGAAATCCTCGAGACGGTCGATTGTGACGAACGCACGGCCGAGGCGCTACGGCGCCTGAAAAAGACCGGCTACCGCCTGGCGCTCGACGACTTTCCCACTGTCTCGATCGACAAGCCGTGCGTTGCCGAATGCCACTACGTCAAGTTCGACGTGCTGGCTGAAGGGGTGGAGGTGGTTGCGGCCGCAGTGCCGGCTGCCCGCCGGGTGGGCGTGAAGGTGATTGCCGAGAAGGTCGAGGAGTGGGACGTCTACGACCGGCTCCGTGATGCCGGCGTCGACTATTTCCAGGGGCACTTCGTGTCGCGACCGGAGATGGTGGTGCGCCCGACTGTACGGGCCTCCAAGGCCAACCTGATGGGGCTGCTGATCCTGTTGCAGGACGACGAGGTTGCGCTTTCCGAGATCATCGAGCGGATCAACACCGACCTGGCCTTGAGCTATCGCCTGCTGCGTCTGGTGAACTCGGCTGCCATCGGTCTACGGAGGAAGGTAGACTCGGTCGAGGAGGCGGTGCGCCTGCTAGGTCTCAAGGCCGTGCGCAGCCTGGTCTATCTCTCGGCGCTGACCGGCGTGGACGGCAAGCCGCCGGCGCTGATCCACAACACCATGATACGTGCGCGGTTCGCCGAGTTGCTCGCCGCACAGAGCCGGCTTGCCAACCCGCCGACGGCCTTCCTGGTCGGGCTGTTTTCCAACCTCGATGCCTTCTATAACCAGCCGCTTGCCCAGTTGATCGAAGAGCTGCCGCTGACAGACGACATCGCCAGGGCCCTGCTCGAGGGGCATGGCAGTCTCGGCGAGTTGCTGGAGTACGTGCGCTTCTACGAAAAAGGCCAGTGGCTCGAGGGAGACGGCGAGACGGCGGTGTCCTCGCTCAACGAGGTGGCGCCCAACTGTTACCTCGACGCGGTGCGCTGGGACGAGGCGTTACGCCAATCGCTGGGTGGCCCCTGAGGCCGCTCGCACTCCGCTTTCCCTTCCTGCAAGAAAAAAGGGCCGTGATCAGTGATCACGGCCCTTTCCGTACCGGCGCGTCTGGTCGGGTCGGGTCAGAACCGGCCGATACCCGGGTTGATGTAGCTCAACAGCTCGCTGTGCTGGCGGTTCATGCGGCGGATGATCTCGCGCACGCTGTAGACGATCGCGCGCATGACCTTGTAGACGAGGATGGGATGGTCGATCAGTAGCGCCTCGAGGTGAGCCCGGTCGAGCATGACCACGTCCGCATCGCCGACGGCGCGCAGGGTCGCGCTGTGTGGCGTGCCGTCGAGGAAGCCCGACTCGCCGGCCAACTGCCCGGCCTCGAGCAGGTGCAGGGTGTCGGAGAACCCGCGGCCGGTATCGCGGCTGACGGCAAACCGCCCCCGGACGACGATGAACAGCGTATCGCTGCTGTGGCCCTCCTCGAACAGGATCTCGCCGTTGGCCACCGCGCGGCGCGTGCACACGCTGGCGAGCAGGCGGCACTGCTCGTCGCCCAACTCCTTGCCCAGTGCAGTCTGCTTGAGTTCCTCACCGGTTACGACTTGTTTCGTCATGGTCTTTCCTGTTGCCGTGTGACGGATGGGCGTAGGCCCGGATCAGGGCATGGCCTTGAGTGGTTCGGCCGGCAGGCCGTCCATGTCCGTCTTCTCGTCGGTTTCGTTCGAGGTTTCGTTCTCGGTGTCGTCCGAACCCACGTTACCGCTGTCGCCCGTGGCATCACCCCCAATTGCCTCTGCCTTGTCATTCGATTCGTGGCTGCCATTGCCATCGCGCTCGACCATCGAACGCACGTCGCTGCTGAGGATCTCGACATTCGCCGAATCGCGCAACTCCGCGATCATGTCGTTGATGGCGTCCCGACGCGCACTGTCCTCCAGTTCCGGACGCATCTGCTCGAGCGTCGGCTTGGGCATGGGCCGCGTGTCCTCGAGCTGGACGATGTGCCAGCCAAAGCGGCTCTCGACCGGCTCTTCGGCACGGTCACCCGGTTCCAGGCTGCCAACGGCCTCGGCGAAGGGTTCGACCATCTGGTCGAGTGAGAACCAGCCGAGATCGCCGCCTTCCTCGCCCGAGCCGGTGTCCTTGGAGTGCTCCTTGGCCAGTTCACCGAAGTCAGCCCCGTCGTCGAGCTCGGCGATCAGGTCGCGCGCGGTCTGTTCGTCGTCGACCAGGATGTGCATGGCGCGGTACTGGGTTTCCTCGCCCAACGCGTCCATTTCCTTCTCGTAGGCCGCCTCGACGTCGGCCTCGCTCACCTCCATCTCGGACATGTAGTCGACGAGGTAGGCATTGGCGAGCTGATTGTCGATGGCGTTCTGGATGCGTGCCTGGGTGCGCGGGTCGCGGTCCAGACCCTCCTCGCGGGCCCGGTTGGCGAGCAGGCGCAGTTCGACCATGCGGCTGACCAGGCGGTCCTCGGGCACCTCGGCGCCGAGGTTCTCTTTCACCACCTCGAGATTCTCCTGGTAGAGGGGCGAGTCGTTGATGCGGGCGATCACCTTGCCGTCCTCGATCGTCTCGAACGAGCCGTCCGCGCCGCCCTGCTGTTGGCCCAAGGGGGTCTTCTCGGCGGAGGACGGGCGGTCGTCGCTGCAGCCGGTCATCGCGCCGGCGCTGAGCAACAGCCCCGCGCCCAGTGCGATCGCCAGGCGGTGGCGGCGGTAGGGAATTCGGTCGGTGGTCGGGTTGCTGTCCATGACGGGGTTCCTTTGGCTTTTTGCTGTGGTGTTCGTTGTTCGTCTGGCTGGGCGCTATCCGGTAGCGCCGAAGATCGGCTTGTACGGACGCACGTCGACCGAGTCGTACACGCCACCCGTGCGAAACGGGTCGGCCTCGGCCCAGGTGCGCGCGGCCTCGATGTCCTCGAAGGCAGCGATGACAAGGCTGCCCGACAGCCCCCGTTCCGGGTCGCCCGGATCGATGGGTAGCGGTCCGGCGGTGAGGATGCGGCCCTCGCGGGTCATCGACTCGATGCGCGCCCGATGGGCGTCGCGGTGCCTGGCCCGCAGCGGGGCGCTGTCGGCCACGTCATTGGCCACGATCATAAACCATTGCATTGGCGGTGCGTCCTCCATTGCCGCGAGGAAAGAGTTCAGCAGGAATCAGGGGCGCTCGTCGACGTCGCGCGTGCCGTTTTCCGCCTCGACTTCGGCGGGCCGCTCGGCGTAGATGCCGAGGTAAAGCCCCTGCAGGATCATGAACACGAAGGTCATGCCCATCAGGCCGAACAGCTTGAAGTTGACCCAGAACTCCTCGGAAAACTGGTAGGCGACCAGGATGTTGGCAACCCCCGAGAGCACGAAGAAGCCGACCCAGGCCCAGTTGACGCGGTGCCAGATCGCCCGCGGTACCTGGATGATGTGCTCCATCATGCGCTGGACCAGCGGTTTCTTGCCGATGAACGCACTGCCGAGAAAGACCAGTGCGAACAGCCAGTTGAGGATGGTCGGCTTCCACATGATGAACAGAGGGTTGTGCAGGATCAGCGTCATGCCGCCGAAGACGACGATCAGGCCGGCCGAGACCCAGTGCATCCGCTCGACCTTGCGCCACATCAGCCATCCGGCCGCGATCTGGATGACCGAGGCGACCATGGCCACGGCGGTGGCCACGTAGATGCCCTCGAGGTGGTACGCCCCGAAAAACAGCAGGATGGGGAAGAAGTCGAACAGGAATTTCATCGTGTCTCGTGAAACGGTAATGGGCACCGGGCACGGTGCGCTTGAATCCGGACCGGCGGGTGGGCCCGCGGTTGCTTGCAGTACACTAACATGGGCCTGAGCTAGCGGGGAGCCAGCCGATCGCCGGCCCGCCGCTTCCCTCGACCTGTCCCCGGGCCGTCGCCCGGGAGTCGCCAACGCAGTCACCACGGTAGTCATCCGACGCCAGAGGGTCCCTTCATGACCAGAATGCTCGATATCCATCCAGAGACACCCCAGCCCCGACTCGCCAAGCAGGCGGCCGAGGCCATCGCAAAGGGTCAGGTCGTGGTCGTGCCGACCGACTCGGGTTATGCGCTCGCTTGCCGACTCGAGGACAAGAACGCGATCGAGCGGATCGGGCGCATCCGCCGCGACGACGGCGCCCATCATATGACCCTGTCGGTGCGCGATCTATCCGAATTGGGCGTCTACGCGAAGGTGGATAATGTCCAGTTTCGGTTTCTCAAGACCCATATCCCGGGCCCATACACCTTCATCCTGCCGGCCACGCGCGAGGTGCCACGGCGACTGCAGCACGAGAAGAAGCGCTCCATTGGCCTTCGGGTCCCCGCGCAGCCCGTGTTGCGCGCCATCCTCGAGGCCCTGGACGCGCCGATCCTGAGCGCCTCGCTGGTGATTCCCGATATTGGCGAGCCGCTCGACGATCCGGAACTGTTCCCGACCGCGGTGACCAACCAGGTCGACCTGGTCGCCGGCGCCGGGTTTCTCGAACAGATCCCGGGCACGGTGCTCGACCTGACCGGTGACGACTTCGACGTCCAGCGCGAAGGGCTGGGAGGCGTTCCTGCCGAGCTGGCGGACTGAGCCGACGTGCTCGAGCTCTCGTTCCTGCAGAAGATCGCGATCGGTATCCTGCCGATCCTGCTGGCGGTGACCGTCCACGAGGCCGCCCACGGTTATGTGGCCAACGCCCTGGGCGACCCGACCGCCAAGCGGGCGGGGCGACTGACGCTCAATCCGATTCCCCATATCGACTGGCTGGGCACGATCCTCGTGCCGCTGCTGATGTACCTGTTCACCCCGTTCGTGTTCGGCTGGGCCAAGCCGGTACCCATCAATGCCGCCCGACTGCGCGATCCGCGCCGCGGCATGTTCCTGGTGGCGGCCGCCGGGCCCGGCGTGAACGTCCTGATGGCGCTGGGCTGGGCGCTGGTCACCGTGCTGGCGCTCAAGGGCCTCGACGGCGGCATGGCGTTGGCCGAACCGCTGGCCCTGATGGGGCAGGTGGGCATTTTCATCAACCTGATACTGGCCGTGTTCAACCTGCTGCCGATCCTGCCGCTCGACGGCGGGCGGATGCTGGTGGCGGTGCTGCCGGCGAGCTGGGGCGACTGGCTGTCGCGTTTCGAGGCGTGGGGACTGCCCATCGTGGTGGTGCTGCTGGTCAGCGGCGTGCTCTCGGCCATCCTGCTGCCGATCATGGGCACGCTGCTCGCCTGGTTCAACGCCTTGATCCATGTCTTCTGAACCATGACTTCCGGGGCACACGACCAGGTGACGGATTCACGCCGCTGGGTGGATGCCACCCCGCGTGTTTCCGGCCAGCCCATGGAGCAGCTCCCGCTGGATCTCTACATCCCCGCGGACGCGCTCGCGATCTGGCTGGAGCAGTTCGAGGGGCCACTCGATCTCCTGCTCTACCTGATCCGCAAGCACAACATCGACATCCTAGAGATCCCGGTCGCGCGGGTCACCGAGCAGTACCTCGAGTACCTGGCCCTGATGAAGTCGATGGCGATCGAACTGGCGGCCGAGTACCTGCTGATGGCCGCGTGGCTCGCCGAGATCAAGTCGCGCATGCTCCTGCCGCCCGAGCCGCGCGATGACGATGACGAAGAGCCGCTCGACCCGCGCGCCGAGCTGGTCGAACGCCTGCTCGAGTACGAGCGCACCACTCGCGCCGCCGGTCTCCTCGACGAGCAGCCCCGGCGCGGCCGCGACTGGTTCGATCTGTCGATCGAGCCGCCGGAGCGCCTGCCCGCCCCGGCGGTGCCGGCGGACCTCGCCGGGCTGGTCGCGGCGATGCAGGGGCTGCTGCGCGAGGGCAGCGTGCGCCGGGCGCACCACGTGCGTGCCGAGGGCCTCTCCATTCGCCAGCGGATGACCGATATCCTCGATGCCCTGGCCGATCGGGCGAGCTGCGATCTCGCCGAGATCTTTCGCCCCGAGGAGGGACGGATGGGCGTGGCGGTGACCACGGTGGCGGTCCTCGAACTCACCCGGACCCATGCGCTCGACTGGTCGCAGGAGAGCCCCTTCGGCCCCGTGACCCTGTTTCGCC
>NZ_JBKHFB010000077.1:0-8188 GCF_046540515.1 Guyparkeria sp.
CGAGTCCCGGTGAATGCCCTGCTCGCCGCGCTGTTCTCCCGTTCGCGCAGCGTCCTGCTGGTGCTGCTGGCCCTGCTGGCGGCCGGCGGCACGGCCTACGTGCAGATCGCCAAGGAGGCCGCGCCGGACGTCGACGTGCCGACATTCTTCGTCACCGTCGCCTACCCGGGCATCTCGCCCGAGGACAGCGAGCGGCTGCTGGTCCGTCCGCTGGAACGCGAGCTGGGCGGTCTCGAGGGCCTCGACGAGATGCAGGCCAGCGCCGGGGAGGGGTTCGCCCTGGTCCGGCTGGACTTCGACCCCGGCTACGACAGCCGCCGGGCACTGGCCGACGTGCGCGAGGAGGTCGACCTGGTCCGGCCCGACCTGCCACCGGGGGTCGAGGAGCCGGTGGTCTCCGAGGTCGACCTGTCGATGTTCCCGGTGCTGATCGCCACGCTCTCGGGCTCGGCGCCCGAGCGCACCCTGGTGCAGCGCGCCCGCGAGCTGCGCGACCGGATCGAGGCACTGCCGGGCGTGCTCGAGGTGGAGATCGGCGGCGACCGCGAGGACCTGCTCGAGGTGCTGGTCGACCCGCGCACGCTGGAGACCTACCGCCTGCCGTTCAACGACCTGGTCACGGCGATCGAGCGCAACAACCAGCTGGTGGCCGCCGGGTCGCTGGACTCCGGGGCCGGGCGGCTGAACATCAAGGTGCCGGGGGTGATCGAGTCGGTCGGTGACGTGCTCGAGCTGCCGGCGATCTCGCACGAGGGTACGGTGGTGACCTTCGAGGAGATCGCCGACGCGCGCCGGACCTTCAAGGACCCGGAGGGGTTCGCCCGCATTGACGGCGAGCCGGCCGTCTCGCTGGAAATCCGCAAGCGGGCCGGGGCCAATATCCTCGAGACCGTCACGGCGGCCCGCGAGGTGATCGAGGCCGAGCAGGCCGACTGGCCCGGCGGGATCCGGGTCCGCTACCTGCAGGACAGCGCCGAGGAGATCGACGACCTGCTCGGCGATCTGGAGAACAACGTCATCACCGCCATCCTGCTGGTGATGCTCACCATCGTCTTCGCCCTGGGCGGGCGGTCGTCGTGGCTCGTGGGGCTGGCCATCCCCGGTGCCTTTCTCGGCGGGGTGCTGGTCCTGTCCCTGATGGGGTTCACGCTCAATATCGTGGTGCTGTTCGCCCTGATTCTGGTGGTAGGCATGCTGGTCGACGGGGCGATCGTGGTGATCGAGCAGGCCGACCGGTATCTGGCCGAAGGCCGCGGCAAGCACGCGTACCTGGCGGCGGCCCAACGCATGGCCTGGCCGATCACCGCCTCCGTGGCCACCACGCTGGCGGTGTTCTTCCCCATGCTGTTCTGGCCGGGTCTGGTGGGCGAGTTCATGTTCTACCTGCCGGCCACCGTGATCGTCACCCTGCTGATGTCGCTGGCCATGGCCCTGCTGTTCATCCCGCTGCTGGCCGCGACGATCTCGCGCGGGCAGGGGGCGAGCCGCCCGGAGCAGGTCCGTCACATCCGGGCCGCCGAGGCGGGGCGCTTCGACGAGCTCGACGGCCCCACGGCACGCTACGTCGGCCTGCTGCGCTGGGCGATCGCCCACCCGGGGCAGACCTTCGCCGGCGTGGCCCTGTTCACCGTCGGCCTGTACGTAGCGTATGGAGAACTCGGTCGCGGGGTGGACTTCTTCCCCGAGGTCGAGCCGCGCTTCGCGCAGGTCCAGGTGCAGGCCCGGGGGGATCTGTCGGTCTGGGAAATCGACGATCTGGTGCGGGACGTCGAGAGCCGTCTCTACGACCACCCCGCGTTCAAGACCGTCTACGCCCGCAGCATCGCCTCGCAGCAGGACCGGCTGGGCCAGGACTACGCCGAGGACGTGATCGGCGTGATCCAGCTCGACCTGGTCGACTGGCAGCGGCGACCGCCGGCCGACGAGATCCTCGCCGAACTGCGTGCCGAGATGGCGGACATCCCGGGGGTGCGCCTGCAGTTCCTGACCGACTCCGGCGGGCCGAGCCAGGGCAAGCCGGTGGTGCTGCAGGTCTCCGCCGGGGAGCAGGGGGACGGGGTGGAGCCGCTCGTCGCGGGCGTCGAGCACCTGCGACGCGGCATGGATGAAATCGGCGGATTCGTCGACGTCGAGGACGACCGTCCGCTGCCGGGCGTGGAGATGCGCCTGGAGGTCGACCACCGCGAGGCGGCGCGCTTCGGGGCGGACGTCAATCTCCTCGGCCGGGCCGTGCAGATGCTCACCCGCGGGCTGTCACTGGGCGGCTACCGCCCCGAGGATGCCGACGAGGAGGTCGACATCCGCGTGCGCTTCCCCTTCGACGAGCGCAACCTCGCCCAGCTGATGAACCTCCGGGTGCCGACGCAGGCGGGACTGGTTCCGGTGCAGAATTTCGTCGAGTTCGTGCCGGCGCCGAAGACCGGCATCATTCACCGGGTCGACGGGCGGCACACCCTGTCCGTCAAGGCCGACGTGGCCGCCGGCGAGCTGGTCGACGATCGCGTGCGCGCCCTGCAGCAATGGCTGGCGGACAACCCGTTGCCGGAGGATGTCGCGCTGTCGGTCCGCGGCCAGCAGGAGGACCAGGCCGAGGCAGGGCGCTTTCTGACGATGGCCTTCCTCATGGCGATCGTGCTGATGGTGCTGATCCTGGTCACCCAGTTCAACAGCTTCTACCAGGCGCTGCTGGTGCTGACCGCGATCGTGTTCTCAACCAGCGGGGTGCTGCTGGGACTGCTGCTGCGCGCCGAGGCGTTTTCCGTGGTGATGAGCGGCATCGGCGTGATCGCCCTGGCCGGGATCGTGGTCAACAACAACATCGTCCTGATCGACACCTACAACCAGCTGCGACGTGACCGGATCGACCCGGTGGAGGCCGCCCTGCGCACCGGCGCGCAGCGCCTTCGCCCGGTACTGCTGACCACCATCACCACGGTGCTGGGGCTGATGCCGATGATCTTCGCCTTGACCATCGACTTCGTCGGCCGCGAATTCTCCATCGGCGCGCCCTCGACCCAATACTGGGTGCAACTGTCCACGGCGATCGCCGGTGGCCTGCTGGTGGCCACCCCGCTGACCCTGCTGTTCACCCCGGCGATGCTGGCGTGGTGGGACCGGCGTCGTTAGCGGATCTGCACCCGGCTCACGAGCAACACTTCGCAAGCGCCGCGGCCGGTATCGGAGCGGGTCAGGGAGGTGCGCCAGCGCCATCCGTTTTCGCCGTCCACATCGATCAGGTGGCCGGCCAGTCGTACCGTGTCGCCTTCGGCAATGCGGTCGATGTCTGCCGCGATCCATTCATTGGCGGGCACCAGGTGCATGTTGGCGCTGCTTTTCTCCACGTCCTCGCGTGGCACCGGGAAACGCTCCGTGTGCCAGCGGTAGAAACGTCCGGACTGGTCGATCTCGAAGGCCTCCAGCACTTCCGGGCGAGCCATGGGTCCCCAGCCCAGCGCCAGGTCCGTAGGGGAAAGCGCCGCCTCGGCATCGAAGCGGTAGTCCCTGCGGCTCAGGACCCGGGCCTCGATCTGGAACTCGGCTCGCGGCGTGATCCGGAAACCGCCGGCGGACAGTGTCGGCGTCTCGTCCAGCGTGGTCTGCAGGGGCGCGCGTTCGATGGAAAGGTCTGCATCGAAACCCGGCGGGGCGTCCGGGGCCACCTCCATATCCCAGTCCACCCCGGCCGGCTGGTTCCACCACCAGATCAGCCCGATTGTGACCACGGCCATGATCAGCCATCGAGTATTCACGTCAGTTCTCCCCGGTCGGTACGAGTCCCACCCAGCGCACTGAAATCCGGTGTCCCTTCATGTTCCTTGAACGACGGGAGAAATCGACGTATCACCCTGGCGCGCCAGGTTCTCGTCCGCCGTGTTCTCCGTTCCTCAGATCAGCCAGGCGGTCAGCAGCCCGGCGGTCAGGGAGAGGATCATCGGCCCGGCGACCCACAGGCCCAGCGTACGCGTGCCGATGATCGCGGCGATGCCGGTCTTGACCAGGTTGTTGGCCGCCGAGGCGATGATGATGCCGACCACGGCGACGTCCACGCTGATCGTCTCGCGGGCCATCCGGGTCAGCGACAGGTTGATCGCGTCGACGTCCGCCACCCCCGAGGAGGCGGCCAGCAGGTAGATCCCCGCGCTGCCGAGCCATTCCCGCAGCCATTCGCCGGCGAGCATGATGGCGGTCAGCAGCACGCCGAAGAGCAGGGCGGAGGTCAGGTCCAGCGGGTTCTGCTTGAGTTCCGGCTGCTCGACGTCGATGCCTCGGCGTGCCTTGCGCCACATGAGAAAGGCGGGCACGTACAGCAGCACCGTCATCACCAGCAACGGGGTCAGCAGGGCGGCGAACATCGGCGGATGGACCATGGTCGCCACCAGCAGCACGCGGGGGAACATGGTGCCGCAGGCGATCAGGATGCCGATGCCCAGCAGCGGGCCGAGGTCTTTCGTCAGGCGCGACTGCCGCGCGAAGTGCAGGGTCAGCGCGGTGGACGAACTCAGACCGGCGAACAGGCTGGTGAAGAGAATGCCCTTCTCGGCCCCGCCCATGCGGATGGCGAAATACCCCACGAAGGAGATCGAGGCGATCAGCACCACCATCCACCAGATCTGGTAGGGATTGAGTGCGTCGCCGGGGCCGAAACCCTCGTTGGGCAGGATGGGCAGCATCACCGCGGTGATCAGGAGCAGTTTCAAGGCCGCGTCGAGCTCGCGTGCCTCCAGCTTGTGCAGCAGGCCGTGGATCTCCTCCCGGTTGTCGAGGATCATGGCCGTGAACACCGCCGCGGCCGTGGCGACGACGACGTCCACGGCCACGGCGATCGCCCCGATACAGAAGGCGATCAGCAGGCCGACGCTGTCGGTGATGCTGAAGTTCTGCACCGATTCGGCGCGGGTGCGCCAGGCGACGATGGCGAGTGCCGCCACGGCGAGCAGCAGGGTGGGGAAGGCCCAGCCGGTGAGCGTCTCGGAGAGCAGACCGGCCAGACCGCCGAGCAGGCCCACGAGCGCATGCGTGCGCAGCCCCGCGATCCGCGATCCGGCCTCTTCCTTGCGCTTCGTCCAGCCTCGCTCCAGGCCGATCAGCGCCCCGAGCAGAATGGCGATGCCCAGATGCCAGAGGGTCTGGTTGTCCTGGATGAGCTGGCTGGTGAGGTCGTCCATGTCGCTCCTGTCGGAGAG
Organism: Guyparkeria sp.; assembly: GCF_046540515.1. Lineage (GTDB taxonomy): Bacteria > Pseudomonadota > Gammaproteobacteria > Halothiobacillales > Halothiobacillaceae > Guyparkeria. The sequence goes on from NZ_JBKHFB010000077.1 coordinate 5,184, forward strand.
TCCCGTGCTACGGGACCGAAGGGTGGTTCATCCCGGAGTCTAGCTCGGATATCTCTTGAAAGATCGGGGCTAGACGGATTGCCCGGCGGCGACACCCGAGGCCCAGGCCCACTGGAAGTTGTGCCCGCCCAGATGCCCGGTCACGTCGACCACCTCGCCGATGAAGAACAGCCCCGGTTGCCGGCGTGCTTCCATGGTCTGCGAGGACAGCTCGCGGGTATCGACCCCGCCGAGGGTGACCTCCGCGGTGCGATAGCCCTCGGTGCCGGCCGGCTGGACGGCCCAGTGCTGCAGGTGACCGGCGACGGCCGAGATGTCCTCGCGCGAGTATTCCTGCAGCGGCGCGGACCAGTGGTGCCAGTCGCAGAGCACACGCGCCAGCCGCTTGGGCAGGTGCTCGTCGAGGTACTGCAATACCGTGCCCTGCGGTCGACTCGCGCGTCGCTCCGCCAGGTCCGTGGCCGCGTCCCGCCCGGGCAGCAGGTCGATCACCAGCGGCTCGCCCGGCTGCCAGAAGCTCGAGATCTGCAGCATGGCCGGCCCGGACAGGCCGCGATGGGTGAACAGCATCGGCTCCTCGAAGCGCATCCCGTTGGCCGTTGCGGCCACCGGGAGGGCGATGCCGGCCAGCGACGCAAGGCGTTCCTTTAGATCGGGGTGCAGGGTGAAGGGCACCAGTCCGGCGCGCGTGGGCAGGACCTCGATGCCGAACCGGCGGGCGATCTCGTAGCCGAACGGGGTTGCGCCCATGGTGGGGATCGAGAGCCCGCCGGTCGCGATCACCAGCGATTCGGTGGTGATCGTGTCGCCATCGGTAGTCACGCGGTAGCCGCCGTCGGTAGCCTCGATCGCCTCGACCGGCGTTTTCAGTCGCACCTCCACACCGGCCCACTCGCACTCGGTGAGCAGCATGTCGACGATCTCCTTGGCCTTGCCGGCGCAGAACAGCTGGCCGGCGGCCTTTTCCACGTGCTCGATGCCGTGGCGCTCGACCAGCTCGAGGAAGGCCTGCGGCGGGTAGCGCCTGAGCGCCGAGATACAGAAGCGCGGGTTGGCCGAGAGGAACTGGTTCGGGGTGCTGTTGAGGTTGGTGAAGTTGCAGCGCCCGCCGCCGGACATCAGGATCTTCTGCCCCGCCTTGCGGGCGTGGTCGAACACCAGCACCCGCCGGCCGCGGTAGCCGGCCGTCGCCGCGCACATCAGGCCGGCGGCCCCCGCGCCGATTATCACCACGTCCACCTGCATCGAAGTCCCAAGGCCCACGGATTTGCGTCCACTGATTCGCTCGAATGACGCGGCATCATAGCAATGCCGCGGTCAATGGGACCGCGTCGGGCCTCGCCTCGTACTATGCTGAGCGCTGCATTCGGTCACCTACATGTCTCGCGGAAACCCCATGCCACTGTTTCGTTCAATTGGTCGGCTCGGCCCAACCGCCTGCCCGACGCGTCAACTCGTGTCGCTGGTCTCCTTGTTGTTGGTGGCCCTGGCACCGCCGTCTCTCCACGCCCAGTCCGACTCGCCCGCGACCGCCGTGATCGCCTCGGACGCCGAGCGCCAGACCTGGTCGGACCCGCTCGAGGCGCTCGGCACGGTGCGCGCCGACGAGTCGGTCACGCTGTCGGCAACGGTGACCGAGCTGATCCGGGAGATCCATTTCGAGGATGGCCAGCGCGTCTCCGCGGGCGACCTGCTGGTGCACCTGGAGGATCGGGAGGAGCAGGCGGAGCTGGCCGCGGCGCAGGCCCGGCTGGTCGAGCAGCGCAACGTGCTGGCGCGCGCCCGGGATCTCGCCGAACGCAACCTCGGCGCCCGGGCGGAGCTCGAGGACGCCCGTGCCCGCGTGCAGCAGGCGCAGGCCGAGATCGAGGCGGCCGAGGCACGCCTGGCGGCCCATCGCGTGCTGGCACCCTTCGACGGGGTGGTGGGGCTGCGTGACATCAGCCCGGGCATGCTGGTCAGCCCGGGCACCTCGCTGGTCCGGCTCGACAAGCTGGATGTCGTCGACGTGGACTTCACCGTGCCCTCGCGACACCTCGGGGCGATATCGCGTGGCCAGACCATCACGGCGGGTACCGATGCCTATCCGGGGCAGCGTTTTTCCGGTCGGGTGACGGGCATCGATACCCGCATCGATCCGGCCACTCGCAGCATCACCCTGCGTGCGCGCATCGACAACGCCGAGCGTGCCTTGCGCCCCGGGCAGCTGATGCAGACGATCCTCGAGCGCGACCGGCGCGAGGTGGTGGCGGTCCCCGAATCGGCGTTGTTGCCGCAGGGCGAGCACCAGTACCTGTTCGTCATCGACCGGGAGGCCATGACGGTCGAGCGCCGCGAGGTCGATATCGGCGAGCGCCGCGAGGGCTGGGTGGAGGTGATCGAGGGGCTCGAGCCCGGCGAGCGGCTGGTGCGCCACGGCATCCAGAAGGTGCGCGACGGCGATGCCGTGCGCGTGCTCGACGTGGCCGACGGTGACAACCCGATCCGCAAGATCCTGAAGAAACATCGCGAAACCCTGGACGCCGAGCGGAGCGAGCCGTGATTCTCTCCGATATTTCCGTGCGTCGCCCGGTGCTGGCCGGCGTGCTGTCGGCCCTGCTGGTCGCCTTCGGCCTGATCGCGCTCGAGCGCCTGCCGTTGCAGGAGTACCCGCATATCGACCCGCCCGTGGTGAGTGTCGACACGCGCTATCCCGGGGCCTCGGCATCGGTGGTCGAGACGCGCATCACCCAGGTGCTCGAGGATCGCATCGCCGGGGTCGAGGGGATCGAGATGATCACCTCCTCGAGCGAGGACGGGCGCTCGTCGATCACCGTGGAATTCGCCCTGTCACGCGATCTCGACGCGGCGGCCAACGACATGCGCGATCGCATCAACGGGGCGCTCGACAACCTGCCCGAGGAGGCCGACCCGCCCGAGGTGGAGAAGGCCGATTCCTCCAGCGAGGTGGTGCTGTGGCTCGGCCTGTCGGGGGAGGAGTATTCCATCGCCGAGCTGACCGACTA
>NZ_JBKHFB010000078.1:0-8100 GCF_046540515.1 Guyparkeria sp.
GAGCCGTCGTAGTTGTCGATGAAGTCGACGGTTTCCTTGTCGATGTCGGCGAGCAGCTCGTGGGCGATCTTCGCCATGCGCACTTCGGTGTAACGCATCGCCGCCGGGGCATCGCCGTCGACCGAGCCGAAGTTGCCCTGCCCGTCGATGAGCATGTTGCGCATGGAGAAGTCCTGCGCCATGCGCACCAGCGCGTCGTAGACCGCCGAATCACCGTGCGGGTGATACTTACCGATGACGTCACCCACGACACGCGCCGACTTCTTGTAGGGCTTGTTCCACTCGTTGCCCAGCTCGCGCATGGCATAGAGGACACGACGATGTACCGGCTTCAAGCCGTCGCGCGCATCCGGCAGCGCCCGCCCGACGATCACGCTCATGGCGTAATCGAGATAGGACTGCCGCATCTCGTCTTCGAGATTGACCGGGAAGATTTCTGAAGCGAACTGAGTCATTCGAGTGTCCTGGTACCCACGAGTGTCCTGAATCTTCGGCGCGGCCTGTTCGGCCGACACGGCGGCACGCCATCGCGCCCACCCGCCGGCCCACCTCGGCCGAACCGACACCTCGCCGCGAAATGACCAGAAACCCCTTGGGGCCTCGATCGGACGGGAGTGCCGGCAAACCGGAGCATGGTACCACAGAGCGCCCGCTCGGCGCGGGGGCACGGCACGTCAACCACATGTCCTGCCATGCCGGCTCGATCCGGCGCGCGGACGGGCGACGATCAGGCATATCGAGCCGATCGAGACCCGGCGATGCGCCGCATCAGCCGAACAGGCGCGCGATCCCTTCCCGGTCCGGCTGGCGCAGGACACCGGCCTCGGTGACCAAGGCGTCGATCAGCCCGGCCGGCGTGACATCGAAGGCCGGGTTGTAGACGCTCGCGTCCGCGGGGGCGAGCAACTGGTCACCGATCGCCCTCACTTCCGCGGCCGGGCGCTGTTCGATCTCGATCGCCCCGCCATCGGCGCAATCGCGATCGATGGTCGCACGCGGCGCCACCACCATGAACTTCACCCCGTGGTGGCGGGCCAGCACGGCCAGGGAATAGGTGCCGATCTTGTTGGCGGTATCGCCGTTCGCGGCAATGCGATCGGCACCCACGACCACCCAGCTCACGCGCCCGCTCGCCAGCACACTCGCCGCCGCGCCGTCGCAGATGAGGCGATAGGGAATCGATTCCTGCTCCAGTTCCCAGGCCGTCAGGCGCGAGCCCTGCAGCCAGGGCCGGGTTTCGTCGACGTAGACACCCGCCAGCCGGCCGGACGCCCAGGCGTCACGGATCACGCCCAGTGCGGTGCCCTGCCCCGCGGTGGCCAGAGCGCCGGTATTGCAATGAGTCAGCACCCAGCCACGCTCGGCCCCGGTTTCGATCAACGCTGCGCCGCGCTGGCTCATGGCGAGATTCGCCTCCACGTCGCGCGACTCGATCCCACGCGCCTCCACCTCGAGCCGCGCCAGCCGATCCGCTTGCGGCAATGACCGGGCCGCCTGCAGGCAGGCGACCATGCGATCCAGCGCCCAGACCAGGTTGACCGCGGTCGGCCGGGCGGCAGCCAGCTCGCGATACGCAGCGTCCAGGGTGTCGACCGTAAGCCCCCGCCCCTGCGACAGCGCCGATCGCACCGCCAGCAAGTAGCCATACGCGGCCGCCACCCCGATGGCAGGTGCACCACGCACTGCCATGTCGCGTATCAGTTTTGCCACGCACGTTGCATCTGTACAACAGAGCCATTCAACCCGATGCGGCAACAACCGCTGATCGAGAACGTGTAGCGCATTTCCCTTGTATTTCAGCGACTTGAGCACCACCAACCCCCAATCAAGAACACACCCACCCTGCAAGCCGAAACCACCCTTGGTGGGGCGATCGCCCCCCCTTGCGCCATTTCGATGCCTGGGAACGCAACCCGTCGGCGCTATTTTTGCACTTTGCCGGAGTAGGCGACTACTATTCAGTTGAGATTCACCCGTTGCCGGACCTGAATCGCGCTATCCCTAGCGACACCAAAGTCATCTCTGACCTCAGAAGAAACAAGGAGATTTCACAGATGAAGAAAATGACCGTGATCGCTGCCTCGATTGCAGCCACGTTTGCCTTCTCTGGCCAGACCCTCGCCGGGGGTGATTCCCCGTACGTGTTCGACAGCAACGGTGATCCGGTGATGACCGGTCATGGCACTTGCCTGCTGAACGGCCATGGCACCCTGAACGAAGACACCGCCATCGAGGCCTGCCACCCGGACATGGTCAAGAAGGAAGAGGCCAAGCCGGCGCCGAAGCCGCTGGTCGAGCCGCCTCCGGAGCCGGAAGCCAAGACCATCACGCTCGAGGCCGACACCTACTTCGACTTCGACAAGTCGAACCTCAAGCCGGAAGGCAAGGACACCCTTAACGGGCTGGTACGCGACATGGGTGACCTGAACTCGGTCGCCAACATCAAGGCCGTCGGTCACACCGACAGCATCGGTACCGAAGAGTACAACCAGGGCCTGTCCGAGCGCCGTGCCGCGACCGTCAAGGATTACCTGGTCGACCAGGGCGTCTCGAGCGACAAGATCGAAACCGAGGGCATGGGCGAGACCAACCCGGTCGCCACCAACAAGACCCGTGAGGGTCGTGCCAAGAACCGTCGCGTTGAAATCACCGTACAGGGCACCGCCCAGTAAGGCGTTTTTCGACGCTTGACGAAAGAAACACCGCCTTCGGGCGGTGTTTTTGTTTCTGGTGGATTCATGACTCTCGGCTGAGTGGGCGAGATGGCACCTATACTGAGCACCACATTTTCCCGGCAAAACCCGGATTACAAGAGGAACCATCATGCAAGAAGCCGGCTTTTTCTCTCTGTACGTCTTGCCATGGATCATCAAGATCCTGATGGCTGCGGCAATTGCCGTTGGCGGCTGGTTCATCGCCAAGATCGGCAGCCCCTGGCTGGCCAGACTGCTGGGGCGCACCGGCCTCGATCGGATGCTGGTGGGGTTTGTCGTCGCCCTGGCCCGGGTGGCGTTCCTGCTGTTCGTGGCGATCGCCGCGCTCTCGCAGCTCGGTCTCGACACCACCTCGCTGGTCGCCCTGGTCGCCGGCGCCGGCATTGCCGTCGGTCTGGCCCTGAAGGATTCGCTGGCCAACTTCGCTGCCGGCGTGATGGTGCTGATCTTCCGTCCGTTCAAGGCGGGTGACTTCATCATCTCCGGCGAACTGATGGGCACGGTCAACGAGATCGGCATCTTCCACACCCGCATGAACACGCCGGACAACGTCGAACTGATCGTGCCCAATGGCCAGCTCTACGCCTCGGCGATCACCAATTACAGCGTGCGCGACACCCGTCGCCTGGATCTCGTGATCGGCATCGACTACGCCGACGACATCGCCAAGGCCAAGGAATTGATCATGCAGGTATTCGAGAAGGATGACCGCGTGCTCGAGGACCCGGCCCCGGCCGTCCTTGTCGACCAGTTCGGCGCCTCGAGCGTGGATCTGCTGGCCCGCCCGTGGGTCCGCTCGGCCGACATGCCGCACGTCAAGTCCGACCTGCAGCAGCAGATCAAGGAAGCCTTCGATGCCAACGGCATCACCATCCCGTTCCCGCAGATGGTGATCAGCTCGGCCGAGGATGGCACCGGCGGCGAGAAGCTGACCAGGAGCTGAGTCGGCCGGCTACCCCCCCGCCCGACGGGGGGAAAGGCCGCAGGCAACGCAAGAGAGCCCGCCGGTGACGGCGGGCTCTCGCTTTTTCGCATCAACCAATTTGGCGGAGAGGGAGGGATTCGAACCCTCGGACCCCGAGAAGGGGTCAACGGTTTTCGAGACCGCCCCGTTCGACCGCTCCGGCACCTCTCCAAACGGGAAGGGCGCGACCGGGGGCGCGCCCGTGCCCGGCTCGAGGGCCGGACCACACAGAAACTGGCGGAGAGAGAGGGATTCGAACCCTCGGTACGGGGTTACCGTACACACGCTTTCCAGGCGTGCTCCTTCGACCGCTCGGACACCTCTCCGTTTCCTTTACGGCCATGGATGCCGGTAGGCAATTCCGTGGCTCGCGAAGGGCGCAGATTCTAACCAAAGCGATCGCCCGTGACAATGCCATCCGAGCGAGAGGGTAAGATAACGCCGCCCTGCGCCACCCCCGGAGACCCCGACCATGCCGCGCGAACCCGATTCCACCGACCTCGGCCGCCGCCCCCTCCTGCGCCTACTGATCGCGACGCGACCGACCTTTCTGCTGCTGGCGCTGGTCGCCGCCGGTATCGGACTGGCGACAGCACATGTCTCCGGGGTAACGCTCGATCCGCTCTGGGCCACGCTCACGATGATCGGGGCCGTCACCCTGCATGCCGCGGCAAACGTCCACAACGACCTTGCCGACGACCTCAACGGCAGTGACGCCGCCAATCACGACCGCCAGTTCCCGTTCACCGGGGGCAGCCGGATGATCCAGAGCGGCGTGATGACGCGCCGGGCGACCCGGCTACTCGCCCGCGGGCTCTACGCCCTGACCATCGGCATCGGACTGATCCTGCTGATCCCGGGCGGCTGGCCGCTACTCGCCCTCGGTATCGGTGGCCTGCTGATGGCCTGGGCCTACTCGGCGCCAACCGTTTCCCTCAACGCCAGGGGGCTGGGCGAGATTGCCGTCGGCACCGGGTTCGGGATCGTCATGCCTCTCGGGGCGGACATCGTTCAGCGGGGCGAGTTGCACATCCTCCCCGTCTTCGCCGGGGCCGGCTTCGCCTTGATGACCGCCAGTCTGCTGCTGATCAACCAGTTCCCGGACGTCACCGCCGACCGTCTTGCCGGAAAGCGCCACTGGGTGGTTCGCCTGGGCAGACGCCGGGCGCGCTGGGCCTGGCTGGCGACCACCGCGGCCGCCTTCCTCGTGCCCGCGCTATTCGTCGTTCTCGGCCAATTGCCTGTTGCCGCCCTGGCGGTGCTGGCCGCGCTGCCGCTTTCCCTGATCGCCGGGCGTGACCTCTGGTTGCATCACGCCACCCCGGAACACCTGCGGCGGGCGCTGGCGGCAACCGTCGCCGCCACCTTGCTTTACGGCTGCCTGATCATTGCCGGGCTCGTTTTCGCCTGGTGACGCCGGGCTCGAGCACCACCATGGACTCGACGTGCGCCGTGTGGGGAAACATGTCCATCACCCCCGCGGCCAGCAGCCGCCAGCCATGGTCGTTCACCAACCGGCCGACGTCCCGGGCCAGCGAACCCGGGTGGCAGGAGACGTAGACCACCCGGGCCGGCTTCATGCGTGCGATCACCGGCACCATCGCCTCGGCACCCGCCCGCGGCGGGTCGAGCAGGACACGGTCGAACGATTCGTGGGGCCAGCCTTGAGCGGCGTCGGGCTCGAACAGGTTGCCGACCACGTGACGCGTATTCCCGAGACCGTTGGCACGAGCGGCGGCTGCGCCGCGTTCGACCATCGCTTCATCCGCTTCCACCGCGGTGACCGTGCCCGTCGCGCCGGTCCGTCGCGCCAGCGGCAGGCTGAAGTTGCCAAGCCCCGCGAACAGGTCCAGCACCCGGTCGCCGGGTTCCACCGCAAGCCAGTCCAGCGCCTTATGCACCATGCGCTGGTTGATCCCGGCGTTGACCTGGACGAAGTCGAGTGGCGAGAAGCGGATCTCGACGTCGAACTCCTCCAGACGGTAGCTCGGGTAGACATCCCGATCCCCGGCCACCAGCGGCGCGAGGGTCTCCGGGCCACCGGGTTGCAGGAAGATCGCGAAGCCGTGCTCGTCGGCAAAGGCGTCCAGCCGCGCCCGGTCGGCCTCACCCAGCGGCACCATGTGGCGGAAGGCCAAGGCGCAGTGCGCATCGCCGCAGCCCACCTCGATCTGGGGAATGTCTCGCCGTGCGTCCAGCCCCGCAATCAGGTCGGCAATCGCCGGCAGTTTCTCGCCGACGCGCGGGTCGAGCACCGGGCAGGTATCGATGTCGGCGATCAGCGCCGAGCCCAGTTCACGAAAACCCACCAGCGCGCGCCCCTTCTTGCCCACGTACCGAACGCCCAGCCGGGCCATGCGCCGGTAGCCCCAGATCGGCCCGGTCAAGGGCGCGAGCACCTGCTCGGGTTCGACCCGGCCGATGCGTGACAGCTGGTCGAGCAGCGCCTGCTGCTTGTGTGCCACCTGTGCCTCGGGGGCCAGGTGCTGCATGGCACAGCCACCGCAGGCGTGGAAATGTGGACAGCCCGGCTCGATGCGTTCCGGGCTGGGGGTATCCACGGCCACGGCATCGCCGAGGTCGAAATGCCGGCGCCGGTCACGGTAGACGAAGCGCACCTCCTCGCCCGGCAACGCGCGAGCGATGAAGGTCGCCTTGCCATCGACATGCGCCACCCCGCGCCCCTCGAGGGTGAGTGACTCGATATGGGCGGCGAATTCGCCCCGCGGCAGCGGCTTGGCGTACTTTCGGCGCTGGTTGCGATTCGGTTTGCGGGCCATCGATTTCTCGATCCAGGGAATAATAGAAAACCCTGCCGCGCGGGGAGCGTGGCAGGGTTCGGGAGGATGCAGGGCAATCAGCCGGCCGGGAACACGCCGGTGGAGAGATAACGATCGCCGCGGTCGCAGACGATGGTGACGATCACGGCGTTCTCCGCCTCGGCGGAGACCTTGAGTGCCGCGGCCATCGCCCCGCCGGAGGAAATGCCCGCCATGATGCCCTCCTCGCGCGCGAGCCGACGGGTCATTTCCTCGGCTTCCTGCTGGTCGATGTCCAGCGTGCGGTCGACCCGGGCCGGCTCGAAGATCGACGGCAGGTATTCCTTCGGCCAGCGGCGGATACCCGGGATCTGCGCGCCCTCGCCCGGCTGGACGCCGACGATCTCGATGCCCGGGTTCTGTTCCTTGAGGTAGTGCGAGGTGCCCATGATGGTGCCGGTGGTACCCATCGCCGAGACGAAATGCGTCACCCGACCCTCGGTGGCCGCCCAGATCTCGGGGCCGGTAGTCAGGTAGTGGGCACGCGGATTGTCCGGGTTGGCGAACTGGTCGAGCACCACGCCCTCGCCCCGGGCGGCCATGTCGGCGGCGAGATCGCGCGCGCCCTCCATGCCCTCCTCGCGGGAGACGAGCCTGAGTTCCGCACCGTAGGCGGCCATCGACTGGCGGCGTTCGATCGACATGTGCTCGGGCATGATCAGGGTCAGCCGCAGGCCGAGCGTGGCGGCCACCATGGCCAGCGCGATGCCCGTGTTGCCGGAGGTGGCCTCGACCAGCCGGTCGCCGGGCTTGATCTCGCCTCGCTCCATGGCGCGCGAGATCATCGAGTGCGCCGCGCGGTCCTTGACCGACCCGGCCGGATTGTTGCCCTCGAGCTTGCCAAGGATCACGTTGCCGCGCGCCGCCCCCGTGGGGTCGAGACGCTGGATACGCGCCAACGGCGTGTTGCCGATCAATTGATCAAGACGTTGACCTAACATACGCTTTGCCGGCTCGCTCCAGTTACCCGATTCATCGCAAACTCATCCCAAACCAATCCCGGGGAAGGCGGGTTCTCTCGCGCCCCGAGTATGCCACAAAGGCCTTCGGTGAACGCCCCGATCCGCAGAACACAGACCAACCGGCCGGTGCCCGCAAGCGAACGCCTGGCGCCGCTCGCAACGGCCCTCCCCTGGGCGCTGCTGGCGCTGGCCGCACCGCCGTCGCTGCTGGCCGTCCACACGCTGCTCGCCGGCCAGTCGCTGGCCACACCCGGGGTCTGGATGGCGTCACTCGGCTGGGTGGGCATCTGGTGCGGCCTGGTGGCCCTGTCGGCCGCCTCGCTGTGGTTTAGACCCGTCACCCGACCGGCGGATGACGACACACCTATCGAGCCCCCGCCGCGGAAGTCCGGTCCGGAAAGCCAGCTGTCGGCCGCCTCGGTGCTCGAACTGGTCAATCAGCAATGGGTGACCCCGCTGGGGCACATCCGCTCGGCGGTCGACTCGCTGGCCGGGCTGGAGCGTCGCCTGAGTCGCTGTGCGCCACCAGCGGCCGCCGGCGAGCAGGAGCCCGCGCGCTCGCTGCAGTTGATGCGTCACGCCAGTCACCGCCTGCGAATCTCGATCGAGAACATCATCGACTACCACGAGATCAACGCCGG
>NZ_JBKHFB010000079.1:0-7755 GCF_046540515.1 Guyparkeria sp.
AGGCGATGGTGCGCATCGACATGTCGGAGTTCATGGAGAAGCACTCCGTGGCGCGACTGGTCGGGGCGCCCCCGGGCTACGTCGGTTACGAGGAGGGCGGCTATCTGACCGAGGCCGTCCGCCGCAAGCCCTACTCGGTGATCCTGCTCGACGAGGTGGAGAAGGCCCACCCGGACGTGTTCAACATTCTGCTGCAGGTGCTCGACGACGGGCGGCTGACCGACGGCCAGGGGCGCACGGTGGACTTCCGCAACACCGTGATCGTGATGACCTCGAATCTCGGCAGCCAGCGCATCCAGGAACTGGCCGGGCAGGACGCCGACTACGAGCAGATGAAGTCCGAGGTGCTCGAGATCGTCGGCCAGCACTTCCGTCCCGAGTTCATCAACCGGGTCGACGACGTGGTGGTCTTCCACCCGCTCGACCGCAGCGAGATCCGCAAGATCGTCGACATCCAGATCGACTATCTCAGGAAGCGACTGGCGGATCGCGAGATCGGGCTGACGCTCACGGACGCCGCCCTGGATGCCCTCGGCGAGGCGGGCTTCGACCCGGTCTACGGGGCCCGGCCGCTCAAGCGGGCCATCCAGCATCGCCTCGAGAATCCGCTGGCCCAGGCCATCCTCAAGGGCGAGTACCTGCCAGGGCAGACGGTGACCGTCGACGTGCGCGACGGCGAGCTTGCGCTCGGCAAGGAGTGAGGGCCGCGGGCGTTGCGTCCGCCCCGGGCGATCCCGTCTCCCGTCCATCAAGGCCACCGTCGGCACCTCGCCGTCGGTGGCCTTTTCGGTTAAGGTTTGCGCCACGTCGTTCAAGCCGTGCCGCCGGGCGTCGTGCGCCAACTGCTCCCCCGGTTCCCACACTCAACGAGGAAGTACGACCCGTGCAGGATTATCGCCAGGCCTTCGTCCAGTTCGCCGTGGAGCATCAGGCGCTCCGTTTCGGCGAGTTCACGCTCAAGTCCGGGCGCGTCAGCCCGTATTTCTTCAATGCCGGGTCGTTTGCCGACGGGCGGGCGCTGGCCGCGCTGGGGGGGTTCTATGCCGCGGCGATCCTGGATGCCGGAATCGAGTTCGACGTGATTTTCGGCCCGGCCTACAAGGGCATCCCGCTGGCCGCGGCCACGGCGATCGCGCTGGCCGAGCGGACCGGCGAGCCGGTGCCGTGGTGTTTCAATCGCAAGGAGGCCAAGGATCATGGCGAGGGCGGCAACCTGGTCGGCGCCCCGCTCTCCGGGCGGGTGCTGATCGTCGACGACGTGATCACGGCCGGAACGGCCATCCGCGAGTCGCTGGAGCTGATACGCGCCAACGGCGCGACTGCCGTGGGCGTGGCGGTGATGATGGATCGGCAGGAGCGCGGCCAGGGGGAACTGTCGGCGATCGGGGAGCTGCGGCGGGACGAGGCGCTCGAGGTGATTTCGATCGCGAATCTGGATGCCGTTGTCGCCTTCTGTGGTGCGGATCCGGGCCTGCAGGCAGCGGCAGAGGCCATGTCGGCCTATCGGCGCCGGTTCGGTGCCGAGTCGTGATCGCCGGTTCGGTCGATGCGTTCGCTTGAGTCGATTTTCCCGCCCGTCGTGCCTTTTGCCCTGCTGATATTGCTGGCGGTATGCCCGCTGGGGATGGTGCAGGCGGATGTCGCCGGCGTGGTCGCTTTCGCCCAGGATGACATGGGCAACGACTGGCGGCGGGCACAGGTCGAAGAGGTGGCAGAGGCCCTGGGCCACCATCCGGGCATCGATTTCCGCGTCAGCGATGCGCGAGGACGGCTGCCGCTGCAGATCCTGCAGATCGAGGACTGGATCGCCGCCGACGTCGACGTCCTGATCACCAGCCCCATGGATGCCGAGGCGATGACCCCGGTGCTGCGTCGGGTCAAGGAGGCCGGCATTCCGCTGGTCCTGGTCGACCGGCAGGTAAGGGAACCGATCGAGGATGCCTTCGTTCTCGGTGACAACCGCGGCATTGCCCGTGAGGCCGGTCGCGCTGTCGTCGAGGCCCTCGACGGTCGTGGCCGGGTGTTGATGCTCGAGGGCGTGCCGGGCGCAAGCACGACCGTCGATCGTCGCCGGGGTTTCATGGATGTCCTCGCGCAGGAGGAGGGAATCTCGGTGGAAAGCCTGGCCGGCAACTACCTGCGCGGCGACACCATCCGGCGCGTCGAGGCACTCGTCGAGCAAGAGGGCGGTTTCCGGTTCGATGCGGTCTATTCGCACAGCGACTCGATGCTGACCGGCCTGTACATGGCCCTGTACGAACTCGACATTCCGGCCGACTCCCTGTTCACGGCCGGGGTCGATTACATCGCCGAGGCCCGCGAGCGCATCCGCCGTGGTGAACAGGACCTGAGCTTCACCTATCCCACCGGCGGCGAGGAGGGGGCGGCGATCGTGGTCGACCTGTTGCGTGATCGCGACGTGCCGGCGCGGACCGTCAAGTCCTTCGAGGCGGTCACGCGCGAGAATGTGGAACGCGTGGAGCCGATCTTTTGACCCGGTTTTTCGACAGCCTCAAGACGCGCCTGATCGTCCTGCTGCTGGCGGCGGTCACCCTGCCCCTGATCCTTGTCGGCATCTCGCTGGACTTCTACCTGCGCGGCCTGCACGCCGACCAGGCGCACACCCGCAGCCTGCAGGCGCTGGATACCTTCAACGAGACGCTGGAGTCCGACGCCAGCTGGCTGCGCAGCGCGGTCGACTCGTTCCGTGTCCAGGAGGACACGGTCGCGGCGCTCAACCTGATCGAGCGCTACCAGGAGATCGAGGATTACCGCCCCATCGTCTTCGACGAGGCGAAGAAGGATCTGGCCCGCGAGTTCCTCAAGCTGGTCGAGCGCGGGGTCGCTGACCGTGGCTGCATTCGTCAGGCTGACGGGACGCTGGCCGTCTACGTGCGGGGTGGGGCACGGAACGTGGCGGGGATCGTGTCGTACCGGGGGGGCGAGCCGCGTTTCCTCGAGCATCACGAGGGTGGTTGGACGTCGGTGGAGCCGCCGGCGGACCTGCGGGTGTACCAGTCCATCCCGGACGACATCGACGTGGTCTATCGACGGGTCGACGATCGTGTCGAGCAAATCGCCGGTCGAATCGTGCGGCGCGACGTGGATGACGCCGACTCGGCACGTCTCGGCAGTGTCAACCTGGTCCACGAAATCGACCGCGCGGCGCTCGAACGCCTACCCTTGCCGGACGGTGTGCGATTGCTGCTGACCGATGGCGCCGGCCGCCCGATCACGAATACCGGCGCCATCGGCGACCTGGATCGCAACGCGGTAATCGAGGCCCTCGCGCAGATGGACGACCCGCAGGAGGAACGCTGGGTCAAGCTGCCCAACGACCTGCTGCGACTGCACGTCCTTCCCGAGTTGGGCGATGGGGCCGAGGTGTTCCTCGGCGTGGTCTTCGACCGCTCGTTGCTCGACCGGCAGGTGGCGGCGACACGCGACGTCTCCATGATCGTGCTTGCCTCCTCGGCGTCGTTGTTCATCCTGCTGGGCGGCTGGCTGATCCGTCGCCGCGTGCAGCGCCCCATCGACGAGCTGATCGCCGGCGTCGGCGCCCTGCGTCGCGGCGACTATTCGGCGCGGCTGCCGCTGGGAACCGACCGCGAGACCCGCGAGCTGGCCGAAGCGATGAACGCGATGGCCGACGAGGTCGAGCGGCGGGAGGCCGAGCTCTCGGACGTGATCGAGAACATTCCGGAGATGATCTTCGTCAAGGATGCCCGGGAGCTGCGTTTCGTCCGTCTGAACCGCGCCGGCGAGCAGATGCTCGGCTGGGCTCGTCGCGAGGTCATCGGCCGCAGCGATCGGGACTTCTTCCCCGAGGACCAGGCCGCCGCGATGAACGCTGCGGACCGGCGTGTACTCGAGTCAGGGGATCTGATCGAGATCGAGGAGGAGGCCCTCCAGACCGCGCATGGTCGTCGTCTGTTGCGTACCCGCAAGCTGCCCATTTTCGGCCCGGACGGTCGGCCGCGCTATCTGCTCGGGATTGCCGAGGATGTCACGGACAAACGTCGTGACGAGCAGCGCCTGCGCGAGGCACAGCGTGTCGCCGGACTGGGCGACTGGCAGTTCGATCTGCTCAGCGGCGAGGCTGTCTGGTCGGACCAGGCCCGGCACGTGCTGGGCCTGCCCGAGGACGAGCCTGCCGGGCCGGAGACCCTGCGCCGCCATTGCCACGAGGACGACTGGCCGCGCGTCGAACGGGCTTTGCAGGCCATACGCGAGGGGGCGTGCCGTTACGAGGTCGAGTTCCGCCTGCGTGATACCCGTGGCAGCGAACGCATGATCCATTCGCGCGCCGAGGTGGAACGAGACGCCGACGGCCGACCGCTGCGCCTGATCGGTGTGGTCCAGGACGTCACCGCACGAGTGCGGGAAGAAGAGCGTCGCCGCCTGGCCGACGCGGTCCTCCAGCACACCAGCGAAGCGGTGATCGTGACTGATCGGGTCGGGCGTATCCTCCAGGTCAATCCCGCCTTCACCGAGATAACCGGCTATTCGGCCGACGAGGTGCTGGGGCGCACCCCGCGAATTCTCAAGTCCGATCGTCACGACCCGTCGTTCTACGAAGAGATCTGGCAGTCGCTGGCCGAGGACGGCCAGTGGCAGGGCGAGATCTGGAACAGGCGGCGGGACGGCAGCGTGTACCCGGCCTGGCAGACCATCAGCGCGGTCTACGACGAGAGCGGGGAGCTGCGGCAGTTCGTTTCCATGCAGTCGGACATCTCGTCGATCAAGGAAGTGGAGCGGCGACTGGACTTCATGGCCCATCACGATCCGCTCACCGGTCTGCCCAACCGTCACTTGCTCACGCACCGGCTGGCTCGTGCGATCGAGCGGGCCGACCGGGAAGGCGGGCGTGTCGGGGTGCTCTTCCTCGACCTCAATCGTTTCAAGAACATCAACGACAGTCTCGGCCACCCGTTGGGCGACAAGCTGCTCGAGGCCGTGGGCCAGCGGCTGATCGCGTTGGTCGAGGAAGGGAGCACCGTCGCGCGCCTCGGGGGCGACGAGTTCGTCGTCGTGGTCGAGTCGCTCCGCGAGGAGGCCGACCTGTCCCGCCTGGCCGAAGCGCTGCTCGACGTGTTCGCCACGCCCTTCCTGGTGGAGGGCCACGAACTGAGCGTGGATGCCAGCATCGGTATCACCATCTATCCGCTCGATGGCGACAGTGCCCCGGTGCTGATCAGAAACGCCGACAGCGCCATGTATCGCGCCAAGGAATCACGCCGCAATGCCTATGTGTTCTATACCCGGGACCTGACCGAAAAGGCCAGCCGGCGTGTGACGATGGAGATGGAGCTTCGCCAGGCGCTGGGCGCGGGCGAGCTGTCGCTGGTCTATCAGCCGCAGCTGGATCTCGATCGGGGCAGGCCGGTCGCCGTGGAGGCGCTGTTGCGCTGGGACAACCCGCGGCTGGGGCGGGTGTCGCCGGCAGAGCTCATCCCGCTGGCCGAGGAGACCGGCCTGATCCTGCCGATCGGGCGCTGGGTGCTGCAGCGGGCCGTCGACGATTTCGTCGCCCTGCGAACCGACGGCCATGAACTGGCACGAGTTGCGGTCAATGTCTCGCCCGAGCAACTGCAACAGCGAGATCTGGTGGAACAGGTCGATGCGGTCCTGTCCCGGTCGGGCCTGGACCCCCGGCGACTGGAACTGGAGGTGACCGAGCAGGCCTTCATGGCGGACCCGCAGGCCGCGGTGGAAACCGTCAAGCGCCTCGATGCCCTGGGTGTGCAGATCGCGATCGACGACTTCGGCACCGGCTTTTCGTCACTGGCCTACCTCAAGCGTTTCCCGGTGCGACGTCTGAAGATCGACCAGTCGTTCGTTCGCGACATGCTCGTCGACCCGGATGACCATTCCATCGTCCGCTCGGTGATCGCCCTGGGCGAAGGGTTGGGCCTGAAGGTGCTCGCCGAGGGCGTGGAGACCGCCGAGCATGCCCGCCGGCTGCGGGCTGACGGCTGCCACGAGGCGCAGGGCTACTTCTACGCCCGGCCGTTGGCCGTGGCGGACTTGCGTGACTGGCTGGCGAACCACGCGCAGGGAGGAGACGGGTGACCGTCCGCCGCCACGGCCGTTGGCCGGCTGGTGCCGCCCCTTATGGCTGGCTGCCCGCCTCGGTCGTTGCCGTCGTGCTGCTTGCCGCCTGGGCCGGGCTGGTGTACCTGCAGTACCAGGACCGGATCGCCGCTCTGCTTGCCGAAAGCCAGCGGCAGCAGGCCAATGCCATCGAGGTGCTGGAGGAAAGCTACACGCTGGCCGCGCGCAATGTGTTCGAACAGAGCATCGACACGCCGGGAATGAGGCAACTGCTCGCGCGGGCCCACGAGGATGCCGCCAGTCGCGATGCGGTTCGCGCCGAGCTGGCCGAGCGGCTCGGCCTGGTCTACGAGGGGCTTCGCGACCATCACTTTCGCCAGCTGCACTTTCACCTCGCCGACGGCACCACGCTCTATCGCTTCCATCGTCCGGAGAAGTACGCCGATGATGTCGCCGTCCATCGTCCCGGCATCCGCCTCGCCCAGCAGGAGCGACGGAAGGTCAGCGGTTTCGAGGCCGGGCGAAACTTCCACGGTTTTCGCAATGTCTTTCCCCTCGTTCACGAGGGTGAGCTGATCGGTTCGGTCGAGCTGTCGGTACGGTTCTCCGCCTTGCGCGAGGTGCTGGAAGGCGATCGAAGCGAGGGGAAGCGCAACCTGTTTCTCCTGATGCGCCGGGATGTCGTGCTTCCCAAGCTGTTCGAGGACCGGCATGCGGGCTACGAAGAGGCGCCCCTCCACCCCGAGTACGTGATCGAGACGATGTCGTCGTCAGCCCGGAGCGATCGGGTACAGGCCCTGGGTGAGCGGTTCAGGCGTGACGGATCGAGTGTCCGGCTGGATGGAGGCGCTGCCGGATGGGCCTGGGAGGAGGATGGGGCGTTTCGGGAACTGCTGTTCCTGCCCCTGAGCGACCCGATGGGCGAGCACGCCGCGTACCTGGTGATCGACAAGCCCGCCCCCGGTCTGGCCGAGGAGCGCGACGCCGCGCTGCGGAACTTCCTTGTCGGCGCGCTGCCGTTGGTGCTGGCGATGATGCTCCTGTGGCGGCTCATGCTCAGTCGCTCGATACGCGAAGCCGAGGCCGAGCAGTTGCGGCGCATCAGCGAATGCATGGGGGAGGGGCTGTACGTACTGGATCGAGAGGGACGTATCCGCCTGGTCAATGATCGGGCCGTGCAGTTGCTCGACATGCCGAGGGACCAGTTGATCGGCAAGCAGGCGCACCCCCTGTTTCACGCTCGTCACGGCGAGGATGGATCCCGGGATGTCTGTCCGATCCAGCGGCACGCTTCTGCCGGCGAGAGTTACCACAGCCGCGACGAGCGTTTCCGGCGCCGGAACGGTGACGAGTTTCCGGTGGAAGTGACGGCCACTCCCCTGACCGCCCACAATCGGGTCGTGGGGGCCGTGACGATCTTTCGTGACATCTCGGACCAGCTGGAGACCGAGCGTCGACTGCGGGAACAGGAGGCGCTCTTCCGCACCGTGTTCGAGGCCAGTGGCGTGGGTGTGGCGCTGCTCGACGATCAGAGGCGGGTGCGACGCGCGAATGACGCGCTGGTCGAACTGCTCGGACGTGGGCGCGAGGCGTTGCTCGGGCTCCGGATCGAAGACCTGGTCGAGCCTGGCGACCGGGAGCGACTCGTGGCCGATTGCGAGGCCATGGAGTGCGGCCGGCGTGCCGAGTCCCGGGGCGAGT
>NZ_JBKHFB010000080.1:0-7533 GCF_046540515.1 Guyparkeria sp.
TGGATGGGCGGTTCGATCTCGAGTTCGTAACGCGTGCCGAAGCGGCGGACGTGGTAGGGCAGGATCACCGCCCGGCCCATGCGCGCAAGTGTCGGCATGGCGGTGTTGGTGGCGGCCGGCAGTCCGAGGAAGGGGATGAAGGCGCTGGTCTTGCCGTGGTAGTTCTGGTCCGGTGCGGTCCAGAGCACGTCGCCGGCGCGCAGGGCGCGGACCATCGCGCGGGTGTCCTCGCGGTGGATCAGGCCGGCGAGGTGTTTCTCGCGGCCCTGGTCGATCAGCGCGTCGATCACCGGGTTGTTGTTGGGACGGTAGACGGCGTGCACCGGCGCATGCCGCGAGACGAAGTACACGCCCAGCTCCATGTCGGCGACGTGCGCGGCGTTGAGGATCACGCCGCGGCCCTCGGCCCGGGCGGCCTCGAGGTGCTCCAGGCCGATGATGCGGTACTCGGGCACCTTCTCCAGGTTGCCGAACCAGCCCCAGAAGCCCTCGCAGATGCCGGCGCCCAGCCGGGCGAAGTGCTCGTCGATGAGCTCGTCCCGCGCGGCCGCGCTCCATTCCGGAAAGGCGACGGCGAGGTTCGCCCGCATGATGCGTCGGCGCTTTTTCAGCAGGCGCGCCATCAGCCAGCCCAGCCCACGACCGAGCGCGATCCGCCTGCGTTGCGGCAGGGCGGCGATCAGTCGCGGCAGCAGGGACAGGGCGAAGCGGGCGGCGCGCAATCCCTGGTCGAGGCCGTTTGTGCGGGCAGGGCTCATGAGGACCGGATTCTAAGGGATAATGGCCGCATGCGCGTATCGCCCATGCATTCCGTTCGCCCATCCGGTGTCCCGGCGTCGTCGGATCCATCCGCCCTGCCCGGCAGGGGCGGCCCGTGAGACGCTGGCAGTATCAGCTGCTGCTCGCGGGGTTGTCTCCCTGGCTGGCGGTCGATTCCTGGCGACGCTACCGGCGAGCCCCGGCGGGGCAGCGCCGACTTTTCGAACAGTTCGGGCGTCTGCGCGACGGTCTGCCCCGGGACGCCCTGTGGCTGCACGCGGTATCGCTGGGCGAGGTGCGTGCCGCGGCCATGCTGGTCCGGGCGGTGCAGGCGCGCTGGCCGGATCTTCCGATCGTGATCAGCACCACCACCGAGACCGGCGCCGAGGCGGCACGGGGGCTCGACCTGCCGCATTTCTATGCCCCCTTCGATCTGGGCCTCGCGCAGCGTCGGGTGTTGGCGCGCCTGCGCCCGCGGCTGCTGGTGGTGATGGAAACCGAGCTCTGGCCGAATCTGGTGCGCGAGGCCGACCGTGCCGCCGTGCCGCTGGTCATTGCCAACGCCCGCCTGTCCGACCGATCGTATCGACGCTACTCCCGCTGGGGAGGCCCGTTGCTGCGCGAGGCGCTGGCGGGGATCGAGTTGATCTGTGCGCAGTCCCCCGCCGACCGGGAGCGTTTCCTCGAGCTGGGTGCCAGACGGGTCGAGGATTGCGGCAATCTCAAGTTCGATCTGCCGGTGGTGGAGACCGTTCCTCCCGTGCCCGACGGACGGGCGCATACCTGGCTGGCGGCCAGCACCCATCCCGACGAAGAGGCGCAGGTGCTCGAGGCTCACGCGACCGTGCGCCGGCGTTATCCCGACGCGCGCCTGATACTCGTCCCGCGGCACCCCGAGCGTGCTGCCGAGGTGAGGCGCCTGGTCGAGAGTCATGGCTTCTCGCTGGCGATCTGGTCGCCCGGGCGGCAATCGGACGAGGAGGCCACGGTGCTGGTGGTCGACCGGGCGGGGGTGCTGGCGGGATTGTTTGCCGACGTGCCGGTGGTCTTCATGGGCGGGTCGCTGGTGCCGGTCGGCGGGCACAACCCGATCGAGCCGGCGGCGGTGGGGCGTGCGGTGTTGCACGGGCCGGCGGTGCAGAATTTTCGCCAGGTCTTTGCGGTGCTCGGCGAACGAGACGCCTGCCGTGAGGTGGGCGGCAGCGAGTCATTGGCGGCGGCGGTGATCGAGTGCTTCGCTCGGTCCCGGGACTGGGCGGAAGCAGGGGGGCGGGCGCGAATCGTGATTGCCGAGCACCGCGGGGCGGCCAGTCGGCTCGTGGATCGGCTCGCGTCATGGCTGGACTGATCGGTCTGAACGAACACCGACTGCCCGGCCGTCAGGAGAGACCGCGTCAGTCCTCGTCGTAGACCGTCTCGCGGGCGCGGTCGAGCACGCGCTGCATCATCTCGGTATCGGCCGCGCTGGCGCCGTCGTCATCGCTCCGAGCCATCAGCGGGGCGATCAGGGCGTTGGTTTCCTGGTCGGTCAGCTGGCGGTTGATGGCCTCCAGGTCGGCGACGGTGAGCTGGCCGGTGTCGGCCTTCAACTGCAACAGGTTCGTGATATAGCCGTAACGGGCGTCGAGGTAGTTGGCCATGGCCTCGAACACGCGCAACTCGGCGTTGAGCACGTCGACGATGGTGCGTGTGCCCACGCCGTAGCCCGCTTCCGTGGCGACCAGGCTGGTGCGCGCGGACTCGACGGACTGACGGAAGGCAGTGATCTCACCGATAGAGGTCTGCACTCCGCGGTAGCTGTCGGAGGTCTCCTGGCGGACCTGGCGGCGTTGACCATCCAGGTCGAACTGGCTGCGCTGATAGTCGAAGGCCGCCTTGCGCGAGCGCGAATTGATCCGTCCGCCGGTGTAGATGGGCAATTCGACCTGGACACCGACCTGGCCGTTGAGTGATCCGCTCCGACCCTGACGGTTCAGTCCGCCGCCCTGGTAGCTGTTGTCGTAGCCGTACTGAGCGTTCAGGCCCACGGTGGGTGCGCGCGCCGAGCGGTTTATGTCGACGGCCTGCTGGGCGATGCGCGTGCCGATGGTCGCACTCTGCAGGTCGAGGTTCTGGGCCAGGGCCAGTTCGATCCACTCCTCGGGGTCGGCCGGCTCTGGGGCGGCGACGTCGAGATTGGTGCGGATGTCGTCGAGATCCGTGGCGATCTGGCCAATGATGGTGCCCAGGGCCGCTTCGGCATTGTTGAGTTCGTTGCGGGCGGCGATGATCTGGGCATCGGCCTGATCGTATTCGGACTGGGCGTCGGCCACGTCGGTCACGGCGACCATGCCCACCTCGTATTGACGCTGGGCCCGTTCGAGCTGGCGCTTGAGCGCCGTGCGGTTGGCCTGGGCCAGTTGTAGCTGCGCATCGGCGTTCAGCACCCGGAAGTAGGCCTGGCCCGTGCGCAGGATCAGGTCCTGGCGCGCCTTTTCGTAGTCGATGGCCGCCTGGCGCACTTCCAGTTCCGCACGGCCGACCTCGAGTTGATCGGTGCGGTTGAAGATCGTCTGGTCGAGACGCAGGAACAGATCGCCGCTCACCCCGTCACTGCTGTCCGGCCCCTGGGCGGGTTCGCCGATGGTGGTATCGCTGCGACGATAATTGACACCCGCCTGAGCGCCGATCTGCGGCAGCAGGTCCGCGCGTTCGATGGGAATGTTCTGCTCGACGGAGAGTCGTTGCTGCTCGGCGGCGCGCAGTTGCTGGTCGTTCTGCTCGGCGAGCGCATAGATGTCGAGGAGATCCTCGGCCATCGTCGTGCCGCTCCCAAGCGACAGCCCCAGGCCGATGGCAACCGACAGAGCGGCACGGCGGAACGGTCGGGCAGGGCCACGAGGGCCGCCCCGGCCGAAGACGGGGTGGAGGCGACGGACTGGCATGGCGGCGGTACCTCGGTACGATTGGGCGCGTAACTTGTTATTAGCCTACTAACTATCGGCACGATACCCCAGTGGGCGATTCACCGGCAAGGCGTATCACGGCGGCCGGCTGCTCCAGTGGGAAATTCCCCGGCTGGCGTGCGATTCGGTAGCAGAGCTTAGCGCAGAACGGCCCCGGTTGAGAGACCGGGGCCGTGTCATGTCGGCGTGAGCGTGCCGAGTTCGCCGAGGTGGTCGGATCAGAGCGAAAAGGTCGGCTGGGGCTCGGCGCCGATCAGGTAGCCGGTGCGGGTCTCGAACAGCGAATCGGTACGGAACTGGGTGTCCGATTCGCGGGTGACCATGGAGACGGTCTGGATGGCCCCCGTGCCGGTGATCGCCAGCAGGCGGCCGCCGACGTTGAGCTGGCGGAAGCTTGCCTCGGGCATCGTGGCGCGAGCGGCAGTGAAGACGATCACGTCGAAGCGTTCCTCGCCCGCCCAGCCATCGTGGGCATCGCCGGTCTCCAGCACGACCCGCTCGAAGCCGAGTTCGGCCAGCAGGCCGCCGGCTCGTTCGGTGAAGTCGGGGAAGATGTCCACCGAACGCACGCTGTTGCCCAGCGAGGCGAGCGCGGCGGTGAAGAAGCCCGTGCCGGTGCCGATCTCGAGCACGCGTTCACCGGGCTGGACCTGCAGGTGCTGCAGGATGCGTCCCTCGACCACCGGCGGCAGCATCGTCTGGCCGTGACCGATCGGCACCGCCACGTCGGCGAAGGCATGCACCCGCTCGGTGTCCGGCACGAAACGCTCGCGCGGGACATTGAAGAACACCTCCAGAACGCGCTTGTCGAGCACGTCCCAGGGGCGGATCTGTTGCTCGACCATGTTGAAGCGGGCCAGTTCGATGTCGGTGGGCATGATTCGGCTCTGTTCTCGGATAATTGAGTGCGCGGTAATTTACGGGTTTTCCCCCGCCCCGGCAACTTCCGGCAGGTGATGGGGGCGTCGTTGCGTCGTTCTAAGTCACTGAAAGCCGTGCTGGAACTTGTTATTTGCCGGCCGCTGGGGTAGCGTCCCGCCCATGACGGTGGCTGCCCGGACGGTGTTCGGCGGCCACCCATCCGCAGACTAGGGGTGCCCACCGGCCACGAACGGCCGGCGTGGCTGAGAAACACCCTTGGAACCTGATCCGGCTTGCATCGGCGTAGGGAAGTCTGTCTGGCACAAAACGAGACATCTCTCTCCGTGACCAGTCGGCGCTCGTCGTGCATGCCCCAACCGTTGCACAGGTGGCATACCCATGAGCGCAATCCCCAGCGATTTCCTGCAGAAGACCGCGAAACTCTCCGAGACGGTCATCGCCCCGTTCCCCGCCAGTCACAAGCGCTACTCGGTCGGCTCGCGCCCGGACATCCGCGTCCCCTTCCGCGAGATCAGCCAGACGGCGACGCAGAACGACTCGGGCATCGTCTCCAACCCGCCGATCCCGGTCTACGACACCTCCGGCCCGTACACCGACCCGGACGTGGAGATCGATCTGCTCAAGGGGCTCGCGCCGCTGCGCCAGGCGTGGATCGAGGAGCGCAACGACACCGAGCAGCTCGACGGCCCGACCTCGCGCTTCGGCCAGGAGCGCCTGCGTGATGAGAAGACCGAGAACCTGCGCTTCTCGCACATCCGCCCGCCGCGCCGGGCCAGGGCGGGTGCCAACGTCACCCAGATGCATTACGCGCGTCAGGGGATCATCACCCCCGAGATGGAATACGTCGCCATCCGCGAGAACAACCGCCTGCAGGAAATGCGCGCCGACCCGCGCTACGCGAAACTCCTGCGCCAGCACCCGGGCGAGTCGTTCGGCGCATCGATCCCCGACGAGATCACGCCCGAGTTCGTCCGTGACGAGATCGCCCGCGGCCGGGCCATCATCCCGGCGAACATCAACCACCCGGAAATCGAGCCGATGATCATCGGCCGGAACTTCCGTACCAAGATCAACGGCAACCTCGGCAACTCGGCGGTCACCTCCGGCATCGCCGAGGAAGTCGAGAAGATGGTCTGGGGCATCCGCTGGGGTGGCGACACCATCATGGATCTCTCCACCGGCAAGCACATCCACGAGACCCGCGAGTGGATCCTCAGGAACTCGCCGGTGCCGATCGGCACCGTGCCGCTCTACCAGGCCCTCGAGAAGGTCGACGGCAAGGCCGAGGAGCTGACCTGGGAGATCTACCGCGACACGCTGATCGAGCAGGCCGAGCAGGGCGTCGACTACTTCACCATCCACGCCGGCGTGCGCCTGGCCTACGTGCCGATGACCGCCGACCGCGTCACCGGCATCGTCTCGCGCGGCGGATCGATCATGGCCAAGTGGTGCCTCGCCCACCACGAGGAGTCGTTCCTCTACACGCGCTTCAACGAGATCTGCGAGATCATGAAGGCCTACGACGTGTCGTTCTCGCTGGGCGACGGCCTGCGCCCGGGCTGTCTCGCGGATGCGAACGACGAGGCCCAGTTCGCCGAATTGAAGACCCTCGGCGAGCTCACCCAGATCGCCTGGAAGCACGACGTGCAGGTGATGATCGAGGGCCCGGGCCACGTGCCGCTGCACATGGTCAAGGAGAACATGGACAAGGAACTCGAGGACTGCTTCGAGGCGCCGTTCTACACCCTCGGGCCGCTGGTCACCGACATCGCCCCGGCCTACGACCACATCACCAGCGGCATCGGCGCGGCCAACATCGGCTGGTACGGCACCGCGATGCTCTGCTACGTCACGCCCAAGGAACACCTCGGCCTGCCGGACAAGGACGACGTGCGCGAGGGCGTGATCACCTACAAGATCGCCGCCCACGCCTCGGATCTGGCCAAGGGCTTCCCGGGCACGCAGGTACGTGACAACGCCCTGTCCAAGGCGCGCTTCGAGTTCCGCTGGCTGGACCAGTACCACCTGTCGCTCGACCCGGAGCGGGCGCGCGAGTACCACGACGCGACCCTGCCCAAGGAGGCGCACCAGGTGGCGCATTTCTGCTCCATGTGCGGGCCGCACTTCTGCTCGATGAAGATCACCCAGGAGGTCCGCGAGTATGCCGACCAGCTGGGCGTCGACGAGGAGGAGGCGCTGCGTCGCGGCATGGAGGAGAAGTCGATCGAGTTCGTCGAGAAGGGCGGCGAGGTCTACGGCCGGATCTGACGGCTGCCGCGTCTTGCCGAAACGACGAAACCCCGGCAATGCCGGGGTTTTTTGTCTTGCTGGTTGGTGGCGTCAGACCGGCGGTCTGCGACCCATCAGGAAGAACACGATCGCCAGGACCAGGCCGACGACGAACAGGATCCAGGCGATTTGTGTCGCCGCACCGGCGACGCCGCTCAGGCCCAGTACGCCGGCGATGATTCCCACGATCAGAAAGATCAGTGCCCAGGAAAGCATGATGCGACCTCCATGGTTGACCGCCCGCCCGACCGAGATGCCGTGCTTCATGGGCGGGGCCGGCTGCCATCGAGCCGACCGGTTCATCATGGTCATCACCTTCGATGACCTGCTTTCACCTTAGTCAAGATGCTCGTCGATTGCTTGAGTTCCGTCGTCGGGTATAAGAAGGTGACAGGTGTCGTGCCTGGGTCCGCCGGGATCGCGGCCTTGCCGAAATCCGCCGGCGTGCCAATGAGCCAACCAACCCCGGGCCCCGTCGCGGACCGCGAGATCCCCCGGCGCCGATCGCGCTGCTACCGCTGCTTGCCCTGCACCTGTCGGTCGCTCCTGGCGATCGCGCTTCGGCTCGAGCCCATTGCCGTCACTCGACGCCGAATTTCATCTGGGCCCTGTTCTGTAACATGGTGCTGGCCGGCGCGATCGGCTGGTTGGTGTGGGT
>NZ_JBKHFB010000081.1:0-7417 GCF_046540515.1 Guyparkeria sp.
ATGACGGTGCTCTACATCGCCACTTTCGGCTCCTTCATCGGCTTCTCGGCGGCGCTGCCGCTGTCGATCGAGGTGCTGTTCGGCAAGATGATGGTCGACGGCGAGCGCGTGGCCAACCCGGACGGCCCCAGCTCGCTGACCTACGCCTGGATCGGCCCCTTCGTCGGCGCCCTGATCCGGCCTGTGGGCGGCTGGATCTCGGACCGCATGGGCGGCTCGATCGTCACCTTCGTCATCTCGATCATCACTGTGCTCGCCTCGGTCGGCGCCGGTTATGTCATGAACCTGGCGTACTACTCGTCGGCGCCGCAGGATTTCTTCTTCGTCTTCCTGCTGCTGTTCATTGTCATCTTCGCCGCCGTCGGCATCGGCAATGGCTCGACCTTCCGCACGATCGGCGTGATCTTCGATCAGCAGAGCAAGGGGCCCGTCCTCGGCTGGACCTCGGCGGTCGCCGCCTACGGCGCCTTCGTCGCCCCGCGCGTGATGGGCGACCAGATCGAGGCGGGCAGCCCCGAGCTGGCGATGTACGGCTTCGCCATCTTTTATGCGATCTGTGTGGTGGTCTGCTGGTGGTTCTACCTGCGGCCCGGCGCGGAGATCCGGAACCCTTGAGTCAACCGGCCGGCGGAGGCGCGAACTGCCTCCGCGGCCCTGCAGCGGCACTGCAACGTCGCCTGATGGAGTACAACGATGAGTCACTTCCTCGACAATCTTCTGTTCTTTCGCCACAAGCGTGAGCCGTTCTCGGAGGGCCACGGCGTGACCACGGATCACGACCGCCGCTGGGAAGACGGCTACCGCCAGCGCTGGCAGCACGACCGCATCGTGCGCTCGACCCACGGCGTGAACTGCACCGGCTCCTGCTCGTGGAAGATCTACGTCAAGAACGGCCTGATCACCTGGGAGACGCAGCAGACCGACTACCCGCGCACGCGGCCGGGTCTGCCCAACCACGAGCCGCGTGGGTGCTCGCGCGGTGCGAGCTACTCCTGGTACGTCTACAGCGCGAACCGGGTCAAGCACCCGCTGATCCGGCGCCGCCTGCTGGAGCTCTGGCGCGAGGCCAAGGCCGAGCACGGCGACCCGGTGGATGCCTGGCAGTCGATCGTCGAGGACCCGGTCAAGGCGCGGGCATACAAGTCGCGCCGCGGCCTCGGCGGCATGGTTCGCGGTGACTGGCAGGAGGTCAACGAGATCGTCGCCGCGGCCAACGTCTACACGGTCAAGCAATACGGCCCCGACCGGCTCATCGGCTTCTCGCCGATCCCGGCCATGTCGATGGTGTCGTACGCCGCGGGCACGCGCTACCTGTCCCTTCTCGGCGGTAGCTGCATGAGCTTCTACGACTGGTACTGCGACCTGCCGCCGTCGTCGCCGCAGACCTGGGGCGAGCAGACCGATGTGCCCGAGTCGGCGGACTGGTACAGCTCCAAGTTCATCATGATGTGGGGGTCGAACGTGCCGCAGACGCGCACCCCGGACGCCCACTACATGACCGAGGCGCGCTACAACGGCACCAAGATCGTCACGATCTCGCCCGATTACTCCGAGGCATCCAAGTTCGGTGACGTCTGGCTGCACCCGAAGCAGGGCACGGACTCGGCGCTGGCGATGGCGTTCGGCCACGTCATCCTGAAGGAGTGGCATGTCCAGAACACCAGCGACTACTTCGACGACTACGTCCGCCGCTATACCGACATGCCCTGCCTGGTCATGCTCGATGCCAAGGGCGAGCACAACGTGCCGGGGCGCTTCCTGCGCGCCAGCGATCTCGATGGTGCCCTCGACGAGACCAACAACCCGGAGTGGAAGACGCTTACCTTCGACGGGCCGACGGGCCGCATCGTCGCGCCGCGCGGCTCGATCGGCTTCCGCTGGGGCGACGGGGGCGGCCGCTGGAACCTGGAGAGCCGCGCCAGCGACGGCAGCGAGATCCGGCCCGAGCTGTCGCACTCGGCGCAGCACGACGAGCTCGTCGACGTCGGCTTCCCCTACTTCGGTGGCGGCGGCAACAACCACTGGGCGATGACCACGCACGATCCGGTCCAGGTCCGTCGCGTGCCCGTGCGTCACGTCACGCTCGCCGACGGCTCCACCGCGCGGGTCGCCAGCGTGTTCGATCTGCTGGTCGCCAATTACGGCATCGATCGCGGGCTGGGCGGCGACAACGTTGCCTCGAGCTACGATGACGACGTCCCCTACACGCCGGCCTGGCAGGAGGCGATCACGGGCGTGCCGCGGGAGCAGGTGGTCACGGTCGCACGCCAGTTCGCGGAGACGGCGCACAAGACCCACGGCAAGTCGATGATCATCATCGGTGCCGGCATGAACCACTGGTACCACATGGACATGAGCTACCGCGGCGTCATCAACATGCTGATGATGTGCGGCTGTGTGGGCCAGAGCGGCGGCGGCTGGGCGCACTACGTCGGCCAGGAGAAGCTGCGGCCGCAGACCGGCTGGATCCCGGTCGCCTTCGGCCTCGACTGGCATCGCCCGCCGCGGCAGATGAACTCGACCTCGTTCTTCTACAACCACACCAGCCAGTGGCGCCACGAGCGGCTCAACGTACGCGAGATCCTGTCGCCACTGGCCGACGAGAGCGAGTACCACGGCCATCTGCTCGACTACAACGTCCGGGCCGAGCGCATGGGCTGGCTGCCGTCGGCGCCACAGCTGTCGCGCAATCCGCTCAAGGTCACGCGCGAGGCCGAGGCCGCGGGCAAGGCCGTCAAGGACTACATCGTCGAGCAAATGAAGAGCGGCGAGCTCGGCTTCGCCAGCGAGGACCCCGACAACCCCGCCAACTTCCCGCGCAACCTGTTCGTCTGGCGCTCCAACCTGCTCGGTGCCTCGGCCAAGGGCCACGAGTACTTCCTCAAGTACCTGCTCGGCACGGAAACGGGCCTGCAGGGCGAGGAGCTCGGCGACGAGTCCGAGCGGCCCGAGGAGGTCGAGTGGCGCGAGGCGGCCGAGGGCAAGCTCGACCTGCTGACCACGCTCGACTTCCGCATGTCGACGACCTGCATGTACTCCGACATCGTGCTGCCCACGGCGACGTGGTACGAGAAGAACGATCTCAATACCTCGGACATGCACCCGTTCATCCACCCGCTCACCGCGGCCGTGGATCCGGCCTGGGAGTCGCGCTCGGACTGGGACATCTACAAGGGCATCGCACGCAAGTTCTCCGAGCTGGCGCCCGGCCATCTGGGTGAGGAGACGGATGTCGTCACGATGCCGCACCTGCACGACTCGCCCGCCGAGCTCGCGGAACCCTTCGAGCCGCGTGACTGGAAGAGGGGCGAGTGCGAGCCCGTGCCCGGCAAGACCATGCCGAACCTGGTGACGGTCAAGCGCAACTACCCGGACACCTACGCCAAGTTCACCAGCATCGGCCCGCTGATGAAGGAGCTGGGCAACGGCGGCAAGGGCATCGCCTGGAACACCGAGAGCGAAATCGATCAGCTCGGTGATCTCAACGGCCGCGTGCGCGACGAGGGCGTGAGCCAGGGGCAGCCGAAACTCGATACCGCGATCGACGCCTGCGAGTCGATCCTGATGATGGCGCCCGAGACCAACGGCGAGGTCTCGGTCAAGTCGTGGAAGAGCCTGGGCAAGATCACCGGCCTCGACCACAGCCACCTCGGCGTCCATCGCGAGGAGGAGAAGCTGCGCTTCCGCGACCTGGTGATGCAGCCGCGCAAGATCATCTCATCGCCGATCTGGTCGGGCATCGACTCGGAGCACGTCTCTTACAACGCGGGCTACACCAACGTCCACGAGCTGATCCCGTGGCGCACGATCACCGGCCGCCAGCAGTTCTACCAGGATCACGTCTGGATGCGCGATTTCGGCGAGGCGTTGTGCGTCTACAAGCCGCCGGTCGATCTGAAGACGATCAAGCCGATGCTGGGCAAGAAGGGCAACGGCAACGACGAGATCGTGCTCAACTTCCTCACGCCGCACCAGAAATGGGGCATCCACAGCACGTATACGGACAATCTGCTGATGCTGACCATGTCGCGCGGCGGGCCGATCGTCTGGATCAGCGAGGTCGACGCCAACAAGGCCGGGATCGAGGACAACGACTGGATCGAGGCCTTCAACGTCAACGGTGCCCTGACCGCGCGCGCCGTCGTCAGCCAACGGGTGCCGGAAGGCATGTCCATGATGTACCACGCCCAGGAGAAGATCTCGAATACACCGGGCTCGGAGATCACGGGCAACCGCGGCGGCATCCACAACTCGGTGACGCGGGCCACGCTGAAGCCGACACACATGATCGGCGGTTACGCCCAGCAGAGCTATTTCTTCAACTACTACGGCACGGTCGGCAGCAACCGCGACGAGTTCATCATCCTGCGCAAGATGCGCGATGTGGACTGGATGGATGAGTCGGAACCGACCGCGACGACGGAGGGCGCCTGAGATGAGAATCCGCGCACAGATCGGCAAGGTCCTGAACCTGGACAAGTGCATCGGGTGCCATACCTGCTCGGTCACCTGCAAGAACGTCTGGACCTCGCGCGAGGGCATGGAATACGCCTGGTTCAACAACGTCGAGACCAAGCCGGGCATCGGTTATCCCAAGGACTGGGAGAACCAGGCACGCTGGCGCGGCGGCTGGCAGCGGCTGAGCAACGGTGAGCTGCAGCCCCGTATCGGCGGGCGCTGGCGGGTGCTGGCGAACATCTTCGCCAACCCGGACATGCCGGCGATCGAGGACTACTACGAGCCCTGGGATTACGAGCACACCCACCTCCAGGCCGCGGGCGACAGCAAGACCATGCCGACCGCCCGGCCCGTGTCCGCGATCACGGGCGAGCGCATGGAGAAGATCGAGTGGGGGCCGAACTGGGAGGAGATCCTGGGCGGCGAGTTCGAGAAGCGCAGCCAGGACTACAACTTCGAGAAGGTGCAGAAGGACATCTACGGCCAGTTCGAGAACACCTTCATCATGTACCTGCCGCGGCTGTGCGAGCACTGCCTCAACCCGACCTGCGTGGCGGCGTGCCCGTCGGGGGCGATCTACAAGCGCGAGGAGGACGGCGTCGTCCTGATCGACCAGGAGATGTGCCGCGGCTGGCGCATGTGCGTGTCGGGCTGCCCGTACAAGAAGATCTACTACAACTGGAAGAGCGGCAAGTCGGAGAAGTGCACCTTCTGCTACCCCCGTATCGAGGTGGGCGAGCCGACCGTGTGCTCCGAGACCTGCGTCGGCCGCATCCGCTACCTCGGCGTCATGCTCTACGACGCCGACCGCATCGAGGAAGCGGCCAGCGTCCCGGACGAGCAGGACCTCTACGAGGCCCAGCTCGGCGTCTTCCTCGATCCGCACGATCCCGAGATCATCGCGGAGGCGCGGCGCCAGGGCATCCCCGAGGACTGGATCGAGGGCGCGCAGAAGTCGCCCGTGTACAAGATGGCGATGGAGTGGAAGGTCGCCTTCCCGCTCCACCCCGAGTACCGCACCCTGCCGATGGTCTGGTACTGCCCGCCGCTGTCGCCGATCCAGTCGGCGGCCGAATCGGGTCACATCGGCTACAACGGCGAGATCCCGCAGGTCGATCAGCTGCGCATCCCGGTGCGTTACCTGGCCAACCTGTTGACCGCGGGCGAGGAGGAGCCGATCGTCCACGCGCTCGAGCGCATGCTCGCCATGCGCGCGTACAAGCGCGCCGAGACGGTCGATGGCCGCAAGGCGACCGACGTGCTCGAGCGCGTCGGCCTGACCGAGCACCAGGTCGAGGACATGTATCGCTACATGGCGATCGCCGACTACGAGGATCGCTTCGTCATCCCGACGAACAAGCGCGAATCGGCCAGTACGCTGTACGACAGCATCAGTGAGCGCGGCGGCTGCGGCTTCAGCTTCGGCGCGGGTTGCGGCGGTGGCGGCAACGACGCCGACGTCTTCGGCGGCAAGGCGACGGCCAAGCGCAAGCTGTTCCCGATCAAGCTCGATCGCGAGAAGGCCTGAGGAGGTGGCGATGAAGACACTAGCCGTCATTTCTCGCGTGCTCTGCTATCCCACGGCCGAGCTGCAGGCCGCGGTGCCCGATATGCGCCGGGCGATCCGCGAGGAAGGGTTGCTCACGCCCGAGGTCCAGTGGCGGCTCGATGCGCTGCTGGGCGAGATCGCGGAGACCCCGCTGCTGGACCTGCAGGAGGTCTACGTCAATCTGTTCGACCGCGGGCGCAACCTGTCGCTGCACCTGTTCGAGCACGTCCACGGCGAGTCGCGCGATCGCGGCCAGGCCATGGTCGAGCTGATGAACCAGTACGCCGCGGCCGGCCTCGAGGTCGACGCCTACGAGCTGCCCGACTACCTGCCGCTGTTCCTCGAGTACCTGTCGCAGCGGGACCGCGCCGAGATCGACGAATTGCTCGGCGACGCCATGGGCGTGGCGATCCTGCTCGGCGCACGGCTGACCGAGCGGGGCTCGTCGTATGCGGTTGCCTTCGACGCGCTCGAGTGCATCGCGGGCACGCCCGAGGATGCGGCCGATTTCCGCAAGCACGCGGCGGGTGAGGGACCCGACGAGACCATCGAGAAGATGGACGAGATCTGGGAGGAAGAGCAGGTCACCTTCCTCGGCAACAGCGATCCGAGCAGCGGCGGCTGTAGCACGGGAGCCGGTCAGGGCGACCAGGTTCGCACGGCAGCCGTCGAGTGGATCGAACAACCGAGCCGCGGCGCGGCCGGCGGTAAGTGACTCCGGGAGACAACGAGATGGAGTACATGACGCAATTCGCATTCGGGGTGTTCCCCTACCTCGCGGGCACGATCTTCCTGCTCGGCTGCCTGCTGCGCTACGACCGCGGCCAGTACACCTGGCGGGCGATGTCGAGCCAGATCCTGCACAAGACGCCGGCGTTTCGCTGGGGCAGCAACCTGTTCCACGTCGGCATCCTGCTGCTGTTCTTCGGCCATCTCTTCGGCCTGCTGGTGCCGAAGGAGATCTACACGCTGTTCATCACGACCGAGCAGAAGCAGTGGATCGCGATCGTCGCCGGCGGCATTTTCGGCACGATGTGCCTGGTCGGCATCTCGATCCTGCTGTGGCGGCGGCTGTTCATCCCCGCCGTGCGAGCGAACTCCGCGCCGGCGGATACGTTCATCATCGTTCTGCTGTTCCTGCAGCTGCTGACCGGGCTCTACACGATCTTCCATTCGATCGACCACGGCGCCGGCACGATGGTGGCGCTGGCCAACTGGGCACAGCACATCGTGACCTTCCAGCACGACGCCTGGATGTTCGTCACCGAGGTCCACTGGGCCTACAAGCTGCACATCGGCCTCGGCATGCTGATGTTCGCCTCGTTCCCGTTCACGCGCCTGATCCACATCTGGAGCTGGCCGTTCACCTACCTGTGGCGCAACTACCAGGTCGTGCGCGTGAAGTGAGGT
>NZ_JBKHFB010000082.1:0-7239 GCF_046540515.1 Guyparkeria sp.
CCCGCCCGGTGACGGTGGCTTCAAGTACAACCCGCCCCACGGCGGTCCGGCGGACACCGGGGCGACCGGCTGGATCGAGCGTCGCGCCAACGAGCTGCTGGCCGACTGGCAGGCCATCACCCGTCAGCCGTTCGACCGGGCGATCAAGGGCGATGCGGCCCGGGGCGTGGATTTCATCCGCCCCTACGTCGAGGCCCTCGACACGGTGGTGGACATGCAGGCGATCGCCCGCGCCGGTGTCTCGATCGGCGTCGATCCGATGGGCGGGGCCGGTCTGCCGTACTGGGAGCCGATCGCCGAGCACTACGGCCTGGACCTGACCGTGGTCAACCGTCACATCGAGCCGGATTTCCGCTTCATTCCTCTGGATCACGACGGCAAGATCCGCATGGATTGCTCCTCGCCCTACGCGATGGGTGGGTTGTTGAAGATCAAGGATCGGTTCGACGTGGCCTTCGGCAACGACACCGATGCCGATCGCCACGGCATCGTCAGCCCCGAGGGCGGGCTGATCAATCCAAACCATTTCCTGTCGGTATCGATCGACTACCTGTTCGGTCATCGGCCCGAGTGGCGCGATGATCTCAAGGTGGGCAAGACGATCGTATCGAGCTCGATGATCGATCGCGTCGCCGGCGGGCTGGGTCGCGAGGTCTACGAAACGCCGGTGGGCATCAAGTGGTTCCAGCCGGGCCTGACCGACGGCTGGCTGGGCTTCGGTGGCGAGGAATCGGCCGGCGCGACCTTCCTCGCCCGCAATGGCGACGTCTGGAACACCGACAAGGACGGCATCACGATGGGGTTGCTGGCCGCCGAGATCCTCGCGGTGACCGGCGAGGACGTCTGGGCGCGCTTCAATCGCCTGATCGACCAGTACGGCCAGCCGTTCTACGCCCGCCGTGATGCCGCGCTCAGCGACGAGCAGAAGGCGCGTTTCAAGGCGCTCGACCCGAATGAGCTCAGTATCGATTCGCTGGCCGGCGAGTCGGTCACCGGCATCCGCACGCAGGCGCCCGGCAACGACGCGCCGATCGGCGGGCTCAAGGTCGAGACGGCCAACGGCTGGTTTGCCGCCCGCCCGTCGGGGACCGAGCCGATCTACAAGATCTACGCCGAGAGCTTCCGGGACCCGGGTCATCTCGAGGACATCTTCGCCCAGGCCGAGCAGGTCGTCGGCGATGCCCTGAACGGCTGAGCCCATGGACGTGACGCGGTCAAGCCGCTATCATGCCGCCCTTGCCTGGTGAGCTCGCCCTCATCACGACGCGCCCGTAGCTCAGCTGGATAGAGTGTCGGCCTCCGAAGCCGAAGGTCACAGGTTCGAATCCTGTCGGGCGCACCAGACACGGTGATGCGACATCACCCTTTGAGAACACCCCCGTCAGCCTTGCTGCGGGGGTGTTCTCGTGTGGGGGAAAGGATCAGGTCGCCGACTCGAGGTAATCGGCGATCTGGCGGTTGTGGAGCAGGCAGCCGGTGAGTTCGTCGAGGGGCATGGGTTTGGCGAACAGGTAGCCCTGCAGGATGTCGCAGCCCCAGCCGACGAGGATGTCGCGCTGGACCTCGGTCTCGATGCCTTCGGCAACCACCTTGATGCCGAGGTGATGGGCCATCGAGATGATCCCCTGCACGATCGCCGCGTCATCGGCACAGTGTTCCACGCCCTGGATGAAGCTGCGGTCGATCTTGAGCTTGTCGATCGGCAGGTGCTTGAGGTAGCTCAGGCTGGAAAAGCCGGTGCCGAAGTCGTCGATCGAGATGCTGATGGTGCTCTCGCGCAGCTGGTGAAGGGTCTTTATGGCTGCCTCGGTCTCGTGCATGAGGATGCCCTCGGTCAACTCGAGTTCCAGCCGGTTGGCCGGCAGGCCGCTGATCTCCAGCATGCGCCGGATGGTGGCCAGGAAATTGGGGCGGTTGAACTGCACCGGTGAGAGGTTGATCGCGACCCGACCTTCCTGCAGCCCGTGGTCCACCAGGGTCTTCATGTCACGACAGGCCCGCTCGAGCACCCACTCGCTCAACGGGATGATCTGGCCGGTTTCCTCGGCGAGCGGGATGAAGGTGGCCGGCGAGACCCAGCCATGGGTCGGGTGATGCCAGCGCAGCAGGGCCTCGAGCCCGGCGATGCGACGTTCCTCGCCCAGCACCAGCGGCTGGTAGAAGACCTGGAAGTCCCCATTCTCGAGCGCCTCCTGCAGATCGTTGCGCAACCCGACCCGGTGGCGCACCTGGCTGTCGATCTCCTCGTTGAAGATCTGGCAGGTGTTGCGCCCTTGCTGCTTGGCCCGATACATCGCCATGTCGGCCTGCTGGATCAGCGAGGTCGCGTTCTCCATGCCCGGCTCGCTGATGGCGATGCCGATGCTCGCGCTCAGGTAGAGCTCGTGCTCGTCGATGCGGTAGGGGCGGCTGATCTCGGGGAGGAGTCGCTCGGCGACCAGCAGTGCCTCGTCCTCGCCGTCGATGTCGGCCAGCAGGGCGACGAACTCGTCGCCGCCAAACCTCGACAGGGTGTCCTCGGCGCGCATCTGCTCTTCGAGACGGCGGGCCACCTCGATCAGGATCTTGTCGCCGACCGCGTGACCGAGGCTGTCGTTGATCGGCTTGAACTCGTCGAGGTCGATGAACAGTACCGCCACGCGGGTGGCGCGCCGCCGGGTCAGTTCGACGGTGTGGCGAAGGCGATCCTCGAACAGGCTGCGGTTGCCCAGGCCCGTCAGGGCATCGTGGGTGGCGTTGAAGGCCAGTTGCGCCTCGTAGGACTTGTGCGCCGAGACGTCGTTCTGCAGGCCGACGAAGTGGGTGATCTCGCCGGACTCGTCCTCGACCGGTGCGATATGCAGTTCATTCCAGAACAGGCTGCCGTCCTTGCGATAGTTGCGCAGCAGCACGCGCACCGGCTCGCGCGCGGCCAGGCCGTGGCGGATCTGATCGATGGCACCGGGGTCGGTTTCCTCGCCCTGCAGGAAGCGGCAGTTTCGTCCCAGCACCTCGTCGGCCCGATAGCCCGTGATCTCGGTGAAGGCCGAGTTGACGTAGACGATCGGCTGATCCGGCTGTCGCGCGTCTGCGATGATCACGCCATGGATGCTGGCCTCGACGCTGCGCTCGAGCGTACGCATCCGTCGGTCCTGGTGGTTGCGGAGGGTCACGTCCTTGGCAATGCCGTAGGCCGCCTCGATTTGCCCGTTGATCACCATGGGCAGGAAGGTGACGTCGAACTCGTGCCGGCTGGCGTCATCGTGCGTGACGGTCAGTTCCGCGACCTGCGTGCGGCCGCGCAGGGTACGTTTGATCGCTCGTTCCACCGTGTGTCGCTCGTTCGAATCGATCAGCTCGATCAACGATTGCCCGACAAGTGCCACGTCGGGCCGGTCCAGCATGGTCTCGGCGGCATGGTTGACGGTGCGCAACCGCCCCTGGGCGTCCAGCGAGAAGACGGCGTCAGGGTTATAGGAGAACAGGGAACGATAGCGTTGTTCATTGTCCTCCAGGGCCGTGCGATCGCGATGGCGTTCGATCGCCAGCGAGACCAGGTCCGCGGCCCGGGCGATCTGGCGGCGCAGGGACTGCGTGGGCGCCCCGGGGGTCTGGCGATAGCTCGCGAAGGTGCCCAGTACCGTGCCGTCGGAGGCGAGCAGCGGGTATGACCAGCAAGAGCGCAGACCGTTTTCCTCGGCCAGCTCCTGGAACCCGTTCCAGAGCGGATCCGTGGTGATGTCCTCGGTGAAGACCGGTTCACGGCGATGCGCGGCGGTGCCGCAGGTGCCGATCTCGGCGATCGGGATCATGGTCATGGCAGCCCGGTAGGCCGCCCCGAGGCTGGGTGCGGCAGCCAGATAGAGGTTGTCGCCCCTCTCGTCGCAGAGCATGATCGAGCAGCGCGATTCGGGGGCATGTTCCTCGAGCAATTCACAGACCGATACGAGGGTCTGCTCGAGCGATTCCGAGTGCAGGATCATCTGCTGGATGACCTGCTGGGACTCCAGCTCGCGGTGGGCCGCGGTCAATCGACGTGTCTGTGCCAACCGGCTTTGCCCCAGGGCCAGCAGCAGGACGACCAGGTGGGTCAGTGCCAGTCCGATCAAGGTAACGGCCGACGGTAGCAGGGAGGCGATCAGGGGTTGCTGACCGTCCTCGAGGTGGCTGGTCGCGGTCAGGTTCTGGCCAAACGGCAAGGTCAACTCGCGCTGAGCGAGTATCGTCTTGTGCTCGTGGTTGGCTGGGTCGCTGTCGAGCTCGATATGGGCGCCTTCCGCGGAATCGAGGTGCACGGCCAGTGGTTGCGTATGGGGCTGCAGGGCCAGTTCGAGCAGGCGGCCGAGATCCATCAGGGCGAGGAACTGCTTCTCCCGTCGGCGCTGATTGGCCATCGGCACGGCGACCAGGCTGTCGCCGTTCCCGAGGGCGGACGAGGCGGGAAGCAACAGCAGGCGTGGTTTGGGGGACGGTTGCGAAAGCCAGTCCTTCGTCTCGGGTCGGGTCAGCAGATCCGCCAGCAGCTCGTCACTGCCGGGGCCCCGGCCCGATTGCCATACCACCTGCTGCTGGCCGTCCAGCATCGCCAGGACCTGCAGGCTCTCCATGTCGCGCAGGTAGGCCTCCGCTTCCCGTTGCCGAATCGATTCGGCGGTAGGCAGTCGACCGATCAGTTGCCAACGCTCGGCCAGGCGTTGGAGGGTCTCGACGCGCTCGGAAAGCACTTGCTGACCGATACCCTCGACCCGGTCGATCTGGGTTTCCCCGATCTTCTGCAGATCGTGGTTGTGTACCAGAGACAACTGGTACCACGCCACGGCCGAAAGCAGCGAGCCGATCAACCCGGCCATCACGGCGAGCGAGCCCGCCTCCCGGAGATCGCCGTCGCGCAGGCGCCCCGCGAGCAGCATCGCGCCACCGAACAGCAGCGTGAACAGTACGGCGACCCACGCGGCGGTCGACTGGAACTGCAGCCACGGGGCGTTGCCGAGCAGCATCCAGAACGCCGAAACCGCGCCGAGTAACAGCATCACCATGCCGACCCAGCGCCAGGGGCGACGAGCAAGCCGCGATCCGCCGGGGATCATGAGACTGATGGCAATGGCGACCAGAAGCAGGGCCGCCTCGATGGAAAGGCGGTCGTGGTCGGCCCGGGGGGCGTCCAGGGCGGACGGGGCATGAATGCCGTGGACGGCCAGGCTGTAGCCGACGAGCAGCAGCAAGGCGGCCCCCGCCCCGGTGTGCAGGCTGCGCCAGCCCTGCAGGTGCGCGCCCATCCCGAGGCCGGCGAGCAGGGCGGCCAGCGCGCTCTCGCGTGCCAGCGGCAGGCCCAGCGGGCCCGGCTCGGCGATCAGCAGTGGCGCGAGCAGGCCCACGCCACCGATGGTCAGGCAAGCGGCCACCACCATCAGCAGGTAGGACTTGGTCAGTAACGGACTGTCGGTGGCGGGGTTCATCGGGGCTGGCTGTGCACCATTGGCTAGGCGGGACGGTCATTCGCGATCAATCCGTCGAGGGAAACGAGCGGTCTGGTCTTGATCGGGTAGGCCGCCAATGTTGAGCCACGCTAATTGGCAGTTGGCCTCGGCACAAATCAAAGTTTTTTCATGGGCTATTGGCATTCGCGCAGAGGTTTCCCTGACAGGGCATCGGTCGCGGCTTGGCGGCTCAGATCCAGCGGCGGGTATGGGCCCGATAAGCCGAGTAACCCTTACCGAATCGCCGAGTCAAGGCATGCTCCTCGCGGCGAATCTGGAAGCGGTCGATGAACCAGACGAAACCGACGACCACCAGCAGCCCCGCCGGGTGACCGAACCAGCAGGCCGCGCCGGCGAGCAGCAACGCGTCACCAAGGTAGATCGGATTGCGGCTCACGCGGTAGATACCGCTGGTCACCAGGTGTTGGGTGCGTTCCGGGTGGATCGGGTTGATGGTGGTGTGTGCCTGAGCCAGCGCCACCACGGCAGCCAGCATCAGTGCGCCGCCCGCGACGAACAGCGCCCAGGCCGCCATGGTCAGCCATGTCCAGTCGAGCGTGGCGCCCGGC
Organism: Guyparkeria sp.; assembly: GCF_046540515.1. Taxonomy (GTDB): domain Bacteria; phylum Pseudomonadota; class Gammaproteobacteria; order Halothiobacillales; family Halothiobacillaceae; genus Guyparkeria. The sequence continues at coordinate 6,026 of NZ_JBKHFB010000082.1, forward strand.
CAGAACGTTGCCAGTGCGTAGATCAGCGCGACACCGATCAGCAGGGCGACCGGCGGGGGGATCAGCAGGCTGAGCATGGACTGTCATCCTGTCGAGGGTTGGATGGACGATGTTTGCTGCAGTCTAGTGCCTTGCAGACGGGAAAGACATCGGCGTCGCGATTGCCGGCAGCTTGCTCGGAGTGTCCGGGAGGGATCCTGGGGAGAGCGGGTGGGTCTTGACCCGGCTGGATCGCGTCGGGACGACGCGAGAAACTGCCCTGGTTCGACAGGTCTCGTTGGCCTGGTGGCCAATAACGTCGGGGGGAGTCGGGGGATGCGAAGGCGGGAGTCGAGATTGCATCTCGATCATCGCTTCAGTTCGTGGGATTCGACTCGGCACGAGCCAAGCTTGACGCACGATGGCAGGTGGGGGATCGAAAAGTACGATCAGGAGGGAGGGTGCTCCCCGACATGATGCCGGGGAGAGTCGCTGGTCTCGAACAGGGCCTAGAATCGAAGGCCCACTTCAAGATTGGCGCTGCGGCCCTTCGTGCTCTGAGCCGAGTAGTCGCTGGTGCTGTAATCCACGCTGTCATTGAGGAGGTTCTGGATCTCGAGCTGAACGTAACCCCGAGCCTGCCTGAAGATAGGCGGTTCCCAGCGTATGCGGGTATCGACCGTCAGGAGGGCATCGAAATCGACATCCTCGTAGATATCGTAGTCGCGTCCCGTGTCCGGATCTCGATAGTCCTCGAAGCTGTCTCGTGCGACGGTGCCGCCCTGGCGCAGGTTGAAGAAGTTGGACCAGGTGAGGTGCCAGCCGGGCACGTGCGTCACGGTCTGCAGGCGAACGTCGATCGGCACGTTGAAGTCCCAGGCCGGAAGTTGATCCTCGTCGATCACTTTTCCCTTGTAGTAGATCGGATCCTCTTCCGGCTCGAAATCATAGCCGTCGCTCGCCTGATAACTGCTCCGGCTGGTGTCGCGGTAGCTCAAGCCCAGCGTGGCGTTGCTTGACGTGGCGCCAAGCGTCAAGGGTTGGGCCATGGCTATGTCCAGAGAGAGGCTGTCGGTGCTGCTACGACCTTCGTTGCGGTAGTAGATCAAGCCATCGTCCTCCTCGATACGCAAGATGCCGTCTCGACTCTCGCGATTGACGAACTGGAGCTTGGTGTGGACCGGACCCAGCTCCTGCAGCCAGCCGACCATCAACTCGTCGGAGTAGGGGGTGTC
>NZ_JBKHFB010000083.1:0-7214 GCF_046540515.1 Guyparkeria sp.
TGGCGGCGGGCGGTCGCCTGGACCGTGGGGCTGGGCGTGGCCGGCTACCTGATCGCCTTCGCAACCGCCCTGGTCCTCGATCAGCCGTTCGCGCCGGTCCTCGTCGCGGTGCTGCTGGCACTGGCCACGAGCACCCGGCTGCTCGCCCATCGGGCGTGCTAACCTCCAAGGGGATCTCTACAAAGGTTCCCAAGGTTCGGCCGTCGGGGCCATTCCCGGAAGGCCATCCCCAGGAGGACTGCCGCCGGTGAACGACTCGAACAACAGCTCGAATCCCTCCGAGCCCAGGTCACCTCCGCCAACGGAGAGCACCCCCGGGCAGCCCGAACCGGCCCGCCGGGGCATCGGCTGCCTTGGCGTGACCCTCGTCATCATCGTCACCATGGTCATCACCGTGGCACTCGGCGCGCTGGCCGTCCGCTATTTCCTGTTCCCGGACCAGTTCGAGCCGGTGGAACTGAGTGCCGTGGAGCGGCAGACGCTCGACGACAAGCTCGGCGCCATCGGCGTTCAATCCGACCGCTCCCCGGAGGCGCGCCGCGATGACCGCTTCGAGGCCTCACCGGAGGAGTTCGATGACGAGGGCCGACTCAAGCCCGAGGCCTACGGGGAGAAGGACGCGCCGCGCGAGGTGCAGTTCGACGAGCGCGAGCTCAATGCCATCATCGCCCGCGACCCGGAAATGGCGCGCCGGCTGGCGATCGACCTGTCGGAGGATCTGGTCAGCGTGAAACTGCTGGTGCCGCTGCCGCCCGACTTCCCCGTCATGGGCGGGCAGACGCTGCGCCTGAACGCCGGCGCCGAGGTGCGACAGGTGCCGACGGCGGACGGATCTCGACTGGCCGTCATCGTCACCGGCGTGAGCCTGTGGGGCATCCCGCTGCCGAACACCTGGATCGGGGGGCTCAAGGGCGTCGACCTGGTGGCGGAATTCGGCGGCGAACCGGGCTTCTGGCAATCCCTGGCCGACGGCGTGGAGTCCGTCGACGTCGAGGAGGGCCAGTTGGTCTTCCGGCTGGCCGAATGACCCTCACAAACCCCCGATAGTTCACCACCGCTCACAAGGAGACCGTTGCATGAAGACCGCCCTGATCACCGGCACCAATCGCGGCATCGGCCTGGAACTGGCCCGCCAACTGCTCGAGGCTGGCTGGCAGGTCCATGCCACCGCCCGCGACCCGGACGGTTCGGCCGAACTCAAGGCGCTGGCCTTCGCGCACCCCGACACCCTGCAGCTGCATGGGCTCGACGTTGCAGATGCCGCGGCCATCCGGGCACTTGCCGATGAACTGGCCGACGAATCGATCGACTGGCTGATCAACAACGCCGGCATCTACGGGCCGCGTGGCGTGGCCTTCGGCAACGTCCACGACGTCGAGGCCTGGCTGGAGGTGTTCCACATCAACAGCATCGCGCCGATGCTCGTCATGCAGGCGTTCGCCGAGCAGGTCGCCCGCAGCGGCGAGAAGAAGATCGGCATCCTGTCGAGCAAGGTCGGCTCGATGGGCGACAACGGCTCGGGAGGCGGCTACATCTATCGCTCCAGCAAGGCGGCGGTCAACGCCGTGATCAAGAGCGCGTCGATCGACCTCGAGCCGCGCGGCATCAATGTGGCGGCCCTGCACCCGGGCTGGGTGCTCACCGACATGGGCGGGCCTCATGCCGAGATCACCACCGCCCAGAGCGCCGCGGGGCTGATCCGCAACATGGCCGGCCTGACCGAGGCGGATCGCGGGCGGTTCATCGACATCGACGGCACGACCATTCCCTGGTAAGCCCACGGCGGCCGGTGCGTTGGCGGCCTGCCTCACCGGTGGCATGCGAAAGGGCCAATGCCCGCTTGTTGTCGCAAACCGGAATCGTTATCATTCCATGGCAAGTCCGAGTGCACGCGGACCCTGCCAGCCAGCCGGGAGGTCATCATGCAGCTGCTGCACCATTGTGGGGAGAAGGCCGACCAGATCGTGGTCACCTCGCCCGAAGGGGACCGGGAAATCGCCCGGTTCCGCTACGCCGACCTCGACCGCTTCATCGCCGAGGGCAAGCTTTCCAGTGCCGAGCTATTCGACCGCCGCCCGGCGGGGCGAGCCGCATTGTGCCGACGGCTGGCTCTGCTGGCCTGCGCGCAGGAATGTCGACATGGGATGGCCTGCCTTGCAGTCGACTGCCCCTACCATCCCGCAGCGGCGCATCCTTTCATCCCGACCCTCGACAGCCTCCCGACCGGCAAATCAAAGCACCATTGACCCATCCTGGTGCGGCGAGGCAGGCAAATGCACCCGGAATGTGCAAAAGGGGCATCTGCGTTGGCATCCAGCCGTCGCGTCCTCACGACAGGCCAATGGCGACACCCGTCGCCGCGCCCCACACGAACAACTCAATAACAGCAACTTAGGCGAGCCCGGCCCAGCCGCTTGCCGAACCAGGCGACCGCACGTCGTCGCCGCAACCCGCAGACGACAAACAGGCACGGTTTCTGCTTTTCTTGCACCAAGTCGGGCATCAGCGGATCATGTCGACAGCATGCCGCGCGATCTTACGCCCGCCGCATTAGAGATTTCATCGTTCATCGGAGGATTCCATGTCCAACGCGACCAACAAAGTCATCGCCATGATGGAAGAACACGGCATCAAGTTCGTCGACTTCCGCTTTACCGACACGCTGGGCAAGCAGCAGCACGTCACCTACCCGGCCAGCCACATCGACGAGGACACCTTCGAGGACGGCGTGATGTTCGACGGTTCGTCGATCGCTGGCTGGAAGGGCATCAATGCCTCGGACATGATCCTGATGCCGGATCCGGAATCCGCCAACATCGATCCGTTCTCCGAAGAGCCGACCCTGATCGTCGTCTGCGACATCATCGAGCCGGACACCATGCAGGGCTACAACCGCGACCCGCGCTCGGTCGCCCGACGCGCCGAGGCCTACATCCAGTCCTCCGGCCTGGCCGACGCCGCCCTGTTCGGCCCGGAGAACGAATTCTTCATCCTCGACGACGTGCGCTGGGGCTCGGACATGTCCGGCTCGTTCGTCAAGATCGATTCCAAGGAAGCCGCCTGGAACGCCGAGCGCGTCTACGAGGACGGCAACATGGGTCACCGTCCGGGCGTCAAGGGCGGCTACTTCCCGGTCCCGCCGGTCGATTCCCTGCACGATATCCGCCAGGCGATGTGCCTGGTGCTCGAGGAGATGGGACAGAACGTCGAGGTGCATCACCACGAGGTGGCCACCGCCGGTCAGTGCGAGATCGGTGTCGCGTTCAACACGCTGGTCAAGAAGGCCGACGAGGTCCAGGACCTCAAGTACGTGATCCACAACGTCGCTCACGCCTACGGCAAGACCGCCACCTTCATGCCCAAGCCGATCGTCGGCGACAACGGCTCCGGCATGCACGTCCACCAGTCGATGACCAAGGACGGCAAGAACCTGTTCTCCGGTGACGGCTACGCGGGGCTGTCCGAGATGGCGCTGTACTACATCGGCGGCATCATCAAGCACGCCCGCGCGCTCAACGCCTTCTGCAACCCCTCGACCAACAGCTACAAGCGCCTGGTCCCGGGCTTCGAGGCGCCAGTGAAGCTGGCCTACTCCAGCCGCAACCGCTCGGCGTCCATCCGGATTCCGTTCGTCTCCAACCCGAAGGCCCGTCGCGTCGAGCTGCGCTTCCCGGACTCCACCGCCAACCCGTACCTGGCGTTCGCGGCGATGCTGATGGCCGGTATCGACGGCATCCAGAACAAGATCCACCCGGGCGAGGCCGCAAGCAAGAACCTCTACGATCTGCCGCCGGAAGAAGAGAAGAACATCCCCGAGGTGGCCTTCTCGCTGGACGAGGCGCTCAAGGCCCTCGACGAGGACCGCGAGTTCCTGACCCGCGGCGACGTCTTTTCCGACGATCTGATCGACGCCTACATCGAGCTCAAGGGAGAGGAAGTCCAACTGCTCCGGATGACCACGCACCCGATCGAGTTCGACATGTATTACAGCGTGTAAACGCTGTAGTCGATCCGGGAACCCCACCCGGCCCGGAAACACGAACGCCCCGCATCGCGGGGCGTCTTTGATGTGGGCGCGCCAGGAAATCTCTGCGCGATTCGAAAGTGCACTTACTTCCTGGGCACGCCCTCGGGACCCAGCTCCTCCTTCATCCGCTTCTGGAATTCCCGGATCTGTTCCCGGGCCTCTTGCTCGCTGACGCCATAGCGGGCCTGGATCTTGCCCACCAGTTCGTCCTTCTTGCCCTCGAGCACCGCGAACTCGTCACCGGTGATCTTGCCCCAGTATTCCTCGGCATGTCCGATGAACGAACGCCAGTTGCCTGCGATGTGATCCCACTTCATTACGGAACTCCTGTGCGGTTTTGCCCTCTTCATTGTAGGCAATCGCCGTCACCCTGCCCGCCTGAACCAGAAACACCCTCAGGCCAGGCTACGATGAACCCAATTAATTACCGACGCGAATAATGACATCCCAGAACAGAGAGACCCCCATGCCGCCAGAGGCGCTGTTCCGAGCCCTTGCGGACGGCACCCGCCTGCGCTGCCTGATGCTGCTGCTACGCGAGGGCGAGCTGTGCGTCTGCGAGCTGACCGAGGCGCTGGCCTTGAGCCAACCGAAAATATCCAGGCATCTTGCCCACCTGCGTGACGCCGGCATCACCGACGTCCGGCGCGAGGGCACCTGGGTGTTCTATCGCGTCGCCGGCACACTGCCCGGCTGGGCTCGGGCCGTGCTCGAAGCGACATTCGACGGCAACGCGGAGAACAGCACCTTTACCTCGGATCTCGCCCGACTCGAGCGTATGGCTGGCCGCCCACCGCGTGGTTGCTGCGCTTGAACGCTCCGGCAGCCCCACCTTGCCCTTTTTCGCGCAGTGACATGAGACCGTCCGGCGATTGTGCCACCCGGCCGCGGGCGCCGGCGCGGGTGGCAATCTGCCACGCATGGTAATAAACTGGCTTTATGGCCAATAACTCGACGGGCGGACCAATGACGAATACAACGACTGCAGCGAATCCGGCACTTCGACACCTTGGCTTGATGACACTCCTGGAAGGCGGCTCGCTCATCGCGCTGGTGGCGATTGCGATGCCCCTGAAGTACATGGCAGACATGCCCGAGGCGGTCAGTGCCGTGGGGCCGGTGCACGGGATTCTTTTCCTCTGGACGATGGCCGTGCTGGCCCTCACGCTTTACCGGCGACTGCTGCCGCTTCACCATGGGGCGGTAGTCGCGATTGCCGCGTTCATCCCCTTCGGCGGCCTGTTCTCGCATCACCTGGTCAAGCGTCGCCTAGCTGAGAGCAACTGACCACCCAGCAAAAAGGCCGGATCGGGGTCGCCCTCATCCGGCCTTTTACTTGCCTGGACGATCAGGAAGAACGCAGCTCGACCGGGATGGGAAAGACCATGTTCTCGACCACGGTGGGCTCGCGTTCCTCGAGCGTCGCGTGGCATTCGAGCTTGAGCCGTTCGATCACCTGACCGACGAGGATCTCGGGTGCCGAGGCGCCGGCGGTCACGCCAACGCGACTGCAACCGCAGAACCAGGCGGGGTCGATGTCGTCCGCCCCGTCGATCAGGTAGGCCGGGGTGCCGGCCTGCTCGGCCAGTTCGCGCAACCGGTTGGAATTGGAGCTGGTCTTCGAGCCGACCACCAGCACCACGTCACAGGCCTCTGCCAGTTCGCGCACGGCGTCCTGGCGGTTCTGCGTGGCGTAGCAGATGTCGTCCTTGCGCGGCCCCTCGATGTGGGGAAAGCGTGCCTGCAGCGCCCCGATGATCGCGCGAGTCTCGTCGACCGAGAGCGTGGTCTGGGTAGCCCAGGCCAGCCCCTTGGGGTTGTCGACCTGCAGATGATCCACGTCCGCGATCTTCTCGACCAGGTGGATCCGCCCGCCAAAGGCGGGATCGAAGTGGCCCATGGTGCCCTCGACCTCGGGGTGTCCCGCATGGCCGATCAGCACCACGTCGCGCCCGGCACGGGCATGACGGGCGACTTCCATGTGCACCTTGGTCACCAGCGGGCAGGTCGCGTCGAAGACCGTCAGGCCGCGCTCGGCGGCGGTATCCTGGATAGCCTTGGAGACACCGTGGGCGGAGAAGATCAGGGTCGCACCGTCCGGCACGTCGGCCAGCTCCTCGATGAAGACCGCACCCTTCTCGCGCAGGTTGTCGACGATGTAGCGGTTGTGGACGATCTCGTGGCGCACGTAGATGGGCCTACCGAAGGAGTCGAGCGCCCGGTCGACGATCTCCACCGCCCGGTCGACGCCGGCGCAGAAGCCACGCGGATTGGCGAGCTGGATTTTCATGGCGCCTCCCCTTTTATCGCCGGCGAATCCGCAGGCGCGGCCTGCCCGTCGACGGCCAGCACTTGAACGATCAACTGGATGTTCTGCCCGGCCAGAGGATGGTTGAAATCGACGGTCACGGCATCCTCGGTGACGGCGGTCACCGTGCCCGGCACCGAGTCGCCATTGGGCAAATCGAACTCGATCACCAGTTGCGGCTCGAGGTTCATGTCCCCGGGGAACCTCCCGCGCGGCATGGTGTGCACATTGCTCGGGTCGGGCATGCCGAAGGCGTGCTGCGGGGTGAGCAGGATGCGGGTGTACTCGCCCAGCGGCAGCCCCACCAGTGCCTCCTCGAGGCGAGGCTCGAAGGCGCCACTGCCGAGCTTCACGGTAAACGGCTCGTCATCGAAACTGCTGTCGACCACCCGGTCGTCCGGCAACCGAATCTCGTAGTGGATGGTCACCTCGGAGCCCTTGCCGATGGTGGGCAGGTCGGACTTGGCGTCACTCATCGGATGCATTCTCTCGGTCGGCGGGCCGCAACTCGGCCCAGATGATCAATGCCACGCCGATGGTAATGGCCGCGTCGGCGATGTTGAAGGCCGGCCAGTGCCAGCCGACGACGTGGAAATCGAGGAAATCGACCACGTGCCCGTAGACGACCCGGTCGATCACGTTGCCCACCGCCCCACCGATCAACAACGTGATGCCCGCCTTGATGCGCCCGTCGCGAATCGCGACAAACGCCAGCCAGGCCAGCAGCGCGGCGGTGATCACCACCGCCAGGAATACGAAGAACCAACGCTGCCAGCCGTCGTGGTCGGCGAGAAACGAAAAGGCTGCGCCGGTGTTGTAAAGCAGGGTGAGGTCGAAAAACGGCAGTATCTCCACCGGCCGGGCATAGCTCAGCCCGGC
>NZ_JBKHFB010000084.1:0-7195 GCF_046540515.1 Guyparkeria sp.
GGGTATCAGCACCTGGCGATCGTCGAGCCCGCCGACGGCGAGGTCGCCAGCCGGTTGCAGGGCAGCATCAGCGTGGAGTTGGTGATCCAGCCCGACCTGCGCGGCGGTGACCGCATCCGCATCCTGGTCGATGGTGAGCCGCGTGTACGCGACTCCACCGGCCGTCGCCACCTGATCAACGGACTGGCCCCGGGCAAGCATGAACTGGTTGCCCAGATCCACCGCGATGACGAGGTGGTCAAGGAAAGCCCACCGGTGCGCTTTCAGCTGATGGTGAATTCCCAATAACGGTGCGGTCGGCTATCCTCATGCACTCATACCGTGCAACAGGGGCGTGTCCTTGCGTCCTCATCCACCGTCGACGTTCTCGTGGTTCCCGCCAGCACGCGGTTTGGCGCGCTTTCGGAGAGCGACCCCGGCCGGGCACGCTACTTGCACCAAAATCGTCAGCCGCCCGGTAGGCCGAACCTGCCGGCCGTTTCGCGCCCGGTGGAGCAGTGCATGAATCCCAGATCCGAGCCCCGGCTTGCCGACACACTGAACACCGCGATCGTGGTGCTCGACGAACGCAATCGGCCGATCTATCTCAATTCGGCTGCCGAGCAGTTCCTGGGCACCAGTTATGGCGCCGCGCTCAAGTCGGGCTTCGACACGGTATTCACCGTCAACCCCCTGCTGGCCGAAACCATCCGCGAGGCTCTGACCACCCAGCAGGTGATGACCCTGCGCGAGATCGAGCTGGTGCTGGCCCACGAGTCCACCCGCGTGGCCGATTGCGCCATCACGCCGCGTCCGGATTACCCCCGCGCCCGGGTCATGCTGGAATTCAACGACATCGAGCGCCACCTGCGCATCTCGCGCGATGCGCGCATCAACTCGTTGCAGATGACCACCCGCCAGATGATGCGCGGGCTGGCCCACGAGCTGAAGAACCCGCTGGGCGGTCTGCGCGGCGCGGCGCAACTGCTCGAGCGCGAGCTCCCCGATCAGTCCCTGACCGAGTACACCCGCATCATCCTGCAGGAGACCGACCGCCTGCGCGGATTGATCGACCGCATGCTCGGGCCGATCGATCGGCCCGACTGCCATTGGGTGAACGTCCACGAGCCGCTCGAGCAGGTGCGTCATCTGCTGCGGATCGAGGCAGCCGAGCGTCCGCTCGAGTGGCAGCTGGACTACGACCCGTCGATCCCCGACGTCTGGGCCGACCGCGACCAGCTGGTGCAGGTGCTGCTCAACCTCGCCCGCAACGCCGTCCAGGCGATGCGCGAGGGCGGCACGCCCGAACCGAGGCTGACCTTTCGCACCCGCGTGCTGCGCCAGTTCACCATCCACGGCAAGCTCCACCGCCTGGCGGTGCGCATCGACGTCGAGGACAACGGTCCCGGCGTGCCCGAGGAACTGGTCGAGACGCTGTTTCTGCCGATGGTCAGCGGACGTGCCGGTGGCAGCGGGTTGGGCCTGTCGCTGGCCCAGACGATCGCCGAGCGACACCAGGGCATGATCGAGTTCGTGCCCAAGCGCGGCGTGACGCGGTTTTCCCTGATCCTGCCAATCCATCCCGACGGCGACCACGCCCCGGGGCGGAAGGCGTTCCCTTCCCCGAACGAGTGAGCCGACCATGCAAGCCGCCGACAAGTCGAACACCGGACGTCCCATCCCCCGCCTGTGGGTGATCGACGACGATCAGGCCATCCGCTGGGTACTCGAGCGTGCGCTGGCCACGACCGACTTCGCCGTGGAATCCTTCGACGAGGTGGCGAGCGCCCAGGCGCGGCTCGATCGCGGCGACCTGCCGGACGTGATCTTCTCGGATATCCGCATGCCCGGGGAGGACGGGCTGAGCTTCCTCACCCGGTTGGCGGAGCAGCACCCGGCCATCCCGGTGGTGATCATGACCGCACACTCGGACCTCGAGAGCGCGGTCGGGGCCTTCGAGAAGGGGGCGTTCGACTACCTCGCCAAGCCGTTCGATATCGACGAGGCCGTGCGTCTCGCCGAGCGTGCCTTTGATGCCTCGCGCGAGCGGGCCCAGCTGGCCGCTCCGGCGGAGGCCGAGTCCGGTTCGGAGCTGATCGGCAACGCCCCCGCCATGCAGGAGATCTTTCGCGCCATCGGTCGGCTGGCCCGTTCGTCGGTGACCGTGCTGATCAACGGCGAGTCCGGCACCGGCAAGGAGCTGGTCGCCCGCGCGCTGCACCGCCACAGCCAGCGGCGCGACGGGCCGTTCGTGGCGCTCAATACCGCGGCGATCCCCAAGGACCTGCTCGAATCGGAGCTGTTCGGCCACGAGAAGGGGGCGTTCACCGGCGCGGCGGCCCAGCGGCGCGGGCGGTTCGAGCAGGCCCAGGGGGGTACGCTGTTTCTCGACGAGATCGGCGACATGCCGCTCGAATTGCAGACCCGCCTGCTGCGGGTGCTCTCCGACGGGCACTTCTACCGGGTCGGCGGCACCTCGCTGATCCAGAGCGACGTGCGCGTGATTGCCGCGACCCACCAGCGCCTCGAGGAGCTGGTCAAGGAGGGGCGCTTTCGCGAGGACCTCTACCACCGCCTGAACGTTATCCGTCTCAAGCTGCCGGCCCTGCGCGAGCGGGTCGAGGACATCCCGCAGCTGATGCGCTTTTTCCTCGCCCGTGCCGCCGAGGAACTGGGCGTGCCGGTCAAGACGCTCACCCGCGCCGCCGAGGCGCGCCTGTGCGACTACCCCTGGCCGGGCAACGTGCGCGAGCTGGAAAACATCGCCCGCTGGCTGACCGTGATGGCGCCGGGCAACGAGATCAGCATCGACGACCTGCCCGACACCATCGTCCAGGGGTTGGGCGAGGCCCATGCCGACGGCGACGACCAGTTGCTCACCCGCTGGACCGCCGACCTCTCGCGCTGGGCCGAGGCGCGCCTGAAGGCCGGCGACGAGGACCTGCTCGCCACGGCCGGCCCGGCCTTCGAGCGCACCCTGTTGCAGGCCGCGCTGGCCTTCACCGGCGGGCACAAGCAGAAGGCCGCCGCGCTGATCGGCTGGGGACGCAACACCGTCACCCGCAAGCTCAAGGAACTGGGCGAGCACTGAGGGACGTCCCGGTACGCCCCGTTCCCCGCGACTGGCCCGACTGTCACAAGATCCGGCCCGGCCCGATGCTATGCTCCCCGACGAGGTGTGAATCAGTCGGAAACGGGGAGTCGGCATGGCCCAGACGGTGGCGCTGTATTCGGTCAAGGGCGGGGTGGGAAAGACCGCCACGGCAGTCAACCTGGCGGCGTTGTCCGCGGCCGCCGGCCGGCGGGTGCTGGTCTGGGATCTCGACCCGCAGTGCGCGGCGTCGTGGTACCTGCAGGCGGAGGCGGGCGCGGAGCGCTCGGTCAAGAAGCTCCTGAAACCCAAGGGGCTGGCCGCCTCGGTGCGCCCCACCATCCACAACCACCTCTGGGTGCTGCCGGCCCTGCCCGGCCAGCAGGCGATCGAGCATCACCTCGCCGACAAGAAGGATGCCGGCTTCCGGCTGGCCAAACTGCTCGACCCGTTGACCGAGCAGTTCGAGGAAATCTGGATCGACGCGCCGCCGGGGCTGTCCCTGCTGGCCGACAACGTATTGCGCGCCGCCGACATGGTGCTGGTGCCGATGGTGCCCACGCACCTGTCCGAGCGCACCTGGTTCCAGTTGAAGCGCCACCTCGACGAGCGCCGCATCCACCCCGAACGCCTGCGTGCCTTCCTCTCGCTGGTCGATCGCCGCCGGCGCATGCATCGCGAGTTCGCCGAACGCCATCGCCACGACATCCCCGAGCTGCTGGAAAGCGAAATCCCCTACGCCTCGGTCGTCGAGCAGATGGGCGAGGACCAGCGACCTTCCGTCTACCGCGACCCACGCCACCCGGCCAACCTCGCCTTCCGTTCCCTCTGGGACGAGATCGATGCGCTGTTCGCGTGAACGTTGAACCGGGGGCGAGCGCGGTGCCGGAGGGATACGGCGACAAACGGCCTATTCACGTGGCACGTGTCGGCGACTGACATCAGCAACAGGGAACTTGCCATGGAAAATGGATACGGCTCGAATCTGTCACTTGCCGTACTGATCGACGCCGATAACGCCCAGCCGGGCATAGTGGATGGACTGATGGCCGAAGTGGCCAAGATCGGTGTTGCCCACGTCAAGCGGATCTACGGTGACTGGACCACCCCACAACTCGGCAAGTGGAAGCAGACCCTGCTCGGTCATTCCATTCAGCCCATGCAGCAGTTCGGCTACACCAGCGGCAAGAACGCCACTGACAGTGCCATGATCATCGATGCCATGGACCTGTTGTACACCGATCGCTTCGAAGGTTTCTGTCTCGTTTCAAGCGACAGCGATTTCACCCGCCTGGCCGCTCGACTTCGCGAATCGGGTTTGAGCGTCTTCGGTATCGGGGAAAAGAAGACGCCGAAAGCCTTCGTTTCCGCCTGCGATCGCTTCATCTATACCGAAGTGTTCACCGCGCCCGAGGAAGAGGATGTCATTCATGCGCACCGCCCTCGCGGGGGAAAAGAGCTGCGTGGTGACACGGCACTGGTCCACCTGGCGCGTGCGGCCGTAGAGGCAACGTCAGACGAGAATGGCTGGGCCAATCTCAGCCCGGTCGGCAACTACATGAACAAGACGGCTAATGACTTCGATCCGCGCAACTACGGTCATACGAAGCTCAGTTCGCTATTCGAGGCCATCGGTTTGTTCGAAGTCGATCGGCGCAAGAACGGCGTTTTTGTTCGAGACGCACGGGCGAACGGCGATAAGGCCGGCACATGAGTTCCCCTTCCCGGGGCAGGCTCTGGTAACAGATTCAGGCGAGCTGGTTGGTCTTGTGATCAGTTCCGCAATGCCTTGGCCGGCGCCACCCGCGTCATGCGCCGCCCCAAAAGCGGGGTGATCAGCGCGGCGAGCAGCAGGCCGGCGCCGAGGCCCCAGGCCAGCAGCCAGGGGTTCAGGCGCCAGGGCAGGTCGAATACCTGAGCGGAGAGCAGCGAGCCCACGCCCATCGCGGCGACCGCGGCCAGCAGCCCCACCAGCAGGCCCAGGGCCAGGAACTCGATCCACAACGCCTTGAGCACCATGTGCCGGCTGGCGCCCATCACGCGCAGCACGGCCGCGTCGTGGATACGCTGACGTTCGCTGGCGCCGAAGGCGGCCAGCAGCACCACCAGCCCGGCAGCGAGCGTGAAGGCGAACACGTACTCGACCGCCTGGCTGGCGCGCGCGATCAGGGTGCGTATCTCGTCGAGAATGCGCGAGACATCGAACAGCGTCACCGTGGGGAATTCGCGCAACAGTTCGACCTGACGGTCCTCGCTGCCCTCGGGCAGGTGGAAGCTGGTGATGTGCTGTGCGGCGACGTTCTCCATCAGTCCCGGGGTGGCGATGACGAAGAAATTGGGGCGCATCGAGTCCCAGTCCACGCTGCGTATCGAGGTGATCTCGCCGTCGATGTCGCGCCCGTCGACGCGGAACGTCAGCCGATCCCCCAGCGACCAGCCCAGTGTCTCGGCGATGCCCTGCTCGACCGAGAAGCCCTCGGCCGGGAATTCGCCCGCGACCAGCTCGTTGTCCGCCGGCAGCTCGTCGCCCACCGAGAGGTTGAACTCGCGGGTGGCCAACCGATGGGCTCGGCCCTCGTACTGCCCGACATCCACCGCGTCGTCGTTCATCGCCTGCCAGCGACCGCGGATCATCGGGTAGAAACCGGCGTCCTCGATGCCCTGCCGGTCGAGGAACGCGCGCAGGTCGTCCACCTCGTCGGGCTGGATGTTGATGGCGAAGACGTTGGGGGCATCGTCGGGAATCTGGGCCTCCCAGGCGTCGATCAGGTCGGCGCGTACCACCGAGAGCAGCAGCACGGCGGTCACGCCCAGGGCGAGTGCGGCGATCTGGGTGGCCGAGACCCAGCGCGCACGGGCCATGCGCGCCAGGCCGAAGCGCGCCACGCCTCTCGCCGGCCAGCGACGCAGGGCCGTTACCAGCAGCCAGGCCACGACCAGGAAGGTGCCGAGGCTGGCGGTCAGGCCGCCGAGCACGTACAGCGCCAGCGCCGGATCGCGTGCCTGGAACCAGACCAGCAGCGCGATCGCCGCCACCCCGGCGCCGAACAGCAACCCCGCCCCCGGACTGGGGGCGACCGACTGCTGGTTGAGCACCCGCAACGGCGGGGTGTGCTTGAGCTGCACCAGGCTCGGCAGGGCGAAGCCGAACAGGGCCACCAGCGCGACGGCCAGCCCCAGCACCACCGGGAACAGGCCCGGCGGCGGCAGGTCGACGTCCAGCACGGTGGTCATCAGGTCGGCCAGCAGCAACTGCGTCGCCGCGCCGATCGCGATGCCGGGGATGGCGGCGGCCAGCGCCAGCATCAACAGGCGCCAGCGGTAGATCGCCCCGATCTGCCTCGACGAGGCGCCCAGTGCCCGCATGAGCGCGGCGGCGTCCTGCTGGATGCGGTTGTAGTGGCGCGCGGCGATCACCAGCGCCGCCCCGGCGAGCAGCACGGCGACCACCGAGGCCAGACCGAGAAAGCGGGCCGCCCGGTCGAAGGCGGTCTCGAAGGCCGGCTGGCTGTTCTCGGGGCGCTCGAGTTCGATCTCGGCGGGCAGCTGATCGGCCAGCCGGTCGAGTCTTGCGGCGCGGTCGTCGGCGTCACTCGATACCAGCAGCGCGTGCTCGACCCGGCTGGTGTCGGTGACCAGTTCGGTGGCGGCGAGATCGTCGCGGTGGATCATCAGCCGCGGGGCGGCCTGCGAGAAGACATTGCCCACGTCCGGCTCGCGCTCGAGCACCGCGGTCACCGGCAGGTCGCTCTGGCCCACCTGGACGGTGTCGCCCAGCTCGAGGCCCAGCGACAGCCGCGCCCGTGGCGCGATCCAGGCCTCGCCCGGTGGCGGGCCGCTGGTCACGCTGCGGGTGCCGTCGGCATCGCGGATCGTCAGTTCGCCGCGCAGCGGGTAGGCCTCATCCACGGCCTTGACGCCCACCAGCAGGGTCTGCTCCCCGGCGAGGACCACGGTGGGGAAGGTGACCTGACGGCTGGTGGTGAGGTCGAGATCCTCGGCCGCGGCGAGTGCCTCGTCGAGCGGGTCGGGGGCCTCCATGCGCGCGTCGGCGGCGAGGAACTGCGCGGCCTGGGCCCGCATCGCCCCGTCGACGCGATCGACGAAGAAACCCACCGCGGTCAC
>NZ_JBKHFB010000085.1:0-7017 GCF_046540515.1 Guyparkeria sp.
CAGGGTGGTCAAAAACTGCGCAATCCGCGCAACTGCCTGATAGGGCTTCGTCGCGGCCGGTTGTCGGCGCGTTTTCCACGAGGTTGTCCACAGCTTCTGTGCATAACTGATTTCCGGCTGGTCGAAAGCCTTTGCCAGCAATCACTTGGCGAGAAGTGTTGCCGATTTATTCAGAAATTGTCGGCTAAGTGGGGCGTGGACTGGCTCGGCGTTTCCCAGCCGCGCGACGAATTTTGCTAATCTTGCGCGGTGCGATTGCCCCGGCCCGTCCGGGGCGGCGTCTGCCGTGCGCAGGTGTCATGACTACCGATTCACGAATACCGATGGAGTCTTTATGGATAACCTCGAGTCCATTCTGAGCGAGAACCGCGTCTTCTCGCCGTCGCCGGAATTCTCGGACCGGGCGAGAATCGGGTCTCGCGGGGCTCTCGATGCGCTGGTCGCCGAGGCCGAGCGCGATTTCGAGGGCTTCTGGGCGCGGCTCGCGCGCGAGTTCGTCACCTGGGACACCCCGTTCAACCAGGTGCTGGACGAATCGAACGCGCCGTTCTTCAAGTGGTTCGCCGACGGGCGGCTGAACGCCTCGGTCAACTGCATCGACCGCCACCTGCCGGAAAAGGCGGACAAGACCGCCATCATCGCGGAAGCCGACGACGGCACGGTCACGCGCATCTCCTACCAGGACCTGCACGACCGCGTGGCGCGATTCGCCAACGCACTCAAGGCGCAGGGCATCGGACGCGGCGATCGGGTGATCATCTACCTGCCGATGATCCCCGAGGCCACCGTGGCCATGCTCGCCTGCGCACGGATCGGCGCGATCCATTCGGTGGTCTTCGGCGGCTTCTCCGCCGAGGCGCTGCGCGATCGCATCAACGACACCGAAGCGAAGATGGTGATCACCGCCGACGGCAACATGCGCGGCGGCAAGAAGGTCACCCTCAAGGCGCAGGTGGACAAGGCGCTCGAGCACGGCTGCCCGTCGGTCGAGACGGTCATCATGCTCGAGCACATCGGCGGCGTGGCCACCGGCGCCTCGAGCGCGAAGGAACTGACCTGGGCCGAGGCCGTCGACGGCCAGCCGGCCGAGTGCGAGCCGGTGATGGTCGAGGCCGAGCACCCGCTGTTCATCCTCTACACCTCCGGTTCGACCGGCAAGCCCAAGGGCATCGTGCACTCGACCGGCGGCTATCTCGTCAACGCGGCGACGACCTGCGCCTGGGTCTTCGACCTGAATGACGACGATGTCTACTGGTGCACCGCCGACGTCGGCTGGATCACCGGCCACACCTACGTCACCTACGGCCCGCTGGCCCTCGGCGTGACCCAGGTGGTCTTCGAGGGCGTGCCCACCTACCCGGACGGCGGGCGCTTCTGGGACATGGTCCAGCGCCACAAGGTGAGCGTGTTCTACACCGCGCCGACCGCCATCCGCGCGCTGATGAAGCTGGGCGACGAGGTGCCGGGCAAGTACGACCTGTCCAGCCTGCGCCTGCTGGGCACGGTGGGCGAGCCGATCAACCCCGAGGCCTGGGTCTGGTACCACCAGGTCATCGGCGGCGGGCGCTGCCCGATCGTCGATACCTGGTGGCAGACCGAGACCGGCGCGCACGCGATTGCGCCGATCCCGGGGGCGATCGACCTGGTGCCGGGTTCCTGCACCCTGCCGCTGCCGGGCATCATGGCCGACGTGGTCGACGATCACGGCAAGCAGGTGCCCACGGATCATGGCGGCAACCTCGTGATCAAGCGGCCCTGGCCGTCGATGCTGCGCACCATCTGGGGCGACGACGAGCGCTTCCAGCGCACCTACTTCCCGGACAACCTGCCGGGCTACTACCTCGCCGGCGACTCGGCGCGTCGTGACCAGGACGGCTACATCTGGATCATGGGTCGCATCGACGACGTCATCAACGTCTCCGGTCACCGTCTCGGTACCATGGAAGTGGAGTCTGCACTGGTCGCGCACCCGGAAGTCGCCGAGGCCGCCGTGGTCGGCCGCCCGCACGACGTCAAGGGCGAGTCCATCGTCGCCTTCGTGGTGGTCAAGGGCGATCGCCCGCAGGGCGAGGCCGCCGAGGAAATGGTCAAGACCCTGCGCAACTGGGTTGCCGAGCAGATCGGGCCGATCGCCAAGCCGGACGACATCCGCTTCGGCGACAACCTGCCCAAGACCCGCTCGGGCAAGATCATGCGCCGCCTGCTGCGCGGCATCGCCAAGGGCGAGCCGCCACAAGGCGACACCTCCACCCTGGAGAACCCGGCGATCCTCGATCAGCTGATGGGCAAGGACTGACCCAACCGCACCCGCGGAATCGAGAAACCCCCGCAGCCGACGGCTGCGGGGGTTTTTGTTTTGGAGTTGAAACTGACGGCTTTCAGCGTCGCAAGGCGGCGATGAGGAAGCCCGCGGCCGCGACGAGTTCCGCCCAGCCCAGCCAGCCCAATCCCATCAGCCCGCTCTCCTCGAGGTCCCGGCCCTGGGTGGCCAGGAACACCACCAGCAGGAGGGCGCCGATCAGGGTCAGGCGATTGCGTGACCGGTCGCGCCGGGCCTCGTGGCGCAGCGAGGCCAGTTCGTGCCGCTGCCCCTCGAGGAGCTCGGACTGGCGATGGACCTGCTGCATGGCCTGGATCGACAGCCGCGGCAGCTCGGAGAGGTGCTGGTTGAGGTAGGGCAGCTCGTCCTTGAAGCGGTCGAGGAAGGCCTTCGGGCCCATGCGTTCGCGCATCCAGCGCTCGATGAACGGCTTGGCGGTCTGCCACAGGTCGAGGTCCGGGTAGAGCTCGCGGCCCAGTCCCTCGATGGCGAGCAGGGTCTTTTGCAGCAACACCAGCTGCGGCTGGACCTCCATGTCGAACTGGCGCGCGACCTGGAACAGCCGCAGCAGGAAGTGGCCGAAGGAGATCTCGCGCAGCGGCTTCTGGAAGATCGGCTCGCAGACGGTGCGGATGGCCGCCTCGAACTCCTCGACCCGGGTGGTGTTCGGCACCCAGCCGGACTCGACGTGCAGCTCGGCCACGCGGCGGTAGTCGCGGTTGAAGAAGGCGTGGAAGTTCTCGGCGAGATAGCGCTGATCCTCGGGCATCAGCGAGCCGACGATGCCGAAGTCCACCGCCATGTAGCGCGGCTGCTCCGGGTCGGTCGCGTCGACGAAGATGTTGCCCGGGTGCATGTCGGCGTGGAAGAAGTTGTGCTTGAACACCTGGGTGAAGAACACCTCCACGCCGCGCTCGGCCAGTCGTTTCATGTTCACGTTGGCCGCGCGCAGCAGATCCATGCGGGCGATCGGGATGCCGTGGATACGCTCCTGGACCAGCACGTCGGTGCGGCACCAGTCCCAGTAGACGGCGGGTACGTAGAGCATGGCCGAGTCGCCGAACTGGCGCTTGAGCTCGGCGGCGTTGGCCGCCTCGCGCTGCAGGTCGAGCTCGTTCATCAGGGTCTTGTCGAACTCGCGGACCACTTCCACCGGATGCAGGCGCGGGCCCTCCGACCAGTAGCGCTCGGCCAGGCGCGCGACCGTGTAGAGGATCTCGAGATCGCTGCGGATGCGCCGGTGAATGCCCGGACGGGTGATCTTGACGATCACCTCCTGGCCGTCGTCCAGGGTGGCGGCATGCACCTGGGCGATCGAGGCCGAGGCGAGCGGTTCGGCCTCGAAGTAGGCGAAGTGTTCGGTGACCGAGGCGCCGAGGGCCGTCTCGATGCGCTGGCGGGCGAGTTCGGCGGGGAACGGGCGAACCCGGTCCTGCAATGCCGACAGCGCCTCGGCGAGGTCCGGCGGCAGGAGATCGCGCCGCGTGGAGAGCATCTGACCGAACTTGACGAAGATCGGCCCGAGGTCCTCGAGTGCCGCGACCAGCCGTTCGCCACGGGTGCGCCGGCGGTTGTCGGAGAGCCAGTACCAGGGCGAGAAGAACTTGAGAAAGCGGATCGGGCGGAAGATCCTGAGTGCCAGCACGATCTCGTCGAGACCGTGGCGCAGCAGCACGAACTGGATCACCACCAGGCGCCAGAGCAGTCGAGGTCGCATCAGCCCCCCCGGGTCGTGTCGTGGGCGGTGTCGTCACCGGTGGCCGCCTCGAGCCGCCGGATGCGACGTTCGAGCCGCTCGACCGCCGCGCGCGTCTCGTCCACTCCCTCGAGGAATGCCGGCAGGTCGAAATCGTCGGCGACGAGCCGGGCCTCGTGGACCAGGTAGTCGTGCTGCTCGATGCGACGGGTCTCACGCCATTCCGCACCGGTCTGTCGCGCCTTGCGTGCGGCCTGTTCGATCACCCCGGCCGCCGAGACGCCGATCTTCCCGGCCAGCCAGTCGGCCCAGTCGATGTCGAGTTCGTTCAGTGCGCGCAGGAAGCGGGTCGCCGCCTGTTCGTCGCCCTCGATCGTCATTTCACCGGAAAACAGCGTGTCCGAGGCGTGTTCACGTTGCAGGGCGGCCAGCAGCGCCGCGCCGCTGGTGCGGATGCGGGCATCGGGGCGCAGGTCGTCGCCGGATCGCCACATCAGGCCACGGCTGGTGGGCGTGAGGCTGATCGTGAGATGGGGGTGTTCGATGTCGATGGCGATCACCAGCCCGGCCAGGTCGGCCAGGCGCTCGCGCGCATTCATGTCGCGCTCGATCAGCCGGTTGATGACGGTCTCGGCGCTGAAACGCAGGGCAGTGGTAATCATGAAACAGCGGCAGCCACGGGTGGATCAGAGCCAGTCGGTCAGGGCGATACCCAGCCCGATCCGGCTGACCGAGCGATTGTAGTCGATCAGGCTCTCCCCGTAGCCGTTGAAGTACTGCACGTAACCCTTGACGCGCTTGGAGAGCGGGAAGCTGTAATCGATCTGGATCGCGCCCTTGTTGTCGGCGAAATCGAGGTTGTTGCGCAACGTGGCGGCGATGGTCTGCTCCTTCCACTTGTAGGCCAGCAGCAGGTCGCCGTGGCCCATGTGGTCGGTGATGTCGGGGTTCTCGTCCTCGTCGGCCTCCGGCAGCCGAAGCCAGCCGCGCAGGCGACCGGCGAAATTGCCGCGTCCGAAGGAGGTGCTGGCGGCGAGCCGGTTCCAGCTGCGCGAGCGCTCTCCGCCCTGTCCGTTGGAGGTGTGGATCAGCGAGAGGCGATTGCGCTTGAAGGTCAGGCCGGCCAGCGAGAAGTCGGTGTCGATGGTCAGGCCCACCTCCGGCTCGTAGTTGGTCTCGCGAAACGGGGAGGAGGCGTCGTCCTCCTCGCCGAGGAGCTTGGTGTTGTAGGTCTGCCAGAGCGAGAGCTGGGTATAGCCGAAGTACAGCGCCGTGCCCGGGCCGAACGGATCCTCGAACCAGTCGAACTGGAACGAGAGCTGGAACTTCGTCTCGGCGTGCTGGGGCTCGAAATCGTAGACATCGCGCGACAGGTCGGTGGGCGTGTAGGTGGCCGGCATGATGTAGTTCGGCTGGTAGCTGCGCATCACGAAGGGATTGCGCTCGCCCGACTGCTCGGATTCCAGTCGCCGCTCCAGGGCGACGGGCTCCGACTCGTGAATCAGCGGTATTGCCGCTTCGTCGGCCGCAGGGTCGTCGCTCGCCGGCTCGGCTTGGCGGGCGGTGGCTGGTGCCGGGTCGCTCGACGTGTCGTCATCGCTGGCCTCCGGGCCTGTCGAGGCCAGCCGATCAAAACAGGCAAGCCGTTCGCTGTCGTTGTCGATCGCGGTGCAGGAGGACCAGTCCGGCGCCCCCGCCAGAGCCGGCGCCGACGCGAGCATGCCGAGCATGAACAGGACGGACAGGGCCGGAGGCAGCGGGCCCGGGAGCGAGCGAAAGGGAAGACGGGACATGGCGGCAGGTCTTTGATGAATGGCGGCCGGTGGGCCATGATAGACGTTCGGGAAGTCCCGCACGAATTCGATGTGCAAGGCCTGTGCATCGGACCCGTGGCGGGCAGGGCCCGCGGGCGACTGAGTGAGAGTCGCCCGGCGGACGGGAGTTCCCCGCTGACCCCGGAGGGCACCATGGGACAGGCCAAGAAGCACGCCCGGCAACTGGACGCCGATTTCCTCATCCAACCGGCCGGCGAGGTGGCGGCCGTGCTCGTGCGCGCTCAGCAGGCCGTTTTTCGCCGGGCCTGGGCGCACTACCGCGAGGCCGCTGACGAAGATCCCGAGGCGCTGCACGACCTGCGGGTCGAACTGAGGCGCCTGCGGGTCTGGTTGCGGTTGTCCCGCGACGTGCTGCGCACGCGCAAATCGACTCGACGGCGACTCAAGGCGCTCGCCCGGGCAAGCAGCCCCCTGCGCGATCACGAAGTGATGCTCGAACTGCTCGACCAAGTGGCAGAGGACACCGACTGCGCCGACGTGGCGGCGCGGATTCGTCAACTCGCCGACGATCACGAACCGCCGCATGGGCGGTTGTCGTTCGATACCAAGCCCGGTCTCAAGCCGCGTGCCCGTTCGCAGACCGCGTCGTTCGTGCGCTGGTACACGGCCCAGGTCGCCACGATGACCGAGTGCATCGAGCGCGATCTCGCGGCCGGCCGTGACCGCGCTCATGCCGCGCGCATCCAGGTCAAGCACCTGCGTTACCTGCTCGAACCCATGCACGAGCCCTTTGAGGTGGTCGAGCCGATGCTGGCCGACCTCAAGACGATCCAGGACTGGTTGGGCGACCTGCACGACCTGGTGGTCTTCCGCGGCCACCTGGCCGATTACGGCGGCTGGTTGTTGACCGATGCCTTGCCCGGCCCATTGGCTCGGCCCGGCAAACAGGCCAGGCCGTTGACCCAGGCGTTCGCCGGTGTGCGCGACGACGTCATTCGGCTATCGGCCTGGCAGCATGAGCGATTCGAGTCGATGTGGCGCGAATGGCAGGAGGCGCGCCCGGCGCTGGAGAAACGGTTGTACACCGCCCGCAACCGCCTGATCGGCGATCTGGAAAACGCCGCCCGCGCGGGCGATTGACAAGCCGGCGCAAAACGACAAGAATTCCCGGTCCCGCGCCGGAGTAGCTCAGTTGGTAGAGCAGGGCATTCGTAATGCCAAGGTCG
>NZ_JBKHFB010000086.1:0-6762 GCF_046540515.1 Guyparkeria sp.
CGCTCGGTCTCGGCCGATTCGGCTTTTTCCAGTTCCAGCTCGGCGGCGAGGCGGCGGCGCTCGTGGTCGGTCTGTTCGATGCGCCGTTCGAGTTCCATCCGACGCTGTTGGTGCTTCCGTTGCCGTCGGCGCTCGGCCGCGGCATCCTCGCGCTCCCGGGTTGCGCGCGCCGTGCCCATCAGGACCTCCGACCCGTGCTCGTAGACATCGGCCAGATCGATGCCCTCGTTCGAAAGCAGCAGCTCGCGTTCCTGGTTCGAATGGGCCGACCCACGAGATTTCACGATCGACAGCGAGCGGTTTCGTTCGCCGCCACGGACGTTGTAGTCGAGCACGATCCAGCTGTCCGCGAGTGTCGAGACCTGGCCCTGGGTGGCCTCGCCTTCCGGGTCGTCCACGCCGCTCAGCGAGGTGAGTACGGTGGTGATGCCACGGCGTCTCACCAGGTCGATCAGGTGTTCGGTTGCCATCGTGGCCCCTTCGGATCCCCCGGCCTTGAGTAGCGCCGAGACGGGGTCGATCACTAGGCAGTGAGGGTCGAACGAGTCGATCAGGTGGCGCAGGGCCATGAAGTGCTCTGTTATCCGCAAGGCGAACGCCGACAACCCCTCGAAGCGAACCAGGCCGGCCTCGATCGGGCCGCGCAGGTCGATGCCGACCGAACTCAGGTTGCGCACGTAAGGGGCTTCCATCTCGTCGAAGCTCACGTAGAGAGTGCGTTCGCCCCGCCGGGCGGCGGCCTCGGCGAAGCTGCCGGCCAGGGTGCTCTTGGCGGTGCCGGGGCGCCCGGAGATCAGCAGGCTCGAGCCCCGGTAGATGCCGCCGTCGAGCAACGTGTCCAGCCGTTCGATGCCCGTGCTGAGACGCTCGTCACTCGCTACGATCGGCTCGGTGGGCGGGCTTTCATGATAGGGCAGATGGATGCCTGCATCGTCCAGGATCATCGGCAACTCGTCGGTCAGGTGTCCGGAGCCGCGGAACTTGGCGATACGCAGCGATCGGTTCAACTGCTGGTCGACCATCCACGCGGACAGGACGAGGGTCGCCGAGAGCAGAAACTCGATGCCCTCGAGATGGGTCGGGGCCATGCCCTTGCCGGTGGCCTTGCCGGTCAGCAGCAACGTCCAGTCGTGCTCCTGACAGTACTCGTCGATGCGACGCACCTGATCGATGGCAAGCCGCGGGTCGGGTTGGTACTGGAGCAACTGGTCGATGCCGTCGAACACCACCCAGCTCGCGCCGGTCGGGGCCATGGCGGCCGCGACCGCGCTTAGCAGCCCCTCGACATCGAACTCGCCGGCGACTTCGGCACCCAGGCGCGGGCGGGCATCGATCAGCTGCCAGCGTTCCGAGGCGAGCATCTGTTCCCCCCAGCGGAACGACGCGGCGTCACGCCGTACATGTGCCGGTGATTCCTCGAATGACACGAACATTCCGCCTTCGCCGCGCTCGATGGCACGGGCCAGTATCTGCAGCCCCAGCACGGTCTTGCCCGCCGCGGCCTGACCGACCACCAGGGTCGCCTGGCCCGCGGGCAGACCGCCTCGGGTGACCTCGTCCAGCCCGGGGATGCCCGTCTCGCGCTTGCGCAACGTCATTTCGTTCTCGTTCATCTGAAAATTCCTTGGCTCGATAATCCGGTCAATGCGTCATTGGGCAAGCGGCTGGGACAGCGGGAGGGGCGAGCGTTGCTCGAGCAGCCATTGGAAGTCTTCGGACTCCAGCGGCACGCTGTAGTGGAAGCCCTGACCGAAACGGCAGCCCATCGCCTGCAGTTCGTCGGAGACGGCAGCCGATTCGATGCCCTCGGCGATCACATCCGCATCCAGGGCCCTTGCGAGCATGATGACGGTCTCGACGATATTGCGGCTGAACGAATCATCGAGCACATGGAACACGAAGCCCTGGTCGATCTTGATTTCGTGGAAAGGGTAGCGCTGCAGGTACAGCAGCGAGGAATAGCCGGTGCCGAAATCGTCCAGCGACAGCCGCACGCCCATGTCGCGCAGGGCGCGTATCTGCTCGAGCAGCGCCTCCGACTCGCGCTCGAACACGCTTTCGGTGATCTCCAGCGCCAGTTCCCCGGGCGCCACGCCGGCCTCGTCGAGGATGGTGCGGACCCGACTGGCGAAATCGCCGGTCTGGAACTGCACCAGCGACACGTTGACGGCCACCCGCACCGGGTTGAGGTCGGCATCACGCCACTCGCGCAGGTGCTGGCAGGCTCGGCGCAGCGCCCAGTCGCCGATCGGCGAGATCAACTGGCTTTGCTCGGCAATGGGGATGAACACGTCCGGGCCGAGCAGCCCCCGCGCGGGGTGGTTCCAGCGCAGCAGTGCCTCGCAGGCAACCAGTGTGCCGCTGGCAAGATCGACCTTGGGCTGGAAGTGCAGTTCGAAATGGTCCTCGTTGAGCGCTATCCGCAACTCGCGTGTCAGTTCGATGCGCTGCTTCATCTCTTCGCGCAGACTGGTGTTGTAGGCGACCCAGGGTGCCGACGGCTCCTGGCGATGCTTGAACAGGGCGCGCTCCGCCTCGCGGAGCAGGCTCTGTGCCGGTCGTTGACGGTCGCCGAGATGGGTGTAACCCAGCCGGATGGCGATCTCGATCTCGTGGCCCTGGAGGACGAGCGGGGCGGACAGTGACTCGGTCATCCGGGTCAGCCGTCGATGCAGGGACTCGCCCTTGGTTGGCAGCAGGAACAGCGTGAACTCGTCGCCACCGATGCGGCCGACGTAGCCATGTTCGCCGGCCTGGGTGACGAGTCGTCGGCCAAACTCGTACAGCAGCTGGTCACCGCCCTCGTAACCGTAGGCATCGTTGATATCCCGCAGGCCGACGATGTCGACAATTACTACCACGCCCAGCTCGGGCCACTCCTGTTGGTCGATCAATCGCTGCAGGTGCCGCGCAAAGCCATTGCGCGAACACAGCCCGGTCAACGGGTCCTCGTAGGCGATTCGGCTGAGTTCCCGTTCGGCCTCCTTGAGCGCGGTGATGTCCTGCTTGATCGCGACATAGTTGGTGACCTGGCCTCGGTCGTCGGTCAGGGGCGAGATGACCTCGTATTCCCAGTAGGGCGAGCCGTCCTTGCGGCGGTTCTGCAATTCGCCGGTCCAGGTGTGCCCCGCGGTGATCGTCGCCCAGAGATCACGGTAGACCGCATCCGGCGTGTTGCCCCCCTGGATCCGGGCCGGGGTCTGCCCCCGCAGTTCGTCCGCGGTGTAGCCGGAATTGCGCTCGAAGGCGGGGTTGACGTACTCGATGCGCCCGTCGAGGTCGGTGACCGCGATCGGGGCCGGGCTCTGGTGGGTGATGTGCGCCAGCTTGCGCAATTCCCGTTCGTTTTCTCGCTGGCTTGTCACGTCCTGAAAGGCGCCGTGCACTTGCACGATGCGACCGCGCTCGTCACGCACCGGCTCGCCCAGCACCCGCACCCACAGGCGATGCCCCTGCGCGTCGGTGATCTCCAGTCGCTCGTCGAAGGGCACCCCCTGGTCGGCGCAGGCGGCGAACCGTCCGCGCATGTGTTCGCGGTACTCGGGGACGGCGAAGTCGATGCATTCATGAATGGAGGGCGAGTGACCATGCGGCATGCCGTGGATTTCGGCGACCACGTCCGACCACTCGACCCGCTCGGTTTCGAGATCGGCGAACCAGCCGCCGAACCGGGCCGTTCGCCCGGCCAGGCTGAGCAAGCGGAACTGGCGCATCAGCTCGCCCTCGGCCTCGCGGATCTCGGTCACGTCGGTGATCACCGCGCCGACGTGACGCCCGGTACTGTCGGCCACGTCGAGGGGGAAGTAGCGTGCCAGCAACTTGCGCCAGCCAAGCCCCGGCTGGTTGCGCTCGGTCTCGAAGCGCTGGGGCTCGCCAGCGAAGGAGCGATCCAGGTGGGGCTTGACGATCCGCGCGAAGTGCTCGGCCCCGATCACGTCCGCCACGTGTCGGCCCGTGATGTCCGCGCAGGGGATCCCGTGGCCCTTGCAATACGCCTCGTTGGCCCAGACATAGCGATAGCCGGCATCGACGATGCCGCAGAGGTCATCGCTGCCTTCAAGCAGGGCGTGGAACTGCGCGAATCGTTCGGTGTGTTCGCAACGGGGCATCGGCACGGTCCGGGTGTCGTCCGGGGGCGAGGTCATGTCGGTGCCAGTGGTGAGGGCCGCTGCGTGATCCGACTCGGGGGGATGATCGCCGGTCGAGCGTTGGTCGGGCTGGTCCTGGCCCGGGCGCGCTGTGTTCGTCGCAGCCGGTTGCGAGGATTCCCCTTCCAGGTCCTCGCGGCGCAAGACCCCCGTCACCGCGCGCTGATCGTCACGGATGACGAGGTACGTGACGCGGCCCTCGCCGAGACGGGCCCGGGCCTCGGCCACCGTGACTCCGGCCGGCAACACCAGCAGCGCATGGTCCATGACGTCGCCAAGCAGCCGATCGCGCGCGGCCGGTACGAGAGCCGGAGTGTCCCGGCCGTCGGCGCCGGTCCAGACACCCACCGGTTCGCCATTCTCCACGGCCACGACCAGGCGGTGGCCGGCAGCCTGCAGGCGCCGGGCAACCTCACTCACCGTCTCGTTTGGTGAGGCGTGGATGAAGTTTCGATGTGTGAGGGTGGATAGCGGGGCAGTGGGCTCGACCACGGTTCAAGGTCCGAATGGGCATTCCAGCGTCATTTACGTGCCGGATTATCTGCTGATAAAAAAGTTGTGCCCGCCTGTTTACGATTCCTGTTTGGCAGGCGAGGGTTCAGGTCAAATTTGGACTGCCGGTGTCTCGGAAGGTTTGTTTCGACCTTCCCGAGACCGAAGCATCGATGACCCGCATACCCTAACAGGTAACACGTGATGCCGGATGATCGCACGCGGTGGAGGTCTGCCCTCTCGTACCGAGGGGGCGGAGCGCGGGGGTCGTTGGCTGGCGTGCCACGTGTCGGGGAGAGATCCGGAACGGGGTCGCCGGGGTTCAATCGCATGGATCAACCCGACTGACCCGGGTCCGCCATGCAGACGCGGTTCCGTCCCGACTGCTTGGCCTGGTAAAGGGCCTGGTCCGCCCTGCGGAAAGCGGCCTTGGGGCTTTCGTCGGGGTCGAATCGAGTGCCTCCCGCGCTGACGGTCAGGCGCGGCAGCCCGCTCCCGAACGTCTCGGCCGCGACGCTCGCGCGCAGGGATTCGGCCACGGTTCGGGCCCCTTCGAGCGAGGTGTCGGGCAAGAGTAGGGCGAATTCCTCCCCGCCCCAGCGGGTCAGGACATCGGCCTCGCGGATGCGCGCTGTGATGTGCTGCACCAGTTGCCGCAGCACCTCGTCGCCCGCCAGGTGGCCGTGGTCGTCGTTGATCCGCTTGAAGTGGTCGATGTCCAGGATCAGGAGCGACAGCGGCTCGCCCTGGCGAGCGCTGCGGGCGCACTCCTTCTCGACCAGCCGGTCGAAGAAGTGCCGGTTGAACGCCCCGGTGAGGCGGTCGTGGTTGGCGGCGTGTTCAAGCCCTGCCTCCAGGGCCAGTTGGTCCGAGATGTCCCGGAAGATCACGACCACCCCCTCGGTCTCGCCGAAAACCCCGTGCAGGGGCGTGGCGTAACTCTCGACCGGCAGAGGCTGGCCATCGGCGCGGAAGAACGTGTCCCGCCACGCCTCCAGCGGCTCATCCGTTTGCATGACGTCGTTGATCGGGCACTCGGCTTCCGGATAGTGACTGCCATCCGGATGGCGGGCGTGCATCAGTTCGTGGGCGTTCAGGCCGAGCAGGTCTTGCTCGCTCTCGTGGCCGAGCAGGTCCATCGCGGCCCGGTTGATCAGGGTCAGCCGTCCCTGGCGGTCGATGCCGAACACCCCCTCGCCGAGACTGGCCATCAGTTGCTCGTTGAGGTGTTGGAATTGCTTCTGCTCGGTGATGTCGCTTTGCACCGAGATGTAATGGGTGATTCGTTGCTGTGTGTCGAGTACCGGACTGATGTTCCAGTGCACCAGGTAGGGGGTGCCGTCCTTGCGGTAGTTGATCGCCTGTCCTTCGAAGAAGCCGCCCTTTGAGATGGTGGCGCGCAGGCGTCGCAGCACCGCTCGGTCGGTCTTGGGGCCCTGAAGGATCCGGGGAGTGGCCCCGATCAACTCATCCGCCGTGTAGCCGGTCTGCTCGCACAGTGCCGGATTGACGTACACGATCTGCGGGCCGGGCGGGTCCAGTTCCGCCGTCGTGACGAGCACCGCGTTGAACGTCTGGTCGATTGCCTGACGGAATACCCGGTCTTCCAATGACGGCATGAAAACTCCAGCGGAATGGGCTTTACCCTGGCCGACCGATTGCATCGATGTCACGAACAGGTCGCGAGGCGAGTGTAGCGTGGTTCGGTCATGGATCGAGGGGGCAAAGGCTGCATGGCCCTTCGCTTCGCGGGTGCTCAGGGTCAGGCGGCATCGGGTGGTTTGCCGGCCATGTTGACCGTTCTGGCGTCGGGGCGTGTTAATCTGATCGTCCGTCGCGCCCGAGGGCCTGTGTGGTCCGGACTGGTGTGCCGCTCGCCTTGATGGCGGGTTGAGGTTTAAGTCTTCACGGCTTGCCGGTGATGCCGGCGCCCGAAAGTGGCCGTGATCGCCCGCGATCGCGGTGG
This sequence comes from Guyparkeria sp., assembly GCF_046540515.1. Classification (GTDB taxonomy): domain Bacteria; phylum Pseudomonadota; class Gammaproteobacteria; order Halothiobacillales; family Halothiobacillaceae; genus Guyparkeria. The sequence goes on from NZ_JBKHFB010000086.1 coordinate 6,607, forward strand.
TGACCGGTCGTGATGGAACCTTTGTGACGCAACGGCTGTCATAAGGGGTGACGGTGAAACCGGCACGAGAAATTCGTTTCGAGTGTCTTGAAAGACGGGCTGACAGGCCCAACACTGTCAATCAACCGGGGGTGATACGGCTTCGACGTGGGTCGC
>NZ_JBKHFB010000087.1:0-6635 GCF_046540515.1 Guyparkeria sp.
CGTTCCGCGTCCGGGCCTACCGCAACGCCGCCCGCGTGATCGAGGGGCAGGGCGCGCAGATATCGGCCTTGCTGGCCGAGGGGCGTGATCTCGCCGAACTGCCGGGCATCGGCAAGGACCTGGCCGGGAAGATCGCCACGCTGGTGGACACCGGCGAGCTGCCAGTACTCAACGAGGTCGAGGCCCGCGTGCCGGCCGCCCTGGCCGAGATGACCGAGATCGAGGGGCTGGGTCCCAAGCGGGTGGGCCAGCTCTACCGCGAGCTCGGCGTCCGCAGCCTCGATGATTTGTCCCGCGTGCTCGAGTCGGGCCGGGTACGCGAGCTCGAGGGCTTCGGCGAGAAGCTGGAGAAGACCATCGCGGCGGGAATCGAGGCGCTGAAAAACGGCCAGCCGCGCATGCGCTGGACGGATGCCGAGGCGATCGCCGAGCCCTTGGCCGAGTGGCTGCGCGGGATCGACGGCGTCAAGAAGGTCTGGCTTGCCGGCAGCTACCGCCGCGGGAAGGAGACCGTCGGCGATCTCGACATCCTGGTGACCTGCCGCAGGGATTCCCCCGTGATGAATCGCTTCGTCGCCCACGAAGATGTGAGCCGCGTGGTGTCCCACGGCGGCACCCGCTCGACCGTCCACCTGCGCTCGGGCCTCCAGGTGGACCTGCGCGTGGTTCCGGCGGTCGGTGCCGGGGCGGCGCTGCATTACTTCACCGGGTCGAAGGCGCACAACATCGCGGTGCGCCGGCGCGGTGTCGAACGCGGGCTGAAGATCAACGAGTACGGGGTCTACCGGGACGAGAAGCGGATCGCCGGCCGGACCGAGGACGAGGTCTTCGAGGCCGTCGGCCTGCCGTTCGTCGCCCCGGAACTGCGCGAGGATCGCGGCGAGATCGAGGCCGCGGAGGCACGGCGATTGCCCGACCTGGTCTCGCTGTCGGACATTCGCGGCGACCTGCACTGCCATACCGATGCCACCGACGGCCAGCACGACCTCGAGACCATGGCGCGGGCGGCGCAGGCGAGGGGCTACGAGTATCTGGCGATCACCGATCACTCGAAGGCCGTGCGCGTGGCCAACGGACTTGACGCCGACCGGCTGCTCGCGCAGGTCGACGAGATCGACCGGCTCAACGAGGCGCTCGAGGGCATCACGATCCTCAAGGGCATCGAGGTCGACATCCTCGCCGACGGGCGGCTCGACCTGCCCGACGACGTGCTCGACCGGCTGGACCTCGCCGTCTGCTCGATCCACTCGCGCTTCAATCTCTCGGAAAAGCAGCAGACCGAGCGGGTACTCCGGGCGATGGAAAACCCGCACTTCACCATCCTCGGCCATCCCACCGGCCGGCTGATCAACCAGCGCCGGCCCTACGCCATCGACCTGGGGCAGGTGATCCGGGCCGCGGCCGAGCGCGGCTGCTTCCTGGAGGTCAACGCCCAGCCGTCGCGACTGGACCTGGACGATGCGGCCTGCATGCTCGCCCGCGAGCAGGGGGCGAGGATCGCCGTATCCACCGATGCCCATGCCGATGTGCAGCTCGATGCCATGCGCTTCGGCATCACCCAGGCCCGTCGTGGCTGGCTCACCGCCGACGACGTCATCAACACCCGCGGGCTTGCCGCCCTGCGCAAGCTGATCGGCTGACGCCATGCCCGAGCTGCCCGACGTCGAGACCTTCCGCCGGACCCTGGACCACCACGGTCTGGGTCGGCCCGTGCGCCGCACGACGGTGAGTGCCCCGGACCTGCTGGTCGACATCTTGCCGCAGTCGCTGGGCCGGCTGCTCAAGAACCACCCGCTGGCCGAGACCCGTCGCCACGGCAAGGTCCTGTTCGCCGCGCGCGAGGGATGCGACGGCTGGCTGGTGTTGCACTTCGGCATGAGCGGAAGCCTGATGATGCTGGAGGGGAAGGCCGCGCCCCCCGAGCATGCCGGCCTGGTGGTCGCCTTCGACCAGGGTGGCTTTGCCTACGTCTCGCCGCGTCGGCTGGGCATGATCGGCTGGACGCAAAGCCCCGAGGCGTTCGTCGCCTCCCGGGGGCTGGGACCGGATGCGCTGGCGGTCGACCGCGAGCGCTTCGTCCCGGACCTGCGCGGGCATCGCGGGGCGATCAAGTGCTGGCTGATGGACCAGGCGCGGCTCGCCGGCATCGGCAACGTCTACAGCGACGAGATCCTGTTCCACGCCGGGATCCACCCGAAGCGCGCCGGCAACACGCTCGACGAGCCGGAGGCGACACGCGTGTACGAGGCCATGCGGCGGGTGCTCGAGCAAGCGGTGGCCGCCCGCGCCGAGCCGGCACGGCTGCCGGACGGCTACCTGCTGCCAAGTCGCGAGAAGGGCGGCCGTTGCCCTCGCTGTGGTGAGGCGCTGGCCACGGCACGGGCCTGCGGCCGGACGGCCTGGTACTGCCCGCGCTGCCAGGCGCCGGACGAGGTCAGCCGCTGACCTGCAGCCGGTCGAGGACGTCGTAGACCCCGGGCACGGCGAAGCAGTCGCCCACCGCGAAGCGCCTCTCGTCCTCCGTGGCCACCGCGCCGTCGAGGTGCACGATGCCGGCGGCGGTGCCGACACGCAGTTGGTCGGCGCGCACCATCGGGTCCTTTTCCAGGACGATGCGCACCGCGTCGTTGATCTCGTCGTCCGAGTCTTCCTCCGGCGGATCGACCTCGAGGCAGTTGTCGACCGCCTCGCAGCCCCGGATCCACCACATCAGTGCCTCGGCGAGGCGTCGATGCGACAGGCTGCCGACCGAGCCGCTGAGGGTGATGGTGCCCGGCTCCTCGATGGCCACCAGGATCCGGCCGGCATCCGGGCCGCCGTCGTGGACGGTCTCGGCCTTGCTGCCCGTGTGCGTGCGCAGCGTGTAGCCGGCAAACACCGGTTCGTCGGTGAACGCGCCGATTGCCTCGTCGCGGAGTTCGCGGTCCCCCATGGGCTCGACTGGTCGCCGTCGCAGCCGGTCCTCGACGGTCCGCTGCTCGCCGGCGTACTGTTCGGCCAATGCCCGGGCGCGTCGCAGGGTGGTGACATCCTGCACCTGCCCCTCGAGAATCAGTCGATCCCCCTCGACGCGGATCCGGATCGGGGACTGGTGAAGGTCGATCCGGGGGTCATGCTCGAATGCGCCGGAAAGGGCTTCCCTGAGCTCATCTGCCGTATTGGGTGTGCCTGCGGACATGATGCGTTCCTCTCTGATTCGCCTGCCCCGGGCAGGCATGAACGATGTCTCGGGGTGGCGAGACGGGCTGTCGTTTCGGTCTGGCCGATTGGTCGGCCCGTCCCGGTTCCTGTTCATCCATTGTTAGAACAGCAGGACCGATTTTTCCGCTTGGCGAGCCGTGTGTCCGCCCAGGCGCGGTGATTCTGTCCGGCTATTGCGTGACGGTCACTTCCACGTTTCCTTCCTTGTGCAGCACGCTCAGGCTCACGTCGTTGGCATGTCGACGGAGCACGATGTCCACGCGCCCGTCGCCGGCGCGCAGATTGCGGATATCGATCCAGTCCAGGTAGGGCGGCAGCCGAGGGTGGTGAAAGCGTATTTGCGGGGCATCAAGGTGAAAACTCAGGCCCAGTCCCGCCTTGAGGGCGCAGAAGGGCGCGGCGCTCGACCAGGCCTGGGGGGCGCAGGCGACGGGGTAGAGCGTGGGGTTCTCGCAGGGGCGTGCCGGGAAGCCGCAGAACAGTTCCGGCATGCGGTGCAGATCCATGTGGATCCCGCTCTCGAACAGCGAGGTCAGCAGTTGCATGGCCTGGTCGGTGAAGCCGTAGCGGGCCATGCCGCTGGCGATCAGGGCCGTGTCGTGGGGCCAGACCGAGCCGTTGTGATAGGACATCGGGTTGTAGCGGGCCTCGCCCTTGGCCAGCGTGCGGATGCCCCACCCGCTGAAGGAGTCCGGCGCGAGCAGGGTGTCGGCCGTCAGGCGGGCCTCGGCCTCGTTGGCGATGCCGGTGAAGAGGAGATGCCCCGCGTTGGACGAGCGGACGCGGCAGGGGCGCTTTTCGCCGTCCAGCGCGAGGGCGTAGGTGTTCAGGTCCGGCATCCAGAACGCTTCGTGGAAACGCTGCTTCAGTTCCCGGGCCCGGCGGCGCCGGTCACGGGCCTCGTCGGTCTCGCCGAAGAGTTCGGCCAGGTCGGCTCCTGTCCGGAACGCGGCGTAGGCATAGCCCTGCACCTCGCTCAGGGCGATGGGGCCTTCGGCCAGCCGGCCGTCGGCATGCATGATCGCGTCGTCGGAATCCTTCCAGCCCTGGTTGACCAGCCCCTTGTCCCCGTGGCGCAGGTACTCGAGGAATCCGTCGCCATCGACGTCACCGTGACGGTCGATCCACTCCAGGGCGGCCTGGACATGCGGCCAGAGGTCCTGGAGACACGCCCTGTCTCCCGTTCGGTCGTAGTACGCGCCGGCGAGCATCACGAACAGGGGCGTGGCATCCACCGTCCCGTAGTAGCGATCGAACGGGATAACGCCCAGCGCCGCCAGTTCGCCGTTCCGGGTCTCGTGGAGGATATTGCCCGGCTCGGCCTCCCGCGCGGGATTCTCCTCCGTGGCCTGGGTCGCGGCCAGGTAACTCAGCACGCCACGGGCGAACACCGGGTTGACCCACAGGTATTCCAGTGCCGTGATCAGGCCGTCGCGCCCAAAGGGGGTGCTGAAGCACGGCACCCCCCGCGTAGGGGTAGGGTCCTTCCGGGATGCGGGTCACCAGCATGTGCAGGTCGGAACGACCCCGGTCGATCCATTCGTTGAACTGTTCGTTCGAGGTGACGATCTCCGCATCGCCTGCCTGCGACTCCAGGATCTCCTCGTGCGACGTCTGGCGGGCCTTTTCGAAGGTGGTGGGCCGGGCGCGCGATTCGCCCTGCTCGCAGGCGACCGTGATCGGCACGTGGATTTCCTGCTTGGGCCCCAGCCGCAAGGATACGTCCATGCGCTCCCGCGCCAGACGGGGTCGCAGTCGCCCCAGATGATGCGGGTGGTGCGTTTCACTCCGTCGGCGCCGAGGTAGCCCAGCACTACGGCGTCTGCCGCCTGCCGGGGTGGCTCGGGGCGCGGCTTGTCGGGGTGCTCTACGCCGCGCACCTCGAAAATGTCGGCGAAGTCGGCGCCCAGGGAAAAGGACAGCCGGAAGACAAGCTCCTCTTGGCCGAAATTGGTCAGTTGCAATCGCTCGTACCACGTTCCTTCCCTGAGCAGGATCTTGCGTCGGATGTGCAGGGTGTCCTTGGCCACCCGGACGCCGTCCTCGACGAGATCGTCATTGGTCAGGTCCACGTGCAGCAGGGCCCCGTCGGGCGAGACGTTGGAGGAGAGCAGCAGCGGCCGGGTATCGTTCACGAGCAGTTCCCAACCCGACAGGTGACGGGTGCCGCGGTGGTAGAGGCCGAGCTCGCCCCGGCCGATGCCGGCGGCGTCCCCATGCTGATTGAGCACGGCGAAGGTGTCTCCATACTTGATGGCGGTTTCCACGAGGGGCGAGGTGACCTCGATGTAGGTCTGTCCGCCAAATTCGATCATTTCGTTCATGACGTCGATCTTCCTTCGTCAGAGGGCGGCTGACCGGTCAGTCAGGTCCCGATAGACGCGCAGATACTGGTCGGCCATCCGTGCCGCGGAGAAGCGTGCCTCGAAGCGCTGGCGCACCCGGGCACGATCCAGGTCGGGGCAACGCCCGACCGCGGTGACCGCATCGTCGAGCGTCTCCACCACGAACCCGGTCACCGCTTCGTCCAGTACCTCCGGCACCGCGCCGCGTCGCCACGCGACCACCGGCGTGCCGCAGGCCATGGCCTCGATCATCACCATCCCGAACGGCTCGGCCCAGTCGATCGGAAGGAGCAGTGCCATCGCGTTGCCGAGGAATTCGCCCTTCTCGTCGTCGCCGATCTCGCCGATGAATTCCACCAGTGGGTGTTGCCGCAAGGGGCGGACATGGTTGTCGAAGTAGTCCTTGTCGACGACATCCAGCTTTGCCGCCAGTCGGATGGGAACCCCGGCGCGCAACGCGATCTGGATGGCGCGATCCGGGCGTTTCTCGGGGACATCCGCCCCAGGAACGCGAGATAGTCGCCGCCATGAAGGTTGAGGCGATACAGGTCTGCGGGGGTCCCGTTGTGGATCGTCCCATGCCAGTCCGCGTCCGGAATCGGGTGGCGTTGATCGCTGGAAATCGAGACCAGCGGGCGCTTCGAGTGGAAGCGAAAGAGCGCCTGCAGATCCGGGATTTGCAGGCGGCCGTGCAGTGTGGTCACGTCCGGCGTGGCGATGTTCCGCACCGCGGCGAAATGCAGGTAGTCCGTGTGGAAGTGAATGACGTGAAATCGATCCGCCTCCTGGCAGACCCACTCGATCATGGCCAGGTGCGCGGCCGTCGGATCGCGCAGCCCGCCGGCCTGGCGTAGTGCCCGATCGATACAGGGGACGAGCCCGGCCGAGGTGCGTGAATCGGCACTGGCATAGGGGGTGACGTCGTGGCCCGCGTCGACCAGGGCCTCGGTGAGGTAATGAACCACACGTTCACTCCCCCATAGCCGCATGGCGGGACGCTTTCGTACAGCGGCGCGACCTGCGCGATCTTCATGCTGCCCATCCCGCGGGACTACCGTCCCACCCTGGGGAGCCTCGGCACGAATGCCA
>NZ_JBKHFB010000088.1:0-6614 GCF_046540515.1 Guyparkeria sp.
CAGTTTTCGAAGTTGGACGGCATTGGTCCGGTCGAGGTCGACCGCATGTCTTGATCCGTCCTGAACGAGTTCAGGTTTTTCGTTCTTTCCTGAATGACTCGTTGCCCGGCTTCGCCGGGTTTTTTGTTGTTCAGATTCCCCGCCGGCGAAACCCGGGGACGGGCATGACAACAAGACTCCGGTGCGCGACAATGCCCCCTTTTCCGCGATGATATCTGGAACGGGCCACCATGAACCTGCATGAATATCAGGCCAAGTCCCTGCTGTCCGAGTTCGGCATCACCGTGCCACCGGGTGTGTTGGTCGGATCCGCCGACGCGGTGACCGACCGAGAACAGCTGCCGACGAGCGATTCCGGGCGTTGGGTCGTCAAGGCGCAAGTCCACAGTGGTGCACGCGGCAAGGCCGGTGGCGTGCGACTCGTCGAGGATGTGGACGGCGTGCGTCAGGCGGCACGGGAGCTTATCGGCACGCGGCTGATCACCGCTCAGTCCGGTCCGGCCGGTCTCCCCGTCGATTCCCTGCTGGTCGAGCCGGCGGCTGACATACGACACGAATACTATCTGGCGGTGACGGTCGACCGTGCCCTGCAACGGGTGGTCATGATCGCCTCGCCGCATGGTGGCATGGATATCGAGGCGGTCGCCGAGGCGCATCCCGAAGCGATTCACCGCGCGGTTATCAACCCGACGGTGGGTCTGGTCGCCTATCAGGCCCGCGAACTGGCCTTTGCGCTTGGTCTTGAAGCCGGGCAGCTCAAGGCATTCGTGGCGCTGGCGCTGAACCTGTATCGAGCATTTGTCGAGCGTGACGCCGCGCTGATCGAGATCAACCCGTTGGCATCGCTGGCCGGGGGCGAGTTGGCCATCGTGGACGCCAAGGTCGCCCTGGACGACAACGCGGAGTACCGGCAGGGGGATTGGTGGCAGCGTCGGGATATCGCCCAGGAGGACCCGGCCGAGCGCAAGGCGATCGACCACGGACTCAACTACGTCTCACTCGACGGCAACATCGCGTGCATGGTCAATGGCGCGGGGCTTGCGATGGCGACCATGGATCTGATCCAGCACGCCGGCGGCATGCCCGCGAATTTCCTCGACGTCGGCGGCGGCACCTCCGCGGCCAAGGTGACCGAGGCGTTCAAGCTGATACTCGAGAACCCGCGGGTGGAGGCCATCCTGGTCAACATCTTCGGTGGGATCGTGCGCTGCGACCTGATCGCCGAGGGCATTATCGAGGCGGCCCGTGAGGTGTCCCTCGAGGTGCCCACGGTCGTGCGCCTCGCTGGCACCAACGCCGAACAGGGCCGACGCATGCTGGCCGAGTCCGGGCTCGCGCTGACGGCCGAGGACGACCTGTCGGCCGCCGCCAACCGGGCGGTGGAACTTGCCAACACCAGCCGGGAGGCTGCCCGATGAGCATTCTGGTCGACGAATCCACCCGCGTGATCTGCCAGGGCTTTACCGGCAAGCAGGGGACGTTCCACTCGGAACAGGCGCTCGCCTACGGTACCCGCCTGGTCGGCGGGGTGACCCCCGGCAAGGGTGGGCAGACGCACCTCGGTCTTCCCGTGTTCGACACGGTCGCCGACGCCGTTCGGGAGACCGGCGCGAGCGCCAGCATGATCTACGTGCCGGCACCGTTCGCGGCCGACTCGATCCTCGAGGCCGCCGCCGCCGGGATCGAGGTGATCGCCTGCATCACCGAGGGGATCCCGGTCATGGACATGCTCAAGGTCAAGGCCGTCCTGGCGCAGGATTACCCGGACGCCTGCCTGGTCGGACCGAACTGCCCCGGCCTGATCACGCCCGATAGCTGCAAGATCGGGATCATGCCGGGTGCGATCCACCAGAAGGGCCGTGTCGGCATCGTCTCGCGCTCGGGCACGCTCACCTACGAAGCGGTGGCGCAGACCACGGCCGCCGGCTTGGGTCAGAGTACCTGTGTCGGCATCGGCGGTGATCCGGTCGGCGGGCTCGATTTCATCGACTGCCTGTCACGGTTTGCCGACGACCCGCAGACCGAACTGGTGCTGATGGTGGGCGAGATTGGCGGTGGCGCCGAGGAGGCGGCTGCCGAGTTCATTCGCCAGGGCTACCCGAAGCCGGTGGTGGCCTATATCGCCGGTGCGACGGCGCCGGCCGGCAAGCGAATGGGCCACGCCGGTGCGGTGATCGCCGGTGGCAAGGGAACGGCCGCGGCGAAGTGCGAGGCGCTGCGGGCTGCCGGTGTGCACGTGGTCGAAAGCCCGGCCGAACTCGGCGTGACGGCCGCGCGGGTGCTGAGGCATCATTCCGAGGGCGCGAGCGCATCGTGACTGACCGGTTGAATCGTATCGAGGAAAGCGGGGTCGATGGCCTGCGCATTGCGCTTGCCCAGATCAATACCCGGGTCGGGGACTGTCACGCCAACGCCTCGCGCGTGATCGAGCTGGTCGCGCGTGCCCGCAAGGAGGTCGACGCCCGGCTGGTCGTCTTCCCCGAGCTGACCATATCCGGCTATCCCCCCGAGGACCTGCTGCTTCGCCAGGACTTCATCGATTCCTGCGAGGCCCAGCTGGAACGCATCGCCAAGCAGGTCGGTGATATGGCGGTGCTGATCGGCACCCCGGGGCGCGACAGTGACGGGTTCCTCCAGAACCAGGCGGTGCTGATCGATCACGGCCGGATCGTGGCGCGCTACGCCAAGCGGGCGCTGCCCAACTACGGGGTGTTCGACGAAAAGCGCTATTTCCGCAAGGGCGCCTCGCCGCTGGTGGCGGAAATCGACGGGGTCCCGGTCGGGGTGGTCATCTGCGAGGATGCCTGGCGCGAGGGACCGATCGAGGAGACGGCCGCCGCCGGCGCCCGCGTGATCTGCGTGCTGAACGCCTCGCCGTTCCATCGCCAGAAGACCCGCGAACGCGAGGCGCAGATCGCCGAACGCGTGAATTGCAGCGGGTGCGCGATCATCTACGTCAACCTGGTCGGTGGCCAGGACGAGCTGGTGTTCGATGGTCGCTCTTTCGTCTCCTGCCCCACCGGGAATCACATGCACCTGCCAGGTTTTGCCGAAAGCATCGGCTGGACCGAGGTATCCGTGTCCGGCGAGGTGCTGGCGCACGGCCCCAGTCACGAATGGCAGCAGGGCGAAGCGGAGATCTACTGCGCCCTGACCACCGGTATTGCCGATTACGTGCGCAAGAACGGCTTTTCCGGCGTGGTGCTGGGGCTGTCGGGGGGGATCGACTCGTCGCTGGTGCTCGCGCTCGCCGTGGATGCCCTGGGGGCGGACAACGTGCTGGCCGTGCGCATGCCTTCGCAGTACACCTCGCCGATGAGCCTCGAGGATGCCCAGCTCCAGTGCGATGCCCTGGGCGTGCGCTGCGAGACCCTGTCGATCGAGCCGGTATTCGGCGCATTTCGCGAAACGCTCTCGCCGCTGTTCGCCGGCCTGGCCGAGGACGTGACCGAGGAGAACCTGCAGGCGCGTACCCGCGGGGTGATCCTGATGGCGCTGTCCAACAAGTTCGGCCGGCTGTTGCTGACCACCGGCAACAAGTCGGAACTGGCCGTGGGCTACGCCACGCTCTACGGCGACATGGCCGGTGGTTTCGCGCCGATCAAGGACGTGCCCAAGACGGTGGTCTACCAGCTGGCCCGTTACCGCAATTCGCTCTGCGGCACCATGCGCCCGGAGCTCGACGCCGTGCCCGAGCGCGTCATCACCCGCGAGCCGTCGGCCGAACTGCGCGCCGACCAGTTCGACTCGGATTCGTTGCCACCCTACGAGGATCTCGACCGCATCATCGAGGCCTTCGTCGAGGACGATTGCAGCATCGAGGACATTGTCGCCATGGGCCTCGACGAGGCCGTGGTGCGCCGCGTGGTGGGGATGATCCTGGTCAACGAATACAAGCGCCGCCAGGCGCCACCGGGCGTGCGCATCAGCCGCCGGGCCTTCGGCCGCGATCGCCGCTACCCCATCAGCTCCGGTTTCCGCCCCGACAAGAACGGCGGCTGACGCGCGGACGTCCCGTCGGACGCTCGCCCCAACGCCCTTCTACCCGAGATCACCCCACTGGTACTGCAGGATCGCCACCCCGGTGATCGCCGCGGTCTCCGCACGGAGTACACGTGGTCCGAGCGTGAGGGCGCGAAAGCCGTGCGCGACGGCCGTCGCCACCTCGTCCTCCGTCAAGCCGCCCTCGGGGCCAACCAGTAGTGCCACGCCCTCGGGACGTGGCTGGTCGCGCAGTTCGGTCAACGGCCGTTCGGCGCGGGGGTCGAGCGCCAGCCGTAGCGGGGAGTCGGTGGTGGCCAGCGCATCGGACAAGGGGCGGATCGGTTCGATCTCGGGCAGGCTGTCGCGGCCACACTGTTCGCAGGCGTTGATCATGATCTGGCGCCAGCGGGCGATGCGCTTCTCGGCGCGCACACCCTTGAGTTCCAGCACGCTGCGCTCGGTCTCCACCGGTGCGATGGCGCTCACCCCGAGTTCGACGGCCTTCTGGATCACCAGCTCCATCTTCTCGCCCTTGGCCAGGGCGGCGAGCAGCGTGATCGGTATCACGGTCTCGGCCGGGCTGGCCTCGCTGGATTCGACCAGCGCGCGGGCCTCGCGTCTGGCCAGCGCCAGCCGCCCATGGGCCCGCCGCCCCCGGCCATTGAACAGTTCCAATGGCTGACCGTCCTTGAGCCGCAGTACGTTGCGCAGGTAGTTGACGGTCTCGGCCGGCAGCTCGATGTCTCCACCGGCATGCAGCTCGTCGTCGACGAAGACCCGGCGGACGCGCATGCCCTCAGCGCACCGCCGCGTGGCTGGCGTCGCGCGTGACCTCGAACACGTGCCGGTAGTCCTCCTCGTCCAGCACGTAGGGCGGCATCCAGTAGAGCGTGTTGCCCAGCGGGCGCAGCAGCAGCTCGTGCTCGAGCGCGTACTGGTAGGCGCGCACGCCGCGGCGTTCCTTGGCGGCGAATGGCTCGCCGGTTTCAGGGTCGATCAGGTCCATCGCCGCGATCATGCCGGTGCGACGCACGTTGGTGATGTGCGGCAGCTTGGCCAGCTCGGCCAGGCGACCGTCCATGATCGCCTGTGCCTTCTGGTTCGCGTTGATCACGTCGTCGCGCTCGAACAGGTCGAGGGTGGCGAGTGCCGCGGCGCAGGCGAGCGGGTTGCCGGTGAAGCTGTGACTGTGCAGGAACGCCCGCATGCTGTTGTAGTCGTCGTAGAACGCCTGGTAGACCGTGTCGCTGGTGAGTACCGCGGCCAGCGGCAGGTAGCCGGCGGTCAGGCCCTTCGACAGGCACATGAAATCCGGCGTGATGTCGGCCTGCTCGCAGGCGAACAGGGTGCCGGTGCGGCCGAAGCCCACCGCGATCTCATCACAGATCAGGTGCACGTCGAACTCGTCGCACAGCATCCGCAGCCCGCGGATGTAGTCCGGGTGGTGCATCAGCATGCCCGCCGCGCACTGGACCAGCGGCTCGACGATCACCGCGGCGGTGCGGTCGGCCTGCTCCTCGAGGATCTGGCGCATGCCCGCAAGCGCCTCGGCGGCGCGTTCGCGGCAGTCGCCCCGATCCTGGCGGCAGGCCGGCGAGGGCGCGGTGGCCGTGGCCCGCAGCAGCGGGCCGTAGGTGTCCTTGTACAGGCCGACGTCGCCCACCGACAGCGTGCCGAGCGTCTCGCCGTGGTAGCTGTTGGCCACGGTGACGAACTCGCTCTTCTCGGGTTTGCCGCTGTTGCGCCAGTAGTGGTAGCTCATCTTGAGCGCCACCTCGACCCCGGACGAGCCGTTGTCGGCGTAGAAGGCGCGGTCGAGGCCCGAGGGCGTGATCTCGACCAGCCGCTCGGAGAGCTCGACCACCGGGGCATGCGAGAAGCCGGCGAGGATCACGTGTTCCAGCTTGTCTACCTGCGCCTTGATCCGCTCGTTGATGTAGGGATTGGCGTGGCCGAAGATGTTGACCCACCACGAGCTGATGATGTCGAGATAGCGCCGGCCGTCGAAGTCGAACAGCCACGGCCCCTCGCCGCGATCGATGGGGACCAGCGGGATGGACTCGTGGTCCTTCATCTGGGTGCAGGGGTGCCAGAGGACGTTCAGGTCGCGGCGTTGCCAGTCCTGGTTGCGGGTCATGCCGGGCTCTCCTGGGGGGTTACCGTTCGAGAATGGTTTCGTCGATCCGACGCCCGAAGTGGCGCCCGCCACGCTCGACCAGCGAGACGCGCACCCGGTCGCCGGGTGCAAGATCGAGCACGCTCGCCGCCTGGCCCTCGGGGGTCACCAGGCGAATGGTCTCGGCGTGCTGCAGGATCGCGGAGATCGTCGTGTCGCCGTCGGTGACCGCCTCCACGCGCACCATCGGCCGCCGCTCGATCTTGTTGCGCCCGACGGCGAGCGTGCGCGTGTGCCCGTCGGCGCCCACCACCAGGGCCGGGTCGCCGCTGGCCATCTCGGCGAGATAGCGCACCCGGTCGCCGGGCGTGACCACGTAGCCATGGATGGCGCCGGCATTCACGCGGAACGGGCGGGCGGCGCAGTGCGGGTTGTCGACGTTCTCGCTGTGGACGAGAAAGCGGGCGTGGTTGAAGCTGCCCACCAGCAGGCCCTCGCCGGGGGCGAGCTCGCC
>NZ_JBKHFB010000089.1:0-6418 GCF_046540515.1 Guyparkeria sp.
CGACCGCCGCCGGCCGGGCCGCCCACGCACCATTGCCTGACGATCCGGCCGGCGCCGTCGCTGTTACGGCGCGTCACAAGTCCGGGCATCGACGGTTGCCCTGATCGGGCTGGGTTTCGACCGTGCCCGGCTGTCTCACCAATCACCATCCCTGAAGGCGCGATCGAGCTCCTGCAGGATCTGATTCATGACATCACGGGCGGACGGGCCGCTACTGGCGGAGTCCGTGTCCCCGGTGTGGGCATCGGGCCGCAGCAGCGGATAGGCCACCTGATCCTGATCGGCCTCTACACCCTCGAGATGCTGCAGCTGTTGCAGCTCCTCGGCCGGGATGATCACGGGATCCTGGCCGGGATTGCGCGGCATCGCCGAGAGGGCGCCCAGCGCGAGGGTATCGTGACGTAGGCCCTCGATCTGCGAGCTGGCATAGTCCTGGATCGCCGTCAGTGCGCCCGCCTCGACGAAAGGCGTCACAACCGTGAGAGCTGTCCCCAGCGGTCCACCCGCGAACATGCTGGCCACGGCCTTGCCCGACCAGATCCCCGCGGTAGCGAGACCCTGCCAGGTCGCGTTGGCCTCGCTGAAATCGATACCGCGCTCGTCCATGCCCTCATGGAACTGGGCCAGGGCATAGCGGAAATGGCGCAGATCCTCCTCGGCAAAGGAACGCAGGCTGTTTTCGATATCCTTGAGCTCGAAATCGCGTTCGGCATACTCGAGCTCGCCGGGATTCATGGCGTAATAGAGCTCCTCGATCGTTTCCCTGTCCCCTTCATCATGGGCCTCCTGGATCCGGCCGACCATCTCGTCGATCGGCTGGCGCCAGGTTTCCAGGGCATGCACGATCAGGTCGCCGCGCCCCGTGTCGGCGAGATTCTTGAAATAGATGTCGAGATTGCCCTCCCATACCCCGTGGGTCTGACGATCCGTCTTCACCAGGTCGATGCCGCGATCCTCGACCATCTGGGCGAGGCCCGCCATCACCGGTTGCCACTGCTCCTGGTGCGGGCCAGATGGCTCGACGTCGGCGACCAGCCGATTCACGCCCTCGAACACGTTGTGTTTGAGAAAGCCGTCGTTTTCACCATTACCGAGTGTCTTGTTGGTCGTCTCGATGAAGTCCTGCAGCAACCCGGTCTCATGGCCGTCGCGCGCACCACCGGTGTACTGTTGCGGCGCAGCCGCTGTCAGCATGGCGTAGAGGTCCTGATTGGGGTCCTTGCCCGGCATGGCATTGGCATGGAAGTTGAGCTCGCTCAGTACATTGCGCGCCGCCGCCTCGCCGCCGGGCTCGTCGGCGAGGCTGGCAAACATCCGTGCGCCCATGCGGGCGTGGAAGGGCTCGGCGCGCAGGCTGCCCGCCTGGGCCGTAATGAATGCCGCGCGCTCCTCGCTCGTGCTGTTGTCGATCATGGCGGCGGCCATGTCATCGGCGATGGAGAACGTGGACGGGTTATCGCTGTACGTCGGCAACAAGTCCGCCAGCACCGCGAGGTGGGAATGCTCGCCCTCGGTCTGGCCGCGATCAGCGACGTAACCGACCACCTCCTGGCGGGTTTCGCGGTCGAGATCGAAGTACTGCTCGCGGATCTCCTGGCGACGCTCCGGGTCGATGCTCTCACCGGCACGTGCCTGGCGGATATCTTCCAGGAGCTCGCTGCCGAAGCGTTCCACCCCGGAACCGGCATCGTCGACAAGCGCGCCACCCGCCCGATCGGCGAGATCATCACGCCCCAGCTCGCGGGCGATCTGGCGATACAATTCGAGGCCGCCGTCCCAGCTGTCATAGCTGTTGTCATTGGCCCACGTCAGTCCGTTGGAATCGGCCTCAATGATGTCGCCCAGGCTCTCCAGGGACTTGATCATGGTCTCGCGGACAGCGTCGTTGTGCCGCGGCGTATTGTCGACGACGCGCGTGGCCGCCTCGAGCACGCCGTAGGCGCGGAAACTGTCCCCTTGGTCGTATTCGTCGCCCTCGGTAAAGTGCTCGCCCAGCGTGCTCACGACCTGGTCGAACCGCTCGTTGTCGAGCGTGGCGTCGGCGCGGGTCGATCCATTGAGCTGCGACGACGCCGCGAGCATGGCGTGCAGCGGCTCGTTGCGCGAGGCCGGATCACTGAGCGCGTCATAGGCCGTTCGCAGTGCGTCGGTGGCTCGGGCTCGGGGCTCGTTACCGAGCGAAATCACGGTGTCCGCGGCCAGGCGCGCGAGTCGCTCATCACTGGCGAGATCACCGGCGGACTGCTCGAGGAACGCCGTGCGCGCAGCGACCGAAGCGTGCTCGGCGACCGCATCCGACCACTCCGCCCGCATGCCTTCATGGTCGCTCACGACTTCGTGCACGATGCGGAGGGTCGCGCCTTCGTACTCACCATCCCGGTCGGCCAGGCGCGCGAAAGCCTGCTCCCGGGCCTCACTGGGCAAGTCGGAGAGCTCGCGCCGCAGCGAGTCCACTTCCGCCGCGGGCAGCTGGTCGCTCGCATGGGCGCTCTGGAGCTCGAGGACATCCTGCGCGATCGCGCCCGCGCGCTCCTCGGCTGCCCGATCCGCCCCCCCACCATCAGGCCACGAATCCGTCTGCGCGCCGCCGTCCGCGCCACGATCCGGGCGCGAGCGCTCCTGCGGCGGTGTCGGAGTCAACTCACTGGAGGTTTCGGCGTTCATGCTTTCTGCTCCCCGCGATCGATTCGGACCACGTGCGTGCGGGCGTTACCCGTCGCGGCATTGCCGGTATCACTTCGGTAGCGACGACATCAACTGGTTGCGAATGTGATCGAATATCTCATAGGCCGGCGACTTGTCCTGGCCGTCGGCCTGCTCGCCGCGGTGCCCCTCCGGCAACACGCTCTTCTGGATCAGCTCGCCATTAGGCGCCTCGTAGACAACCTCACCATCCGCGTTCCTGAATTTCTGGGTGTTGCTCTCGTCGAACTCGGGGCCGGCGCTGGTGCGCGGCAGGATCGCATCCGTTGCCCAGCTTCCGATCGTGCCCGACTCGAAAGCCTCCTGGTCCGCCTGCCTCATGTCGCGACTGATTTCCAGGAACAGGTCGGTGAGAAGGGGCGTTGCCACATCGGCCACCTTGCCCCAGCTGGGGGGCAGGATCCCTCTGCCGGCGAGAGCCGAGACCTCGCCGCCCAAGGAGAAGGTACTCGCGCCCCGAATGGTCCACCAGGAAACGGCGGCGTACTGGTCCTCGCCGACTTCGTCATCGATGACTTCGGTAGCCGTCTTGGCCGCATGGTTCAGCGCATGCAGCGCACGCCCGGCATCACCCTGCCCTGTCTCATACAGCTCGTCTTTCAGCTCCTCCAGACGATCCGATGTCGTGCCGTCGGCCTCCAGCGCTGCCTCATGGACGTCGGTCACGTACTCGTCCATGGGCTGGCGCAGCGTGGCCAGGGTCACGCCGATCGCCTCGGGGCTTTTATTGTCCAGCGCCAGCTTGAACATGCTTTCCAGGGGATCCCCAAGCTCGGCCTGGTCCATGTGGTGGAACAAATCGGGGCCTTCGGCCCGGAACATCTCGTTGATCGTCGCGAGGCTGGACGCGATCGCTTCCCGGCCCTCACCCCCGGCCCAGCGACGGTCGGCGTCGAGCGTCGCGAGGATTTCATTGAAGGCGTCGACCTTCAGGTCGAGCCCTTCCACCTCGCTATCCGGATGCTCCATGTGGGCCATGGTGCCGACGAGCGCATTCAGGAGATCGGTGTCGAGCACCTTTTCATCTTTCCAGTCAACGCCACCGCCGACGGGCTCCGCCTCCGTCGCGCGGATGGTCGCGCCCTCGATCATGGCCTGGCGTTCCTTGCTGTCCAGGCTTTCCATGGCGTGACCGACGAGTTTCTCCTCTCGCCCCGACTCGTATCCCCCGGAAGCCACGACGAGCTGCGCCAGCGTGCGCGCCTGGTCTTCGTCGTCACGCGCGCGCTCGCCGAGGATCGAGACAAACTCGGAATAGGCGTCCAGCGAGGCACGGTCGAACATGCTCTCGAGGAATTCGCCGGTCGCCTCCTCGGGCACGCCGAAGTCGGTCTTGCCGCCGAATTCGAGCGGCCCGACGGACCACCTGGCCACGCCCGTTTCCAGGAGATCGAAGGCAGCCGCCAGCTCGCTACCGCTCGCCTCGTCCGCGATCCCCTGGAACAAGTCCTTGCGCTCCCCGGCATCGAGATCGGCCACCGCCTTGAGGAAATCCTTGCCGTCCTCGCGCGTGAGCGACTCGGGGTCGAGGCCGTCGAACAGCTCGCGCGCTTTTTCGACCTTGTCGGCATTCCTGTCGGCATCCGCCACCAGGAATGCATCGCCACCCGGCGGCGTCGGCGTTCCACGCGTCTCCGGCTGTTGTGTCGTGATCTCGGTCATGGCTGATCCCCAATGTTCACCGCGAGGAAAGCCCGCCGCGGAGCGAGTCCGCCCGCGATCACTCGGCCGCGCCCGTTCATCGCAGGCTATCCTGGATTATCTCGATCATCTTGGCCGCCTTACCATAATTGTTACCGCGCTCACTGGCAGGCAGATGGCTCTCGCGGACGGGCTCTCCGGGTTGCTCGAACTCGTGCACCTTGCCCTCGTTATCCGTGAGCTCGATGGACGACAACTCGCTATCGACGCGGGGGTTCTGTGGCAGCACGACCGTGGCCTTCCAGCCACGGTCGCCACCGACCGCGTCATCGAGATCATCACTGGGATCGGTGCTGTAGGTCGCGCGGACGGCCTCACTCCAGCCCGCCGCGACGAACGGCGTGATCCCGATCTGGTAGCCCCTGGCCAGGACACCACCAGCGGCGAACGCCCCCGCTGCCCCCATGGCCTGCCACTGCAGCTGCCTCTGGCGTTCCTCGAGCCCCTCCGGGCCGAGTGCAGCGAAAGCCCGCTCGGTCGATTGCGTCATCTGCTCGAGCGCATTCAGTGACTCCGACTCCTCGCCGTGGGTGAGCTGCTTGTACATCTCGTCCAGCTTGTCCTGATCATCGGCATGCGCTGCGTCGTGGAGCTCGCCGACGAACTCGTCGAGATCACTGCGAATCTCGTAGAACATCGCCCCGATGGGGCCAGGCAAGTCGTGATCCAGCGACAGGCGGACCATGTCCTGGAAGGCATCGCCGGGGAGATCGGTTTGCAGGGTATTGACGAAGTCCGCGCCCTGCTCGCGCACGACGTCGGTGACCGCCCACAGGGTGGTATCGATCTGCCGCGACGTCGGCTCGTTCTCCGCCTCGATGGTGCGCAAGGCATCGACCGTCGCGCCCACGACCTCGCTGATCAGCACACGCTCATCGGAGCGGCTGTCCATCTCGATATCGCCGGCGGCGTTGACCAGGCCCGTGAGGACCGAGGTATCGGCAACCGTGCCGGACTCGATGATCTCGCCGTCACGGCGCTCCTGGTAGCTCCCCGTATTCTCGTCCAGTGCCTGCTGCACGATCTGGCCGAGCGTGCCCACGTCACTGAGCTCGACGAATGCCGACTTGCTGCGTTCGGCATCGGCCGCGTCGCGTTCCTCGCCGCCGGGTGTGCCGAGGCTCGCGATGGCCGCCGCGAGATCGGCGCCGAGCTGCTCGTGCTCGTCGGCGCGCAGCGACGTCTCGCGCACGTAGTCGCCCCAGGCGTCGCCAATGGTGTGGTCGGCCACTGCGTCGACGAAATCCGCACGAACATGTTCGCCGACATGGGACGGAACCCAGTGCGACCAGCTACGCCCCTCGGACTGGACCAGCACGTCATGGAGGGCCGCGAGGGTCTCGCCGTCGCGCGAGCGCGCCAGCTCCGTGAACATCGCCTGGCGCTCGGAGCGGTCGTCCATGTCGGCGATGTGCTCGCGCAACTCGCGCCGCAGGTCGTCCGGAACCCGTTCCGGCGTCTGCTCCAGGCGGTCGATGAGCGCCTGAGTGTCACCGTCCAGCCTCGTACCCGAGCCGCCGCGCGCGAGCTCGGTTCGACCCGTATCGACCCCTTCCGCGGGACCGGAAGGCAGCGGTGTTTCACCCGTGATCGCC
The DNA here is from genome assembly GCF_046540515.1 of Guyparkeria sp. Taxonomy (GTDB): domain Bacteria; phylum Pseudomonadota; class Gammaproteobacteria; order Halothiobacillales; family Halothiobacillaceae; genus Guyparkeria. Next base: position 6,000 of record NZ_JBKHFB010000089.1, read on the forward strand.
GTCATGGCACGCCTCCCCAAGCCTCGATCGCACTCGCCCGCCACGGAGCCGGCGCGCGAGCGGTGCAACGACTTGGCTACACCGTACCCATCCCGCCCGGCGCGACCAGCTAGGGCGTTCCCTATGTGTCCGCGAGATTACGTGGTGCAGCCGGCGTTGTTGCCCGCGGCGCCGCGGAGCGGGGCGGGCACGCGGCCGCAGGGTCGGCGAGCGCGCGCGGCCAAGATCACGCCTGCCAGGTCACCAGCGGCTGGCGTCGCCGTGACCCGCGCGTCACGCGCGCGGCGTAGCGTGGTCAATGCCCTGACTTGGGGGCGGCCGCAAGATCGGGGCTCGTTCACGCGAACAGTAGCCACATCACGGGCGGTCCGCCTTGTGTCGGCGCCCATGGCGTGATCGCCGCACTGCTGGCGTTCGCC
>NZ_JBKHFB010000090.1:0-6155 GCF_046540515.1 Guyparkeria sp.
GCCGGGATGATGGTCCAGTCGGCCGGCTCGATCACGGCGAGACGGTCACGCCGCACGGCCTCCTCGTCGGCCTCCTGCTCGATGCGGTAACGTTCGAAGTCGCGGCCCTCGCGCAGATCGCCGTCGGGGGCGATGCGCGGCAGGCCCGAGTGGTCGGCCTCCGGCAGGACCAGGGCGGTGGCACCGGCCTCGACCGCCGCGCGGGCGGCGGCGTCGTCGGCCGGTTCGATCCAGATGTGCTTGCGCGCGGTCGGGTCACTCATGGGGCGGGAGTATAACGTCTCGCCGGCCGGCCGCGGGTCAGTCGCCGATCAGGCCGGCGTCCTCGCACAGGCGGATCACCGGCTGCGAACGGTTCATGGCGTAGAAGTGGATGCCGGGGGCGCCCGCGTCGACCAGTTGGCGGCAGAGATCGATGACCACGTCGTGGCCGAAGGCACGCAGGCCGTCCATGTCGTCGCCGAAGGCCTCCAGCCGCTTCCTCAGCCAGCGCGGGATGTCCGCGCCGCACATGTCGGAGAAGCGCGCCAGCTGCTGGTAGTTGGTGATCGGCATCACGCCGGGGACGATCGGCACGTCGATGTTCAACCGCTCGCAGTCGTCGAGAAAGCGCCGGTAGGCCTCGATCGAGTAGAAGTACTGCGTGATCGCCGCATCCGCGCCGGCCTCGACCTTGCGCTTGAAGTTGGCGAGATCCGCCTCGGCGTTCGGTGCCTGCGGGTGGATCTCCGGGTAGGCCGCCACCTCGACGTGGAACCAGTCACCGCTGTACTCGCGGATGAAGGCCACCAGTTCGTTGGCATAGCGGAAGTCGCCCGGGTCGCGCATGCCGCTGGGCAGGTCGCCGCGCAGGGCGACGATGCGCCGGATGCCCTGCGCGCGGTAGTCGTCGAGGATCTGCGCGATCCCCTCACGGGTCGAGCCGATGCAGGACAGGTGCGGTGCGGCCGGCACGCCGGAGTCGCGCTGGATCTCGCGCACGGTCTCGAAGGTGCGCGTCTGGGTCGAGCCGCCGGCACCGAAGGTGACCGAGAAGTACTCGGGATCGATTGCTCGGGCGAGTTCCTGGTAGACATCGCGCAGCTTGACCGCGCCCTCGTCGGACTTCGGCGGGAAGAATTCGCAGGAAACCGGGATGGACATGATTCCTCCGGGAAAGGTAGGGCGGGCGACACGGGGTGCCGTGCCGCCCGGGGGCGTGTCGGTCGTGCCCGCTCAGTAGCGGTACGCGTCCGGCTTGAACGGGCCCTCGGCCGGTACGCCGAGGTATTTCGCCTGCTCGTCGGTCATGCGGGTGAGCACGCCGCCGAAGCCCTCGACCATGTAGCGGGCGACTTCCTCGTCGAGCTGCTTGGGCAGCACCTCGACGCGCAGCGCCTGGTCCTTCCTTTCGGCCGGCAGATCGGCGAAGCGCTCCTGGAACAGGTGAATCTGTGCCAATACCTGGTTGGCGAACGAGCCGTCCATGATGCGGCTGGGGTGACCGGTGGCGTTGCCCAGGTTCACCAGTCGGCCCTCGGAGAGCAGGATCAGGTAGTTCTCGCTGTCCGGGTCGAAGTCGCCGCCGGCGGTCGCCTCGCGGTAGATCTTGTGCACCTGCGGCTTGATCTCTTCCCAGGCCCAGTTCTCCCGCATGTAGGCGGTGTCGATCTCGTTGTCGAAGTGACCGATGTTGCAGACCACCGCGCCGTTCTTCAGCGCGCGCAGCATCGGCGCGTCGCAGACGTTGACGTTGCCGGTGGTGGTGACGAGCAGGTCGATCCTGCCCAGCAGGGCCTTGTCGATGCCGTCGTCATCGCCGGTGTTGACGCCGTCGATGTACGGCGAGACCACCTCGAAGCCGTCCATCGCCGCCTGCATCGCGCAGATCGGGTCGATCTCGGAGACCTTGACGATCATGCCTTCTTGGCGCAGCGAGGCGGCGGAACCCTTGCCCACGTCACCGTAGCCGACCACCAGCGCCTGCTTGCCGGAGAGCAGGTGGTCGGTGGCCCGCTTGATCGCATCGGAAAGCGAGTGACGACAGCCGTACTTGTTGTCGTTCTTCGACTTGGTGACCGCGTCGTTGACGTTGACCGCCGGGATCTTGAGCGTGCCTTCCTCGAGCATCTCCAGCAGGCGATGCACGCCGGTGGTGGTCTCCTCGGACACCCCGTGAACGCCCTCGAGCAGGTTCGGGTACTTCTCGTGCATCAGGCCGGTGAGGTCGCCGCCGTCGTCGAGCAGCAGGTTCGGCGTCCAGGCCTTCTCCCCGTCGCCCGGCCCCTGGATGGTCTGCTCGACGCACCACCAGTACTCCTCCTCGGTCTCGCCCTTCCAGGCGAACACCGGGATGTTGTTGGCGGCGATGGCCGCCGCGGCGTGATCCTGGGTGGAGAAGATGTTGCAGGACGACCAGCGCACCTCGGCGCCCAGTGCGGTGAGCGTCTCGATCAGCACCGCGGTCTGGATGGTCATGTGGATGCAACCGGCGATGCGGGCGCCGGCGAGCGGCTGCTCGGCGCGGTACTTCTCGCGGATCTTGATCAGCGCCGGCATCTCGCGCTCGGCGATGCGGATCTCGCGGCGACCCCAGTCGGCAAGATGGATGTCGGCGACCTTGTAGTCGTTGAAGGCTTGCGGCTTGGTTACGGCATTCACGGTCAGCGTCCTCGTCGATTCTTTTCAGTGGATCGACTTGAACGAGAGGGCGTGTCGTGCGGCTCTTGTTCAAGTCGAGGCTTGAAAGCGAACCCGGTGGATCGGGTTCTCAAGAGCGCCGTTGATCGGGTGGCCGGGGCGAATGCCCTGGCCGCCGCGCCCCGGCCGAGCCTGACCCACCTTGCGGTGGATTGCAGCGCTCCTCGGTCGGGACGGGAAAATCAGCCGCGGATTATAACCGCCCGCGGGGCGGTCTGCACGGGCGAGTCGCGCCGAGCCTTACAGGCCCGCGTCGCTGCGCAGTGCCTCGGCCCGATCGGTGCGCTCCCAGCTGAACTCCGGTTCCTCGCGACCGAAATGGCCGCCGACGGCGGTCTTGCGGTAGATCGGCCGGATCAGGTCGAGCATCTGCAGGATGCCGTATGGGCGCAGGTCGAAGTGCTCGCGCACGAGATCGGTGATGCGTTCGTCGGGGATGTGGCCGGTGCCGAAGGTGTCCACCGAGATCGAGGTCGGCTCGGCCACGCCGATGGCATACGAGATCTGGATCTCGCAGCGGTCGGCCAGCCCGGCGGCGACGATGTTCTTGGCCACGTAGCGCCCGGCATAGGCGGCCGAGCGGTCGACCTTGGAGGGGTCCTTGCCCGAGAAGGCGCCGCCGCCGTGGCGGGCCATGCCGCCGTAGGTGTCGACGATGATCTTGCGCCCGGTCAGACCGCAGTCACCCACAGGGCCGCCGATGATGAACTGCCCGGTGGGATTGATGTGGTAGGTGGTGTGCTGGTCGAGCCACTCGGCCGGTAGCACCGGCTTGATGATCTCCTCCATCACCGCCTCGTGGAGGTCCGACTGGGCGATGTCGGGGTTGTGCTGGGTGGAGAGCACCACCGCGTCGATGCCCACCGGCACGCCGTGCTCGTAGCGGAAGGTGACCTGCGATTTCGCGTCCGGACGCAGCCACGGCAGGGTGCCGGCCTCGCGCACCTCGGACTGGCGCTGCACCAGCCGGTGGGCGTAGGTGATCGGCGCGGGCATCAGCACGTCGGTCTCGTTGGTGGCGTAACCGAACATCAGGCCCTGGTCGCCGGCACCCTGGCTGGCGGCATCCTCGCGGTCCACGCCCTGGGCGATATCGGAGGACTGCTTGCCGATGGCGTTGAGCACGCCGCAGGTGTGGCCGTCGAAGCCGAGCTCCGAGCTGGTGTAGCCGATATCCACGATCACGTCGCGCACGAGTTCGTCGACGTCGACCCAGGCCGAGGTGGTCACCTCGCCGGCGAGTACCACGAAACCCGTCTTCACCAGCGCCTCGCAGGCGACCCGCGCCGACGGGTCCTGTACCAGGATCGCGTCGAGGATCGCGTCGCTGATCTGGTCGGCGATCTTGTCCGGGTGGCCCTTGGAGACGGACTCCGAGGTGAACAGGTGGCGCTTGGCGGCGGTGGCACTCATGGCGTGCAGGCCTCTTTCGTGTGTCAGGGCTATCGGTCAAGGCGGCGAGCCGGGCGGATCGCTATGCCTCGTGGAGGCGGGATCATGGCACAGCTCGCGGGCAAGGTCAGTAGCCGTAGGTGCCTTCCAGCAATTCGGCGTGGCCGGCATAGTAGCGGTTGTCTGCCGATACGATGTCGGTCAAGTCCTGTTTCTCGAGGATGTCCTGACCTTCCTCGGTCTCGGCGAACGACAACAGCGCTTGTTGCAAGGCCTTGCGCGTTCGCTCTTCGATGTCCGGGGAGACCGAGAACCCCAGGAACGGCAGCGGTTCGGTTGTCACCACGGGGTACAGGCCGGGGTAGCCACCCACCAGCGGGGTGGGGATGACGCCCGCACGGGCCTTGCCTTCGAGAACGGCGGTGGCGACGTCGCGGTTGGTTCGCTCGAAGACGAGGGTCGGTTGTTGCACCGGGTTGGGGAACAGTTGGTACAGCACCAGCGCCCCGACCGATGGCGACGGCTGAACGGCGACTCGCTTGTTGACCAGCTCTTTCGGCGACAGGACCAGATCGTCTTCCCGGGTGACCAGCGACTGGGTCACCTCGCCCTCGAAGCGAGCGATGACCTGCCAGTCCTGACGCTGGGCGCGGAAGTCCGTCACGGGAGCGGCGTCCAGTGCGATGTCGAAGTCCGAGCCTCCCCGTGTCGCTTCCCAGAAGGAGAGATAGTTCGGGAACAGTTCGAGTTCGACGGTCTCGCCCAGGTGGTCGCTCAGGTACTCGGCTACCGGCTCGTAAGCCTCGCTGAGTTCCGATTCCGGCAGGAAAGGTGCGATGGCCATCTTCAGGCTGCCCTCCGCCTTGGCGGGGAGTGTTGCGGCCAGCAGGGCGACCGCCCCGGCGAACAGGACCAGCAGTCGTCCTGTCCCGATGTCTCGGTCCGTGGTGGGGCTGAGGTGGTGGGAGGGGCGCGTGGACGCGTGCATGGGTGGGTTCTCCTGATCCTTGGCGTTCGGTTTGTCTTCGCGACCGGTCTGTTGCCGGTTTTTGCGGATTGCCGGGCGGTGTCGTCGTCCCTCGCTACGAGTCGGCTCGCAGCGCCGCCACTGATGGCGTGGCGTGAAGCGGTTGAAAAATATCACAGTTGACCTTGGGGCGGCGAGCCAAGGCCGTTGCGACGATGCGGCTTGCCCGCGCTGGCCCGCATCATGAGACACTGCGGCTGGTGGTGCAGGAAGTCATTGCACTCCGTGTTCTCTCCACGTCAGCTTCTCGAGAAGGAGGTAAGCTCATGGCCCGCACGGAAACCCCCGTCTGCGATTTCGGTCGACCCGCGGTCGATTTCGCCCTGCCTGACGTCGAGGGGCGCATCTGGCGCCTGGCGGATGTCCGGGGCGAGAACGGCACCCTGGTCATGTTCATCTGCAATCACTGCCCCTACGTCAAGGCGGTGCTCGATCGCATCGTTCGCGATGCGCGCGAGCTGAAGGGTCTGGGCGTGAACACGGTGGCCATCATGTCCAACGATCCGACCGACTATCCGGAAGACTCCCCGGAAAACATGAAGCGGGTCGCCGAGCGCCACCAGTTTCCGTTTCCCTATCTCCTGGACGAGTCCCAGGCGGTCGCCAAGGCGTATGGCGCGGTCTGCACACCGGATTTCTTCGGTTACAACGCCGATCTCGAGCTCCAGTACCGCGGCCGGCTGGATGCCTCGCGCAAGGAGGCGGAGCCTGACGCGCCCCGCGAGCTCTTCGAGGCGATGAAGCAGGTGGCCGAGACCGGCCGCGGCCCCGAGGAGCAGGTGCCCTCGATGGGCTGCTCGATCAAGTGGCGTGAGGCCTGAACTGCTCGCCTCGGCCCCCGCTGGCATCGAGGGTTGCCTGCCCACGGCCCTGGGTGTGATCTCTGCATGAACTCGATGGTGCCTCTGGCCAGTGGGTTTGTTCGCAATCGGGGCGTCGGGCCGAACGCGGGCCCAAGGTGATGACTCGGGCCCGTCGCGGGCCGGAGACGACGGGCGTGGGCAAACCCGCAAGCCCCGCCAGGGCGGGCCGCCAAAGGGGCATCTGTGGCGCTTGC
>NZ_JBKHFB010000091.1:0-5993 GCF_046540515.1 Guyparkeria sp.
TGCATTCGCCAATGGTCTGATAGACTGTGAGTTTGCCGCTCGGCAACGTTTTTCGCCGAGCGGGCGCGCAATCGATTGAGGTGAACGCGATGGTTGACGCAACCGACACCATGGTCGCCGAGCCGGCCACCGAGGACGCGCCGCTGGTCTTTACAGAGAACGCGGCGAGCAAGGTCCAGTCGCTGATCGAGGAAGAGGGCAATCCGTCGCTCAAGCTGCGCGTGTTCATCACGGGCGGCGGCTGTTCCGGCTTCCAGTACGGCTTCATGTTCGAGGAACAGGCCCAGCCGGACGACACGGCCGTGGAGCGCTCCGGGGTGACCCTGCTGGTCGACCCGATGAGCATCCAGTACCTCGAGGGCGCCGAGATCGACTACAAGGAAGACGTCTCCGGTGCGCAGTTCGTGATTCGCAATCCCAACGCCGCGACCACCTGCGGCTGCGGTTCCTCGTTCTCGATCTGATTTCGTAATGAGACTTGACGCGGGCCATGCCCGCGTCTCGCGTTTGTCAGGGTTACTACAAGGCGTTGTCGATGGATTTTGTACCGGGCTTGCAGGGTGTGCCGGCGGCGCAGTCTGCCATTTCGTATCTGGATGGTCAGGCCGGGCTGCTGACCTACCGTGGCTATCGCATCGTGGATCTGGCGCGCCAGAGCACGTTCGAGGAAACCGCGTGGGTGCTGATCCACGGTGACCTGCCGACCGCACTCGAGCTCGCCGAGTTCGACGCCGAGCTGCGTCGCAACCGCCGCGTGAAGTACAACGTGCGCGACATCATGAAGTTCCTGCCCATCGACGGGCACCCGATGGAGGCGCTGCAGACCTGCGTGGCCAGTCTGGGCATGTTCTACCCGGGGCAGGAGCGCATGACGGCCAACGGCGTCAACGCCGACTCGGAGTTCGTCGAGCAGATGATCATCAAGATCCTCTCGAGCATGTCGACGCTGGTGGCCATGTGGGAGCACATCCGCAAGGGCGACGACCCGGTCGCGCCACGCGCGGATCTCTCCTACGCGGAGAACTTCCTCTACATGATGACCGAGCGCGAGCCCGACCCGATCGAGGCGCGCATCATGGACGCCTGCCTGATCCTGCATGCCGAGCACACCCTCAACGCCTCGACCTTCGCCTCGCTGGTCTGCGGCTCGACCCTCGCCCCGCCGAACCTGGTGGTCGCCTCGGCGATCGGCACGCTGGCCGGCCCCCTGCACGGTGGGGCCAACCAGCGCGTGCTGGCGATGCTCGACGAGATCGGCTCGGTCGAGAACGTCTCCCCGTGGCTGGAAGAAAAGCTGGCGAACAAGGAGGTCATCTGGGGCTTCGGTCACCGCGAGTACAAGGTCAAGGACCCGCGTGCCGACATCCTGCAGGGGCTGCTCGAGCAGCTGCGCGAGCATCGGGGCGGCCAGCTCTCGCCGCTCTACGACATTGCCCGCGAGCTCGAGGCCCAGGCCGCCGAGCACCTGGCCGGCAAGGGCGTCTACCCGAACGTGGATTTCTATTCCGGCTTGCTCTACGCCGAGCTCGGTATCCCGCGCGACCAGTTCACGCCCATCTTCGCCATCTCGCGCACGGCGGGTTGGCTGGCGCACTGGAAGGAGCAGATCGCGAACAACCGCATCTACCGCCCGACCCAGGTCTACGTCGGCGAGAGTCCTCGCGACTACCGCCCGATCGGCTCCCGCTGATCGACCCGCCCCCGCCCCGCCCTCAAGCGGGGTAGATTCCCCCCAGCACCCGCGGACCGATGGCCCCGGTGACGGTGGGTGCGTTGCCAGGCCTCCCCGTGAGCAACTGCCGGGCGAGCCAGGCAAATGCCGCTCCCTCGACGCATTCCGGCGCGATCCCCGCCGCCGCGCTGCTCTCGACCGTCGTACCCAGCCGCTCGCGCAGCCGCTCGACCAGTCGACGGTTGTAGGCGCCGCCCCCGCAGAGCGTCACCGGGATGTCCGGCCGTCGGTCGAGCCATGGCGCGATCGCGCCGGCCACGCTCTCCACCGTCAGCTCCAGCAAGGTCGCCTGTACGTCCTCGGCCGGTAGCGCGATCAGGCGCCGGCCACCGCGTTCGCGCAGCCAATCGAGGTGGAAGCGCTCTGGGCCGGTGGATTTCGGCGCCGGCATGGCAAAGAACGGATCGTCGAGCAGCGCCTCGAGTAGCAGTGCGTCGACCTTCCCGCTGGCTGCCCACCGACCGTCTCGATCGAAGGGGGCGTCGCGGTGAAGTGCGTGCCAGCCGTCCATCAGGGTGTTGGCCGGACCGGTATCGAAGCCGATCGGTTCGTGGTCGGGGAGCAGGATCGAGGCGTTGGCGATGCCGCCGAGGTTGAGCACGATCCGCCCCGCGGGTCCGGGCGGGAACAGCGCGGCGTGGGCGGGCGGTGCGAGTGGCGCCCCCTGACCGCCGGCGGCCATGTCGCGGCGACGGAAGTCGGCGGCAACGGTGATGCCGGTCAGTTCGGCGATGCGGCTGGGATCGCCCAGCTGCAGGGTGAAGGACGCCCCTTCCCAGTCCGGTCGGTGCCGCACGGTCTGACCGTGCGAGCCGATGGCGCGCACGGCCAAGGCCGGGATGCCTGCCTGCTCGAGCAGTCGGGCGACGCCCACGGCCGTGGTTTCGGCCAGTCGCCGGTCGGCCAGGCCCAGCAGATCGATGTCGTCGGCCCCGGGGGGCAGGCGGGGGGTGGTTACGTTGCCGCCCCGCGCCAGCCGCATCAGCTGCGCGGTGAGCGCGGCGCCCAGCGGTTCCTGGTGGTGGGCCACCAGGCGCGGCTGCGCGGAGGAGAAATCGCAGAGGCACAGGTCAAGCGCATCGATACTGGTGCCCGTCATCGCGCCGATGAACAGCTCCGGGGCATCGTTGGCCCCGTTGCGGGCAGCGTCAGTCGTCACGTGCGTCGCGTGAGGCCCGGTTGTTCTGGGCGAGGTGAACCGGCTGCTCGCCCTCGACGTCGAGTTCGATGCGGGCCAGCTCCTCCAGCGAGCCGCGCGTACGGGCGATGAAGTCCTTGCGATCCTCGGAGGCGATCGGGTTGGCTTCCGGCAGATCGACCTTGACCGGGTCAAGTGGCTTGCCGTTGACCTTGAACTCGTAGTGAAGGTGAGGGCCAGTGGCATCACCCGTCATGCCGACGTAACCGAGGGTGTCTCCCTGGTTGACGCTGGCGCCGCGCTTCAGGTTGCCCTTGAATCCGGACAGGTGGGCGTAGAGGGTCTCGTACTTGGCGTCGTGGCGCACCTGTACCACCTTGCCGTAGCCGTGTTTCCAGCCGACGAAGGTGACGCGCCCGGAGGCGGCAGACTTGATCGGTGTGCCCGTCGGGGCCGCGAGGTCGACGCCATTGTGCGGGCGGACCGTGTTGTGGATCGGGTGGAGTCGCTTGGGGTTGAAGTTCGAGCTGATCCGCGAGAACTCCACCGGGTAGCGCAAAAAGCCGCGTTCGAGGCTGCTGCCGTCGGGCTCGTAATAGCCGGTGGTGCCATCGGGAGAGGTGTAACGGACCGCCTGCACGCGTTCGCCCCGGTTGATGAACTCGGCGGCCACGATGCGGCCGGTGCCCAAACGCTCGCCGTCGCGTTCGCGCACCTCGTAGATCAGTCGGAACTGGTCGCCGTCGCGCACATCGCGCAGGAAGTCCACTTTCCAGCCGAATACCTCGGCGAGCTGCATGATCTGCGCCGGCGGCACGCCGGTCGAGATCGCCGACTGGTAGAGCGAGCCCTTGATGGTGCCGCCAGCGGAAACCAGCCGGGTCTCGCTCGGCAGGTCGGTGATCTCGGCCACCAGTTGGTCGCCGTCTTGACGGAATATCGAGAGTTCGCTGTCGCTGTTCACGTCATATTTCAGCCCGGCGAACTCGTCCGAGTCGTCGGTGATCAGGACGACCTTGTCGCCGGGGCGAATACGCTCCAGCCGTCGTGCCTCGTCGCCCAGATCGAGCACCTTGAGCACGTCGCTGTAGCCGAGGCCGGCCTTCTCGAAGATGGTCGACAGGGTGTCCCCCGAGTCCACCGTGATGGTGGTCTCCTCGAGCGAGGGTGAAGAGGCTTGCTTCTCGGTGGCGTCCTCCTCCTTGCTGTCGACCGCTGCCTGGTCGGATTCCGGAGTCTCGATCGCCTCGAGCGCTTCTTCTTGACCCGGAATATGGAAGTTCGGGCGACTGTCGAGGCTGACCGAGCGAGCGAATGCCTGCGGGCGCTCACCGGTGTTTCGCGGGGCGGTCGAGGTGTCGGATTCCGCTGTTTGGGGCGATGTCTCGGACGAGTCGATCGCCTCGAGCGCCAGAGGGATCTCGTTGTCCCGGGACGCGTCCTGAGTCGCCGTCGAGCCGTTGCTCGGGGTCGGTTGCCCCGGCAGGAATTGCCAGACGACGGTGCCAAGCGCGAACACGCCTAGACCAACCAGAAAGGTGCGCCGGATCAGGCGTGTCGGTCTGCGCTTGGGCTTGAATAGGGGGCGTTGTTGCATGGATGGTGAAACCTGGCAGAAAAATATGGTGTAAAACCGGTAACATAACCGCCTTTCTGCAGCCATTCAACGTAATTCTTGGAAGGGTGAATCGTGTCTCAGGAGCAAGCGCAGATGCTGGCGGAGTTGTGTCGGGGTACCGACGAGGTGCTGGTCCGCGAGGAGCTGGTCGAGCGGCTGGCCGAGGGGCGGCCGTTGCGTATCAAGGCCGGATTCGACCCCACGGCCCCGGATCTGCACCTTGGCCACACGGTGCTCATCAACAAGCTGCGCCAGTTCCAGGAGCGCGGTCACGAGGTCATTTTCCTGATCGGCGATTTCACCGGCATGATCGGCGATCCGACCGGGAAGAGCGCTACCCGCCCGACCCTGACGCCCGAGGCGGTGCGTGAAAATGCCCGCACTTACGAGCGCCAGATCTTCCGCATCCTGGATCCCGACAGGACGCGGATCGTCTTCAACTCCGAGTGGATGGGGAAGAAGAGCGCGGCCGACCTGATTCAACTGGCCAGCCGCTACACGGTGGCACGAATGCTCGAGCGCGACGATTTCTCCAGGCGGTATCGCGAGAACCGGTCGATCGCGGTCCACGAGTTCCTCTACCCGCTGGTGCAGGGTTACGACTCGGTGGAGCTCGAGGCCGACGTCGAGCTCGGCGGGACCGACCAGAAATTCAACCTCCTGGTCGGTCGCGAATTGCAGAAACAGTACGGCCAGAGACCCCAGGTGGTCATGACCGTGCCCATCCTCGAGGGGCTCGATGGCGTCAACAAGATGTCGAAGTCGCTCAACAACTACATCGGTATCGAGGAGCCGGCCGACGAGCAGTTCGGCAAGCTGATGTCGATTTCCGATGACCTGATGTGGCGCTACTTCGAGTTGCTCTCGTTCCGCCCCCTGGAGGAGATCGCGCGGCTGCGCGAGGAAATGGCGGGCGGCCGCAATCCGCGCGACATCAAGTTCGAACTGGCGATCGAGCTGGTCGATCGGTTCCACGGCAAGGGGGCGGGGGAGAAGGCGCGCGACGCGTTCATCTCGCGTTTCCAGAAAAAGCAGTTGCCCGACGACATGCCCGAGGTGCATCTCCAGCCCGGGGTCGCGATCGTCGAGGCGCTCAACCGCGCCGGGCTGATCCAATCGAACTCCGAGGGGTTCCGGCATATCAAGGCCGGGGCGGTGAAGCTCGGCGGCCAGCGGGTCGAGGACGGTGGGTTGTTGATGCCGGTGGGCGAATCGATCGTCCAGGTGGGAAAGCGGCGCCTGGCGAAGATTGTCGTCGAAGGGGCTTGACGGGCCCGGCGAAGCGCGTAAGATGCGCTCCTCCTTACGGGGCGCAGGTAACGCCGCCGCCCCGCAAGACAGCCCCGACGAGATGACAGAAAACACTTGACGGGCGCTGCGGTGAGCGTAAAATGCTCGCTCCTCTCAAGGCGAAAACGTTCGCCGAGAGAGTGGCCCGAAACACCGACAGAAAGGTGTTGACAGGCGACACGGGGAGCGTAAGATACGCGCTCCTTTCGGCGACG
>NZ_JBKHFB010000092.1:0-5954 GCF_046540515.1 Guyparkeria sp.
ACCGAAAAAAGCCCCGCCGGGACAAGACCCGGCGGGGCTTTTTGCCGTCTGGCCGCGCAACCGGCCGTCAGCCGCCCGGCCGGTTGCGCGCGGCCATCAGGGCTTGGTATTCGTCCGGGGCGAGAACCTGGCGCAGGTCGACGAAGCTGCCGCTCTCGAACTCGGTGAGGCCCGGCAGCGCGTGGAGTATCCGTTCGGCCGCCGCGCCCGGCGACAGCAGGGTCTCGGTGCCGCGGGCGGCGTGGATGCGTTCGAGCGCGGGGAAGCGCGTCGTGTCGTCGATCTGGCAGATCGTGTCGATGATGCGGGTGTCGATCAGCCCCGGTGCGATCGCGGCGACGTGCGTGTCCGGGAATTCGTGGGCGTAGAGCCGGCAGAGCATGTTCAGGGCGGCTTTCGACAGCGCATAGCCGCCCCAGCCGCGGTTGCCCAGTACCGCCGCGCCCGAGGAGATCGCGACGATCTGTCCGACCATGATGCCCGAGGCCAGCAGCCAGTCGAGGATCGTCTTGTTCGCCCAGACGTTGATGTCCATGATCTCGCGCAACCGCTCGACCGAGACGCGGCTCATGTCCTCGATCTCGCCCAGGATGCCCGCGTTGAGTACCACCAGATCGAGCCGGTCGACCCCGGCCAGCAGTTGATCCAGCGCGGGGGCGATCGCATCGAGGTCGGACAGATCGCAGTGCACGTCGACCACCCGGTCGGCCAACGCGGCGCAGCCGCGTCGACTGCAGCCGTACACCTGGTAGTCGCGTCCGAGCAGGGCGTGGCTCAGGCCCAGGCCGAGCCCACTGCTGTTGCCGGTGATCAGGGCCTTCGCCGTGGTCATAGGCTGATCTCCTCGCGCGCTGTCATCTGACAAGGCGGATGGTATTCGCTCCGGGCGACGCGATTGCGACCTTCCCGCTTGGCCAGATACAGCGCCCGGTCGGCCGCCGCGATCAGGTCGTTGATCGAGCCGATCCCGGGGTCGCTGCGGGTCACGCCGGCGCTGGCCGTGACGGTCTCGTCCTGCAGCGGTGCCGACCAGTCACGCGCCTCGATCGCCTCGAGCAGGGTGATGGCGAGGCGGCAACCGGAAGCGCCGTCGTCGTCGAGCAGCAGGCCGATGAGAAACTCCTCGCCGCCCCAACGCATGGCGACCGCATCCGGCGGGGCGTGTTGCGCGATGAGTCCGCCCAGCGCTTCGAGGACGGAGTCGCCCACCAGGTGGCCGTAGCGGTCGTTGATGGGCTTGAAATGATCGACGTCCAGGGCGACCAGGGCGAGACGTCGTGTCGAGCGCCGGGCGGTGTCGAGCAGCTTCTCCAGCCGAATCATGCCCTTGCGCCGGTTGAGCAGTCCGGTGAGCATGTCGCGGTCGGCCTCGCGCTGCAGCCGGGCCTCGACCGCCTTGGCGTCGGTGACGTCGTGGACCAGTCCGGTCACGCGCCGTGGTTGACCCTCGTCGTCCCAGTCGACCACGGAACCGCGATCGTGCACCCACAGGTAGTGGCCGTTGCGATTGCGCAGCCGGTAGACGGCCTCGAACTGGTGGCGCTCGCCCGCGAGGTGGTCTTCGAGGGTGGCGATCACCACCGGCAGGTCCTCGGGGTGGACGTTGTTCTTCCAGGTCTCGATGACCTCGGGCATTTCCTCGGGCCCGTAGCCGAGCAGGCTGTGCAGGCGGGGACTGAAGGTCAGGCGGCCCTCGTTCGGGTACCAGTCCCAGACCCCGTCGGCCAGATCGTGGAGGATCTGCCAGCGATTGGTCGAGGCGTGGGTCGGATCGACCGTTCCGGGGCGACGGCTGATGTCGCGGGCCACGGAAACGAACCGTTCCTCGCCATCGATGGTGACGACCGTCGTGACCACCTCGACCGGCAGTTCGCTCCCGTCGGCTCGACGGTGCGAGCCAATGAAACGGTAGGGCGAATTCTGGCGGATGACCTCGGCGATCTCCGACCAGGCCGGCATGCCGTGGACCCTGGTCTGCAGGGAGAGCACCGAATGCTCGAGCACATCCTCGCGAGCCAGCCACAGGTCCTCGTGGGCGGCCCGGTTGCAGTCGACGATTCGGGAGGTCGCCGGGTCGATCACGTAGACCGCGTCCGGCAGGGCATGCACTAGCTTGGCGCTGAAGTCATCCATGACGGACCGGTTTCCTGTGTGAAATAACCCCCAATTCTAGACCTGCCGGTGGCGCACCCCAAATCGTTCAGCGCAGTTCGGCGAGCAGCTGGCGGAGCATGCCGTCAGCGCGACTGGCGTAGCCGCCACCGAACAGGTTGAAGTGATTGAGGACGTGGTAGAGGTTGTAGAGCGTCTTGCGTGTCCGGTAGCCGGGATCGAGTGGCAGGTGGGCCTGGTAGGCGCGGTAGAAGCCGGGCGAGAACCCGCCGAAAAGCTCGGTCATCGCGATCTCGGCCTCGCGGTCGGCGCGGTAGGTGGCCGGGTCGAACAGTATTGGGGTGCCGTCGGCCAATGCGCCGTGATTCGCCCCCCACATGTCGCCGTGGATCAGCGCGGGGTAGGGGCGGTAGTCGGTAAAGAAGGCGGGCAGGGCCTCGATCAGTTCGCGCCCGGCGTCGATGGTGCCCCCCGAAAGCCCGCGTTCGGCCGCCCAGTCGAGTTGCGGGGCGAGGCGTCGCTGGCCGTAAAAGCGGGCCCAGTCGTCGTCCTCGCCACCGAGCTGGGGCATCGCGCCGATGAAGTTGTCTTCCTCCCAGCCGAAGGCCGGCTCGGGCTCGGCGTGCAGTTCGGCCAGCGCATCGCCCAGCGCGGTGTCGTCGACCGGGCCGAGGTCGAGCCATTCGAGCAAGAGATAGGCCGTGCCGTCGACGCTGCCCGCCGCGACCACGTCCGGGGTGCGAATACGCTCCCCCAGTGCCTCGAGCCCGTGCGCTTCGGCAGGGAACATGCCGTCGTCGCGGTCCGTATGGGTCTTGAGAAACAGCGGGCCGACGTTCGTTTCCAGCCGGGAGGCGTCGGCGATGCAGCCGCCGCCCACGCCTCGCTGGTCGGAGACCTCGAGCGAGGCGATTTCGGCCAGCCGCGCGGTCAGTGCGTTCTCGGGTGCCTCGCCGTGCCGGATGCGGGTCAGCGCGTCGTCAAGCAGGGTCTGATACGTGGTTGGGGCAGCCGTGGCGGGCATAAAGGGCCTCCTGTGTCGCCTCGATCCACTCCTGGGTGGCGTCGTTGATCTCGTTGGCCGTGCGGCCTTGCGTTTCGATCGGCGGGCCGAACACGACATGGATGGTGCCGGGTTGCATGCGAAAGCCCTTCTTGGGCCACAGGCAGCCCGAGTCGACTGCCATGGGAACGACCCGGGCGCCGCTGCGCTCGGCCAGCATGGCCCCGCCGATCCGGTAGTTGGGGGCCGCACCGGGCAGGCGGCGCGTGCCCTCCGGGAAGATCACCACGTCCCGCCCGTCGCTCAGCGCCTGCTTCCCCTGCTTGAGGATCTGAGCCAGGGCCTTGCGACCCGAGCTCCGGTCGATGGCGATCGGCACGATCGCCTTCAGGCCCTGGCCGAATACCGGGATGCGCAGCAGCTCGCGCTTGAGCACGAAGACGGGAAACCGCAATGTGCTGGGCAGGAACATGGTTTCCCAGGTCGACTGATGCTTGGCCAGCACCAGGTTGCCGCCGGCCGGGTCGAGGTGTTCGATGCCTTCGACTTCGTAACGGATCCCGGTGAACACGCGGGCCAGCCACAGCAGCGACCGACCGAAGGAGAACAGCAGGCGATAGCGCCGTTCGAACGGCAGGAAGTGGCCGACCAGCAGGATGGGCGTGTGCAGCAGCAGCGACAAGATCGCGAACAGGGCAAACAGCGCGGTCCGTAGCCAGGTCAGCATCGCCTCGACCTCAGGCCTGCAACTGGGAGACGTCGGCAATCGCCAGGAACAGCGCGTTCAGTCGCGCCAGCATCGCCAGCCGGTTGTCGCGCAGCGCCTCGTCGTCGGCCATGACCATGACCGAGTCGAAGAAGGCATCCACCGGCTCGCGCAGGGCGGCCAGCGTGCTGAGCGCGGCGGTGTAGTCGCCCTCGGCCAGCAGCCCCTCCAGTCGCGGCCCGATCGCGTCGAGCGCCTCCCACAGGCGCTGCTCGGCCGGCTCGACCAGGCGGGACTCGTCGACCGACTCCGGCACCGGGCCGTCGTGCTTCTTGAGAATGTTGCCGATGCGCTTGTTGGCGGCGGCCAGCGCCTCGGCCTCGGGCAGTTCGATAAAGGCGTTGACCGCCTGCATGCGCTGCTCGAAGTCCAGTGGCCGGCGGGTGCCGGTCATCGAGACGGCCTGGAACACGTCGCTGCGAATGCCGCGATCGAGGCTGTAGCGGTGCTGGCGCTCGGTGATGAACTCGAACACGCCCATGACGTGGTCGCGTGCCTCGGGCACCTTGTCGGCGATCCCTTCGGCGGCCGCCTCCAGCAGCTCGACCAGGTCCAGGTCCAGCTCCTGCTCGACGAGAATGCGCAGCACGCCCAGTGCCGCGCGACGCAGGGCAAACGGGTCCTTGGCGCCGGTGGGCGCCTGGCCGATGGCGAAGATGCCCATCAGCGTGTCGAGCCGGTCGGCCAGTGCCACGGCCTGGGCGACGCCGCCGCGCGGCAGGTCGTCACCGGCGCGGCGCGGGCGGTAGTGATCGTCCAGGGCGATCGCGACGTCCTCGTCCATGCCCTCGTGGCGGGCAAGGTGGTAGCCGATGGTGCCCTGCAGGCCGGCGAACTCGCCCACCATCTGCGTCTGCAGGTCGCATTTACACAGGCGTGCCGCCCGGCGCGCTGCCTGGGGGTCGGCATCGATCCGCTTGGCAATGGCCTCGGCCAGCTGCTCCAAGCGACGCACCTTGTCGAACACGCTGCCCAGGCGTTTCTGGAAGACCAAGTGCTTCAGGGATTCAAGGTGCGATTCCAGCGGGGTCTTGAGATCGCCATCCCAGAAGAACATCGCATCCGAGAAGCGCGGGCGGATGACGCGCTCGTTGCCGTGGCGCACCGCCTCGAGGTCGCGGCTTTCGATATTGGCCACGGTGATGAACCACGGCATCAGCGCACCGTGCTCGTCCAGGACGGGGAAGTACTTCTGGTCGTCCTGCATGGTGTACATCAGTGCCTCGTGCGGCACCTCGAGGAAACGCGCCTCGAACTGCCCGGCGACGGCCACCGGCCATTCGACCAGCGCGGTCACCTCGTCGAGCAGGTCGGCATCGATGTGGGCGCGCCCGCCGATCTCGTCGGCCTTCGCGTTGACCTGCGCCTCGATGTGCGCGCGTCGCTCGGCGAAGTCGGCCAGCACGTAGCCCTGTTTCTGCAGGGTGGTGGCGTAGTCGGCCGGGGCGCTGATGGTCAGGGGCTGCGGGTGATGGAAACGGTGACCGAAGGTCTGGTTGCCGGCGGCGTGATCGAACAGGGTCATGTCGACGATCTGCTCGCCGTGCAGGGCCAGCACCCAGTGGACCGGGCGGATGAACTCGGCCTTGGAGGTGCCCCAGCGCATGCGCTTCGGGGTGGGCAGCTTGTCCAGCGCGCGCTCGACGATGCCGGGCAGCAGGTCGGCGGCCGACTGGCCCGGCTCGGTGTAGCGGTGCACCAGCCATTCGCCCTTGTCGGTGCTCATGGTCTCGAGCTGGTCCGGCTCGACGCCGCAGCCGGTGGCGAAGCCTTTCAGCGCCTTGGTCGGATTGCCCTCATTATCGTAAGCGGCCTTGACGGCCGGGCCGCGGCGCTCGACCGGCTTGGGTTCGGTCGCGCCGGCGAGTGCCTCGACCCGCACGGCCAGCCGGCGCGGGGCGGCGTAGGCGGTGAGCTTGCCGTGGGCCAGCCCGGCCTCGTCCAGCCCGGTGCGGATCTCGTCCTCGAGCGCGTCGCGCAGGGTGGTCAGGGCCTTGGGCGGGAGTTCCTCGGTGCCCAGTTCGAAAAGAAAGTCCGCCGTGTCAGTCATGTAAGTCCGTACCTGTTGGCAAT
>NZ_JBKHFB010000093.1:0-5752 GCF_046540515.1 Guyparkeria sp.
CTGATGAGCCAGGCGCTGCGCAAGCTGACCGGCAACATCAAGCGCACCAACTGCATGGTGATGTTCATCAACCAGATCCGGATGAAGATCGGCGTCACCTACGGCAGCCCGGAGACCACCACCGGCGGCAACGCGCTCAAGTTCTACTCCTCCGTGCGTCTCGACATCCGCCGCGTCGGCGCGGTGAAGAAGGGCGAGGAAGTCATCGGCAACCAGACCCGCATCAAGGTGGTCAAGAACAAGATGGCGCCGCCGTTCAAGGTGGTCGACTGCGACATCCTCTACGGCGAGGGCATCTCCCACCTGCTCGAACTGGTCGACCTGGGGGCCAAGCACGGCATCATCCAGAAGGCCGGCGCCTGGTACTCGTATGGCGACACCCGCATCGGGCAGGGCAAGGACAACGCGCGACAGTTCCTGGCCGAGAACCCGGAGATCGCCGATGAGATCGAGGCCAAGGTGCGCGAGATCATGATGCCCAAGCCCGCCCCGATCCCCGAGAAGAGCGAGGCCGACGAGACGCCGGTCGACGAGACCTCGTAAGGTCGCAGCGGTCCCGTGGACGACGAGAAGCGTCGCCTGCTCGACTGCGAGAAGCGCGCGGTGGGCCTGCTGGCCCGGCGCGAGCACAGCCGGCTGGAACTGGCCCGCAAGCTCGCCGATCGGGGGTTTTCCACCGACGAGGTCGACCCGGTGCTCGACCGCCTGGTCGAGGAAGGCTGGCAGTCGGATCGGCGCTACGCCGAAAGCCTGATCCGTGCCCGCGCGGCACGGCGCTACGGCCCCGACCGCATCTCGAACGAACTGGCCCAGCAGGGTGTCGACGAGGGCGTGGTGAGCGAGGCCTTCGCCGCCGAGCCGCAGGACTGGGCCGAACTGGCGCGCGAGCAACTGCTGGCGCGCTTTCGCGAGCCCCCCGCGGACTTCCCCGACCGAGCCCGTCGGCATCGTCACCTGGTCCGCCGCGGCTTTCCGCCGGAGCTTTCTCACGAGCTGGCCGGCTGGTGGCCCAAGGACGAAGACCGATCCGACCCCGACCGGTTCTGACCTTCCCTCGCAACGCCCCGTTCATCGACGGGGCGTGTTCCTGTTCGCCCGCCGGGTGCCTGCGCTACAATCCGCCCTTTGTCCTCCCCGCTTTCCGAGATGGTTCGTGCATGAAGACCAGCGCCGAGATTCGTCAGTCCTTTCTGGATTTCTTCGCCGAGCGTGGGCACGAGATCGTGCCCTCCGCGTCGTTGATTCCGGCCAATGACCCGACGCTACTGTTCACCAACGCCGGGATGGTGCCCTTCAAGGAGGCCTTCCTCGGCCAGGAGAAACGCGCCAATCCGCGTGCGGTCTCCGTGCAGCGCTGCGTGCGCGCCGGCGGCAAGCACAACGATCTCGAGAACGTCGGCTACACCGCCCGGCATCACACCTTCTTCGAGATGCTGGGCAACTTCAGCTTCGGCGACTACTTCAAGCGCGAGGCGATCCGCTATGGCTGGGACTTCCTGACCGAGACCCTCGGTCTGCCCGCCGACCGGCTGCTGGTCACCGTCTACGAGACCGACGACGAGGCCTTCGCCCACTGGCGTGACGACATCGGCCTGCCCGAGGACCGCATCCTGCGCATCGGCGACAAGCCGGGCGGCGGTTCCGACAACTTCTGGCAGATGGGCGACACCGGCCCCTGCGGTCCCTGTTCCGAGATCTTCTACGATCACGGTCCGGAGATCCCGGGTGGCCCGCCGGGCTCGCCGGACGAGGACGGCGATCGCTTCATCGAGATATGGAACATCGTCTTCATGCAGTACGACCGGGCGGCCGACGGCACGCTCACCGACCTGCCCAAGCCCTCGGTCGACACCGGCATGGGCCTCGAGCGCCTCGCCGCGGTCATGCAGGGGGTGCACTCGAACTACCAGATCGACCTGTTCCAGCACCTGATCGAGGCGGCCGCGCAGGCGACCGGCGCGACCGACCGCGAGTCGAGCTCGCTCAAGGTCATCGCCGACCACATCCGTTCCTGTGCGTTCCTGATCGTCGACGGCGTGCGCCCGGGCAACGAGGGGCGCGACTACGTGCTGCGCCGCATCATCCGCCGCGCGGCCCGTCACGGCCACAAGCTTGGTCAGGACGCGCCGTTCTTCCACAAGCTGGTCGGGCCGCTGGTCAAGGAGATGGGCGATGCCTATCCGGAGTTGCTCAAGGCCGAAGACGAGGTCGCCCGGGTGCTCCTGGCGGAGGAGGAGCGTTTCCTGCAGACGCTGGCCTCCGGCATGCAGGTGCTCGAGCAGGCGGTCGCCGGGCTTGCCGAGGGCGGCACCATCGATGGCGAGACCGCGTTCAAGCTCTACGATACCCACGGGTTTCCGCTGGATCTCACCGCCGACATCGCGCGCGAGCGCGGTCTGGTCGTGGACGAAGAAGGCTTCGAGCGCGAGATGGCCGGGCGACGTGCCCAGTCGCGCGCGGCCAGTCACTTCACCGCCGAGACGATCAAGATCGGCACGGACGAGCCGACCGTGTTCGACGGCTACGAGCAGGAGGCCCTCGAGGCCACCGTGGTGGCCGTGGCCCGCGAGGGTAGCCAGGCCGAGGCGCTTGATCGCGGCCAGGATGGCGTGATCGCGCTCGATCGCACGCCGTTCTACGCCGAGTCCGGCGGTCAGGTCGGCGACACCGGCGTGATCGAGTCGGCCAATGGGCGCTTCGTCGTGCACGACACCCAGAAGCAGGGCGGGGTCTTCCTGCACCACGGCACGCTCACCGACGGCCACCTCGCCCCGGGGGATGCCGTGACCGCACGCATCGACGCCGAACGCCGCGCCGAGATCCGTCTCAACCATTCCGCCACCCACCTGCTGCACGCCGCGCTGCGCGAGGTACTGGGCGACCACGTCCAGCAGAAGGGTTCGCGCGTCGGGCCCGAGGCCTTGCGCTTCGACTTCTCGCACGACAAGCCGGTCACCCGCGAGCAATTGCGCGAGATCGAGCGGCTGGTCAATGCCCAGGTGCGCGAGAACCACGCGGTCGAGACCCGCGAGATGGCGATCGACGAGGCACGTGCGGCCGGCGCAATGGCGCTGTTCGGCGAGAAGTACGGCGACGTCGTGCGCGTGGTGACCCTGGGGCCGTTCTCGATGGAACTTTGCGGCGGCACGCATGCCCGTCGCGGTGGCGATATCGGTCTGTTCAAGATCGTGGCCGAGTCCGGGGTGGCCTCGGGGGTGCGCCGCATCGAGGCGGTTACCGGTGCCGCGGCGCTGGCCGAGGCCGAGCGTGCCGACCAGACGGTCGGCGAGATCGCGGAATTGCTGCGCGGGCCGAAGACCGAGGCGGCCGAGCGGGTGGCGCAGATGCTCGAGCGCTCGCGTCAACTCGAACGCGAACTGGCGAAGCTCAAGGCCGAGCTTGCCTCGGCCAGCGGCGACGAGCTGGCGGACAGTGCCGAGAGCATCGGTCCGGCCAAGGTGCTGGTCGCCGAACTGCCGGGCGCCGATGCCGGCACGCTGCGCGAGAGCATGGACAGGCTGCGCGACAAGCTCGGCACCGCCGCGATCCTGCTGGGCACCGTCGACGACGGCAAGGTGCGCCTGGTGGCCGGCCTGTCCAAGGACCTGACCAAGACCTTCAAGGCGGGCGACTGGGTCAATGTCGCCGCTGCCGAGGTGGGCGGCAAGGGTGGCGGTCGACCGGACATGGCGCAGGCCGGCGGCAGCCAGCCGGAACGCCTGGCCGAGGCCCTGTCCGCTGCGCGCGCCTGGGTGGCCGACCAGCTGGGCTGAACCCGGACGGTTCGCCGCTGTCACAGTCCGGCGGGATCCGGACGGCGGATGAAAAAGTCCGGTCAGGGGGCTATACTGCCCGGCTGCTTTGACTTTCTCACGTCAGCGACGAGGAGTGGGCACCGCCAGGACGGTGCCGAGGAAACGACAAGATGGCGTTAATCGTACAGAAATACGGCGGTACCTCGGTCGGCAGTGTCGAGCGTATCCAGGCGGTTGCCGAGCGCGTCCAGCGCGCCGCGAAAAACGGTGACTCGGTGGTCGTCGTGGTCTCGGCGATGAGCGGCGAGACCAATCGCCTGATCGGCATGGCCAGAGAGATCCAGGCCGAACCGACCCCGCGCGAGCTCGACACGTTGGTCGCCACCGGCGAGCAGGTCACCATCGCGCTGCTGTCGATGGCCCTGCAGGCACGTGGCCAGGATGCACGCTCGTACACCGGCGCGCAGGTGCGCATTCTTACCGACAGCACGCACACCAAGGCGCGCATCCAGTCGATCGACACGGACACGATCCGTGGTGACCTCGACGCCGGCCGCGTGGTCGTGGTCGCCGGCTTCCAGGGGGTCGACGAGCACGGCCAGATCACCACGCTCGGCCGTGGCGGGTCGGACACCTCGGCGGTGGCCCTGGCCGCGGCGCTCAAGGCCGACGAGTGCCAGATCTACACCGATGTCGATGGGGTGTACACCACCGATCCGCGCGTCGTGCCCAAGGCCCGCCGGCTCGACCGGATCACCTTCGAGGAAATGCTGGAAATGGCCAGCCTGGGCTCGAAGGTCCTGCAGATCCGCTCGGTGGAGTTCGCCGGCAAGTACAACGTCCCCCTGCGGGTGCTGTCCTCGTTCCAGGATGGCCCCGGCACCCTGATTACCCTGGAGGAAGACGGCGTGGAAGAACCAGTAATTTCCGGGATCGCGTTTCACAAGGACGAGGCCCAGCTGACCATCAAGGGCGTGCCGGACAGCCCCGGGATCGCCTACAAGATCCTCGGCCCGATCGGCGAGGCCAATATCGAAGTCGACATGATTCTCCAGAACATCGGTGCCGACGACACCACGGACTTCACGTTCACGGTGCATCGCAACGACTTCGACAAGGCGCTCAACCTGATGCGCACGACCGCCGAGGGGCTGGATGCGCGCGAGGTCTCCGGCAACCACAACATCGTCAAGATCTCGCTGGTGGGCGTGGGCATGCGCTCGCACGCCGGCATCGCCTCGAAGATGTTCCGGGTGCTGGCCGAGGAGAAGATCAACATCCGCATGATCGCCACCTCCGAGATCAAGATCTCGGTCGTGATCGACGACAAGTACCTGGAACTGGCTGTCCGTGCCCTGCACGATGCCTTCGAGCTGGATACCCCTGAGGTATCCCTGAGCTGATCGACGGTTCACAGGCTAATATTTCGGCATGGCCTCGACGGAACACCGGTGGGCCGCCAAACACAGAGAGTGACCACATATGTTGATTTTGACCCGCCGCATTGGTGAGGTGCTGCGCATCGGCGACGACGTCGCCATCACGGTGCTCGGCATCAAGGGAAACCAGGTCCGAATCGGTATTGATGCGCCCAAGGATGTCGCCGTGCATCGCGAGGAAATCTATCAGCGCATCAAGAGCGAGACGGACCAGGACGGAGAAGGCGAGTCCTCTAGCTGATCTCCGGCCGTCACGATCGTTTGTCCCTCGCCGTGCCGATCACGGCACTCCCCCGCCGGATTCTTGCCTTGCTCGCAGGGCACTGGTGGCGGACATGTCCGGCGAGGTGCCCCGGCGGTCGGCGGCATTGATTCCTGCCGTCAAAGCCGCTACCATGCGGCGCTTGTTGGAGAGGTGGCCGAGTGGCTGAAGGCGCTCCCCTGCTAAGGGAGTAAGGGGTTTATAGCCCCTTCGAGGGTTCGAATCCCTCTCTCTCCGCCATACCGAAAAAAGCCCCGCCGGGACAAGACCCGGCGGGGCTTTTTGCCGTCTGGCCG
>NZ_JBKHFB010000094.1:0-5596 GCF_046540515.1 Guyparkeria sp.
GGCTGGTAGTAGTCGTAGTAGGAGACGAAGTACTCCACCGCGTTGTGCGGGAAGAAGCCCTTGAGCTCGCCGTAGAGCTGGGCGGCCAGCGTCTTGTTGGGCGCGAGCACCATGGCCGGGCGTTGCACCTCGCTGATGACGTTGGCCATCGTGAACGTCTTGCCCGAGCCGGTCACCCCGAGCAGGGTCTGGTGCATCAGCCCGTCGTTGAGGCCCTCGACGAGCGTCTCGATGGCACGGGGCTGGTCGCCGGCCGGCTGGTAGTCTGTTGCGATCTGGAAACGGTGTTCTGACATAGCCCGCAGTATAAATGCTGGCACCTCGGCTTTCCGGCGGCTTTTGCTTTATCATGCCGGGATTGACGTCGTGCGGTGATTCATGCCACGCCGACGGATCCCCCGAATTTTCGTTCCCCCAGGTATTCATGACCGATACAAACCTCGAAGACCCGAACGCCCCGCGCGAGGCCGAGAAATACGACAATCCCGTCGCCAGCCGCGAGTTCCTGCTCGATCTCTTGGGCAAGCAGGACGGACCGATCACGCTCAACAAGCTGATCGCGGAGCTCGGCTACGACGGCGACGAGGAGCGCATCGAGGGCCTGCGCCGCCGCCTGCGCGCCATGGAGCGCGACGGCCAGGCCATCCGCAATCGCCGCGGCGGCTATGTGCCGGTGACCAAGGCGGAACTGGTGCGCGGCCGGGTGATCGGTCACCGCGACGGCTTCGGTTTCCTGGTGCCCGACGAGGGCGGCAACGACGTCTTCCTCTCGCCGCGCGTCATGCGTGCGCTGCTGCACGGCGACCGCGCCGTGGTGCAGGTGGTCGGCGAGGACCGTCGCGGTCGCCCCGAGGGGGCGCTGGTCGAGGTGATCGAGCGGGCCAATGCGGAGGTCGTCGGTCGGCTGGTGATCGAGGCCGGTGTGGCCTTCGTCATCCCCGACAACAAACGCATGACCCAGGACGTGCTCGTCCCGATGGAGGCGCTCGGCGGGGCGACCGACGGGCAGATCGTTCGGGTCGCGCTGGTCGAGCAGCCCACCCAGCGGCACAAGCCGGTCGGCAAGGTCATCGAGGTGCTGGGCGATCACATGTCGCCGGGCATGGAGATCGACGTCGCCATCCGCGCCCACGGCATTCCCCACGAGTGGCCCGAGCCGGTCAAGCGGCACATCGAGAACATGAGCGACGAGGTCGCCGAGGCGGACAAGATCGGCCGGGTCGACCTGCGCGACGTGCCGCTGGTCACCATCGACGGCTCGGACTCCAAGGACCTCGACGACGCGGTCTTCTGCGAGCCGACCCCGAAGGGCTTCCGCCTGCTGGTGGCGATCGCCGACGTCTCGCACTACGTGCGCATCGGCTCGGCGCTGGACGAGGAAGGCTTCCGCCGTGCGACCTCGGTGTATTTCCCGGGGCGCGTGGTGCCGATGCTCCCCGAGATCCTCTCCAACGGCCTGTGCTCGGTGAACCCGGACGTCGATCGCCTCTGCCTGTGCGCCGAGATGCTGATCAACGCTCAGGGCCAGATCATCCGCTCGCGCTTCTTCGAGGGCGTGATGCGGAGTCACGCGCGCCTGACCTACGACAACGTCGCGGCCATGCTGCTCGACAACGACCAGGCCGAGCGCGACAAGCACCGTCACGTGATCAAGCCGCTCGAGGCGCTGCACGAGCTCTACAAGGTGCTGCGCGCCGAGCGCGAGTCGCGCGGGGCGATCGACTTCGACACCATCGAGACCAAGATCGTCTTCGGCGAGAACCGCAAGATCGAGGCGATCGTGCCCTACGAGCGCAACGACGCACACAAGATCATCGAGGAGTGCATGATCGCGGCGAACGTCGCCGCCGGCCGCTTCCTCGCTCGGCGCAAGATCCCCTCGCTCTACCGCGTCCACGACCGCCCGGGCGCCGAGAAGATCGACGACCTGCGCGCCGCACTCAAGGAAAAGGGCCTGACCCTCGGCGGCGGCGAGAAGCCGACCCCGGCGGATTTCAACGCCCTGATCGAGGAGGCCAAGGGGCGTCCGGACTTCGCCACCATCCAGACCCTGCTGCTGCGTTCCCTGCAGCAGGCGGTCTACGCCCCGGACAACCTCGGCCACTTTGGCCTCGCCCACGAGCACTACGCGCACTTCACCTCGCCGATCCGCCGTTACCCGGACCTGATGGTGCACCGCGCCATCCGTCACGTGCTGCGCACCGGCAGCGCCGAGAACTTCCCCTACAGCCAGGAAGAGATGGTCCTGGTCGGCGAGCACTGCTCGAACAACGAGCGCCGCGCCGACGAGGCCACGCGCGACGCCACCGACTGGCTCAAGTGCGAGTTCATGCTCGACAAGGTCGGCAACGTCTACGAGGGTCGGGTGGCCTCGGTGCTGGGCTTTGGTCTGTTCGTCGAGCTCAAGGACTTCTTCGTCGAGGGGCTGCTGCACATCACCGCCCTCAAGCGCGATTTCTACCACTTCGATCCGGTCAGCGTGTCGCTCAAGGGCGAGCGCAGCGGCAAGACCTACGCGCTCAACGACACCATCCATGTCCGCGTGGCGCGGGTCGATCTCGACGAGCGCAAGATCGACTTCATGCTGCCGGACGACGAGGAAGGCGAGGGTGACGACCAGTCGCGCCGCGACGAGGGCAAGTCCCCGAAAGGCGCCGGCGACTCGGACGACAGCGCCTCGGAGGACGAAGGCGGCGGTGGCGGCAAGAAGCGCCGTCCCCGCCGGCGTCGTCGCAAGCCCAAGGGTGAAGGCGGCGCGGACCAGAGCGACGCTCGGTCGGGCGGCGAGTCCGGCGAGACGGGCGCGCGCAAGGGCGACGATCCCGTCTCGACACCGTCTGACTGACCCGCGACGTGGCCCGACCCGACGAACCCGAATGGATCGGCGGCTTCCACGCCGTCGAGGCCGCCCTGCGCGAGCGCCCCGAGCGTGTGGAGCGGGTGGCGCTGTCCGGCCGGGACGATCGTCGCGCCCGTCGTCTGCAGGCGCTGGCCGAGCGGGCGGGCGTGACGGTCGAGTCGCGCGACGAGGCCTGGTTCGACAAGCTGCGCAGCGACGGCAAGCCGCTGCGTCACCAGGGCGTGGCCGCGCGTGTCGCGCTCAGCCAGGCCGGCGACGAAAACGACCTGATCGCCCTGCTCGAGGGGTGCGCCGAGCCACCGCTGCTGCTGGTCCTCGACGGCGTGACCGACCCGCACAACCTCGGCGCCTGCCTGCGGGCCGCGGAGGCTGCCGGGGTGCTGGCGGTGGTCGCGCCCAAGGATCGAGCCTGCGGTCTCACGGCGGCGGCCCGCAAGACCTCGGCCGGCTCGGCCGAGCGCCTGCCCTTCGTCCAGGTGACCAACCTCGCCCGCACGCTCGCCGACCTCAAGGCCCGCGGGCTGTGGATCGTCGGGGCCGCCGGCGAGGGGCCGGTCTCCCTCTACGAGAGCGATTTCGCCTGCGAGCCGGTGGCCCTGGTGATGGGCGCCGAGGGCGGTGGCCTGCGCCGCCTGACCCGCGAGCGCTGCGACCAGCTGATCCACATCCCGATGGCGCCGAGCGTCGAGAGCCTGAATGTCTCGGTGGCCTCCGCCGTCTGCCTGTTCGAGTTCCGGCGTCAGCGACTGGCGGCCGCCGGCTGACGCGGTCGGGCGTCGGGCGTCTCACGTCGAAACCGGCCGGCGTTTCCGGTAAAATGCCGACCGAATCATTTCAATGTGGTCCGGCGTTCCCGCCCTCGGCCGAGGAGCGACCCGAGGAACGCCCACCAGGGAGTCAGCAGCCGTCATGAACCTTTCCGACCGGGTCCGCCGGGTCCGTCCGTCACCGACACTTGCCGTCACCGCCAAGGCCGCCGAGCTGCGCGCCGCGGGGCGCGACATCATCAGTCTCGGTGCCGGCGAGCCCGACTTCGACACCCCGAAGCACATCGGCGAGGCGGGCATCCAGGCAATCCGCGACGGCTTCACGCGCTACACCGCGGTCGAGGGCATCGTCGAGCTGCGTCAGGCAATTGCCGACAAGCTCAAGAACGAGCAGGGGCTCGAGTACGGCCTCGACCAGGTCATCGTCTCCACCGGCGGCAAGCAGAGCATCTTCAACCTCTGCCAGGCCCTGCTCAACCCCGGCGACGAGGCCATCATCACCGCGCCCTACTGGGTCTCCTACCCGGACATGGTGCGTCTGGCCGGCGGCGAGCCGGTGATCGTCTCCGCCGGCCAGGACCAGGGCTTCAAGATGAGCCCGCGTCAGCTGGCGGCGGCCATCACCGACAAGACCCGTCTGGTGATGCTAAACAGCCCCTCCAATCCGACCGGTGTGGCCTACACCCGCGAGGACTGGGGGCAGCTGGCCGACGTGCTGCGCGACCACCCCGAGATCGTGATCGCCACGGACGACATGTACGAGAAGATCCTCTGGGCGGACGAGCCGTTCTCGAACATCGCCATGGTGGCGCCGGATCTCCTGCCGCGCACCGTGGTGCTCAACGGCGTGAGCAAGGCCTACGCCATGACAGGCTGGCGGATCGGCTACGCCGCCGGCCCGGCCGACCTGATCAAGGCGATGAAGGTGCTGCAGTCGCAGAGCACCTCCGGGGCCTGCTCGATCGCGCAGAAGGCGGCCTGCGAGGCGATCGCCGGCGACCAGTCGGAAATCGACGCGATGGTGAGCGCCTTCCGCGAGCGACACGACTACGTGGTCGACGCGCTCAACGAACTGCCGGGCGTCTCGTGCCTGCCGGGCCAGGGTGCCTTCTACAGTTTTCCCGATGTCTCGGCCGCCATGAAGGCGCTGGGGATCGACGACGACGTCGCCTTCTCCGAGCACCTGCTCGAACAAGCCGGTGTCGCCGTGGTGCCGGGCTCGGCCTTCGGTGCACCGGGGCACGTCCGCTTGAGTTACGCGACCAGCCTGGATGCGTTGCGCGAGGCCATCGACCGGATCCGCGCGGTCCTGCCGGCGGCCTGACCGAACCTGTTTTTATGGCGGTGGGCAGGGAGGCCGGCCGCGTTTCACTGCCTGCATTTCAAGCCCGAAGGGTTGGGAGTTGATTGATGGATGAGAACCGCAAGAAGGCCCTGAGCGCCGCCCTGTCGCAGATCGAACGCCAGTTCGGCAAGGGGGCGGTGATGCGCATGAACGACGAGGGACGACGGAATGTCCCGGCGATCAGCACCGGCTCGATCTCGCTGGATGCCGCGCTCGGCATCGGTGGGTTGCCGCGCGGTCGTGTGGTCGAGATCTACGGCCCGGAATCCTCGGGCAAGACCACGCTCACCCTGCAGGTGCTGGCCCAGGCGCAGAAGGCCGGCGGCACCTGCGCGTTCATCGATGCCGAGCACGCCCTCGACCCGACCTACGCCGAGAAGCTGGGCGTCAACGTCGACGACCTGCTGGTCTCCCAGCCGGACACCGGCGAGCAGGCGCTCGAGATCGCCGACATGCTGGTGCGCTCCGGTGCGGTCGATGCCGTGGTGGTCGACTCGGTCGCCGCCCTGGTACCCAAGGCCGAGATCGAGGGCGAGATGGGTGACAGCCACGTCGGTCTGCAGGCCCGCCTGATGAGCCAGGCGCTGCGCAAGCTGACCGGCAACATCAAGCGCACCAACTGCA
>NZ_JBKHFB010000095.1:0-5555 GCF_046540515.1 Guyparkeria sp.
TCGAGAATCTCTTCGACCGCGACTACCAGGTCGTGCAGGGATACAATCAGGCCCCGCGCGGCGTGTTTGTGAGCCTGCGCTACGGCCGGTAACATAGCGTCTCCCCCGGCTTTTCAGGACGTCATCCGACCATGCCCCTCTCGCTCCAGGACCGACTCTTCCCGACCAGCCGCGCTGTCGCCATCGCGACACTGGTCGTCATGGCCGTCTCGATGCTCGCCACGCGCTATCACCACTTCAGCTCGGCGCTGCATCTGGCCGACACGTCCTGGGCGGTGTTCTTCCTCGCCGGGTTGTGGTTCCGGCAGTTGCGGGTGCTGGTCGGCCTGCTGGCGCTGGCCGTCGCGATCGACCTGGGCAGCGTCTGGATCGACGGCGCGGCCATGGCCAGTTGCTTCTCGCCGGCCTACCCCGGTGTGCTCGCCGCCTACGCCGCCCTCTGGGGTGCGGGGCGGCTGGCCGGCAAACGAGTGGCGACATCGTCGTCCATTCCCCTTCAGCTGGTCTGGATCGCCGGGGCACTGGTCGTGGGCAGCGTCGTCGCCTTCGCCCTCTCGAACGTCACGTTCTACGCCTTTTCGGGCCAGTTCGACGAGATGTCCGCGGCCGAATACGTCTCGCGCACGCTGCCCTACCTGGGCGGGTACCTGTCCAGTGCTGCCACCTACAGCGTGATTGCGCTGGCGGGGATGGCCCTGGTAAATGTCCTGCGTGAAGGAGCGCGCGCGCATCGACACGGCTGAGGCATTCGGCACCCCGTCATGCGAAAACCCGGCACCTGGATGCCGGGTTTCTTACGTTGGTCGTTGGTAGGCGTTTCTCGTGTTCGAGAGGGTGGCGGGCTAGTTGCCGGCCGGCTCCTCGGCGGCTTCCTCGTGGCCGAGGCGCATCTGGTCGATGCGCTCCTCGAGCGCGCGGATATCGGGGATGGCGGTAAGACGCCCGCCGATCCGCACCACATCTCGCCACAGCGGGTTGTCCTGCGGGCCGACCGTCTCGATCTGGCTTCGCTCGACCTGCTCCGAACGCGGCACGCCGGACAGCAGCACCGCGTAGTAGGGCAAGGCCCGCTCGGGGTCGGTGCCGTAGAGCACCGCACAGCGCACCCGGCGACCGATGGTCGGCACGGGCTCCCCGTTCATGGCCTCGAGACTGACCAGCGGCACGTGCTGGCCACGCCAATCGACCATGGTCGCCTGATTGCGGCCGAGCCGTATGCTGCCCTCGGGCAGCGAGACATCCGTGATCTCGGCAATCAGGGCGTAGGGGATCAGCAGCTCGAGTTCGGTCAGCTGCGTGGGGAGGCGCACGGCGCGGATCGCGGACTCGCCGGTGAGCCGATCATCTTGCGATGCCATGGCTGCTTGCTCTTCCTCTTCAGTCGGCATTCTCGCCCCCAGTCGTCGAGCCGTCCGGCTCGCTCTCGCCGGCAACCGGCTGGGCCGGAAGCAGGCGCTCGATGGTATCGATCAGGTCGGTTTCGGTGTAAGGCTTGCCGAGATAGGCGGAAACCCCCAGCGCCTCGGCGCGGGAGCGGTGCTTCTGGCCGGTACGCGAGGAGATCATGACCACCGGTGTGTCGGCCGCCGCCCGGTCGTTGCGAATCGCGCCGAGGAGTTCGAAGCCGTCCATGCGCGGCATCTCGATATCGGTCAATACCAGATCCGGCTGGCTGTCCTGCAACAGACCCAGCGCCTCGACGCCGTCGCGGGCCAGCACCACGTCGTAGTTGTTACGCTCGAGCGTGCGTGCGGTGACCTTGCGCACGGTCAGCGAGTCGTCCACCACCAGCACGGACGGGCGGGCACGGACCGGCTTGACGGTCGCCCGCCCCCCCAGTCGACGCTGGTAGTCGCGGCGCTGGAACTGCTGCACCAGCTCGAACAGCTCCAGCACCAGGATCACGTCGCCGTCATCGGCGATCGTGGCCCCCGACAGACCCGGGATCCGCCCCAATTGTGGCCCCAGCGACTTGACGAACAGCTGGATGCCGCCGAGCTGGTGGTCCACGTGCAGGGCAAAGCGGCGCTCGCCCAGCTTGAAGAGCATGATCGGCCGGATCGCCGCGACATCCTGGGCGGTTTCCGCCGGTGGCTGTCCCCACAGGAGTTCGCCGAGATAGTAGAGCGGGTAGGACTCACCGTCGTACTCGATCTGCGGCTTTTCCTCGCGGTAGTGGTCGGCGAGGGCTACCCCGGTCATGCGTGTCACGGACACGACGCCCTTGTAGGGAATCGCGTAGCGATCGTCGCCGCTGGCGATCAGGATGCCGCGGGTCATCGCCTGGGTCAGCGGCAGGTTGAGCCGAATCTCGGTGTAGCGACCCTGCTCGGAATCCACGTCGACGAAGCCACCCAGCTCACGAGTGGCGCTTGCGACCACATCCATTCCCACCCCACGACCGGCGACCTGGGAGACATTGCCGGCGGTCGAGAAGCCCGGCAGGAAAATCAGCGAACGGGCCTCCTCGTCGCTGATATCGATATCCGCCGGCATCAGGCTGCGTTCGATCGCCTTGCGCCGGATGGCATCGAGATCGAGCCCCCGACCGTCGTCCCGCAGGCTGACCGTGATGTTGCCGCCACCACTGTCGATGTTGAGCAGCAGGCGCCCCACAGGCGGCTTGCGGGCGACCCGACGCTCCTCGGGCGACTCGATGCCGTGGGCGATGGAATTGCGCAACATGTGCTCGAGCGACGGCAGCATGGCCATCAGGGTGACCCGATCGATCTCGGCGTCGCCGTTCTCGATCACCAGTTCGGCCTGCCGTCCCATTTCGTCGCTAACCTGGCGCACGATGCGACGCAGACGGCCAGCGACGTCGTTGAAGCGCACCAGCCGCATCGCGAGCACGCCATCCTGCATCTTCCGCCCCAGCCGGGACTGCTGCAGGAGCAACAGTTGCGACTGCTCGGTGAGCGAGCTCAGGCTTTCCTCGATATTGGCCACATCCCCGAGCGACTCCATGATGCCGCGCGAGAGTTCCTGCACCTGGGTGAAGCGGTCGAACTCGAGCGGATCGAACTGCTCCTCGGTAATTCCGGCCTCCTCCATCAGGTCGGCCTTGATCTGCGTCTCGGTCTCGATCTCCAGCCGGCGCAGCTGGCTGCGCAGTCGGGTGACCGTCTGCTGCAGTTCGAAGAGCTGACGCTCGAAACCGTTTACCTGACGGTCGATACGTGACTGCAGCAGCACCGACTCGCCGATCTGGTTCACCAGGGCGTCGATACTGCCGGCCGCCACACGCACCTGGTCGTCCCGGCGCTCCGAGCCGGATTCCTGGGCCGCGCCAGCCTCTGACGTCGTGCTGGCCGCGGTGCTTGTCTGAGTCTCGGGCGCCAGCCCGGCGGGCGAGTCGGCCTCCTCTCCCCCCACCGAGGAATCGGCCCATCCCGACGAATCTGCGGTGTCGGGGATGCGGCTCGCCTCGGCCTCCACGCCGTCCCGGCCACGTCCCGCAAAGCGGCGAGCGCCGTCCGGGTCGCGTATCCAGCCGATCAACTCGCGCTGCTGGGGAATCGGTTGCTGGTTGCGCACCCGGTCGAGCAACCCGGCGATCACGTCGTAGCTGTGCTGGACCAGCGCGACCAACGGCTCGTTGTTCTGGGCTTCCTCCCGCCGGGCCAGGTCGAGACGTCCCTCGAGGTGGTGGGCGACGTCGCCCAGATTGAGCAGGCCGGCCATGCGCGCCCCGCCCTTGAGCGTGTGGAGGTTGCGGTGCAGCAACCGGATCGACTCGAGATCGTGCGGGTGGACCCGCCAGTGGGCGAGATAGGCATCAGCCTGCTCGAGCAGTTCGTCCGCCTCGTCGAGGAAGATCTGGAGGATGTCCTCGTCCTGTTCGGCCGGGTCGTCGTCCGGGCGATGCTCGATATCGGCGTAGTCCTCGCCTTGCGCGCCGGTGCCTGCGCCCTCCTCCTCCAGCTCGGCGCCGGTCTCGGCCTCGTCAGCCCACCTTCCGGCCGTCTCGCGGCCCTCGCTCTGGGTCGTTTCGCCCAGGGCCTCGTCCTGCCCGGCGTCATCCTGGACCGCCCCGGTCGCCAGGGCGTCGGCCTCGGGCCGATCGGCAGGCGATTCCTCCGGAATGGTCTCGTCCGCGCCTTCTCCGGCCGTCTCGTCGGGCTTCGGCTCGAGAGACTGGTCGGCGACTGCACGCCCATCATCGGGCTCGCCGACCGGCACCGATTCCGCCGCCGTGCCACGCTCACCGTTCCCGTCGGAAAGGTGCTCGCCGCCCGCCGCCGGCTCCGGCTCGAACGCCTCGCGGGAGTCACGTGCCTCGGCGCTTTCGGTCAACTCGCCGAAGTCGTCGAGCACCTGCTGCAACTGGATGTCCAGACGACGCTCCAGGTCGGCGGTGTCCGGCTGCTCGAGGCTCGGGTCGACCGCCCAGCGGCGCAGGGCCTCGATCGCGTCCGCGCCTTCGGCAAACAGCGCCAAGTCCTCGCCACCCAGTCGTTCCTGATGCTCGGCGAGCACCCGTGTCCAGTCCTCGAGGTAGCGCGCCAGCGCGGCGATGATGTCCACGCCAGCCGTGCGTGCCGAGCCGAGCGTGGTATGCAGGAGGCGCACCAGGTCGTTGTCGCAGGCCAGGCCGACGCCGTGCTCGCGAGCGGCCGCGATCTGGCGATGCAATTCGTCGATGTAGCCGCCGATCTCCTGGTCGAATATCTCGCGCAGCACCGGGTCGTCGATCACTGGCGCCGGCTGCCCGGCCGGCTCCGACTCGCCCCCCTCTTCCTGGGCCATGGCCTCGGCGGAGATATCGGGCGACTCGTCGATCGGCTCGGCGACGGACTCGGCCTCGTCGGACGGGCCGCCCATGTCGACCGGCTCACCCGCTTCGAGGCGCTCGGCCAGTCGGAGGGAATCGGCCCAGTGCGACTCGGGCGTGGCACGTCCGGCCCCGAGATCGGGCAGGGCCGCCTGCATCAGGTCGACCGCGGCGGCCGCGCCCTCGCGGGTCGCGTCGCTGTCCTCGCGCTTGCCATCGATTACCTGGTTGAGCAGGTTCTCCCAGGCCCAGGCCCAGTCACCGATGCGGTCGAGACCGACCATCCGACCGCTGCCCTTGATGGTGTGAAAACCGCGACGCAGGGTCACCAGGGCGTCGGGGTCCCGCTTGGCGAGCCAGGCCTGGCTCGCCTCGGCCATGTCCGGCACCGTCTCGGCCATCTCCTCGGCGAAGACCTCGCGCATCTCCGCCATCATCGGCTCGTCATCGGCCGCCTCGGCCGATGACTCCACCACGCCCTGGTCCTCAAGGGCGGCGCCATCTACTTCCCTCTCGGGGAACTCGGGGGTCTCAACCGGCTGGTCCGGCAGATCGACGGCCATTTCCCCGCCTGCATCGGGTTCGGTACGGAGTTCGTCCTGGTCGTCGGCCAACCCGAAATCAAGGGCCGATTCCAGCGCGGGCGATGCCGTGGACTCGACCTGGTCGAACGACAATGCCGCTCGGGAAGCCTCGTCGGCCTCGTTGTCCGGCTCGAATTCCCCGGTCTCGGTCTCGGTCTCGGTCTCGGTCTCGGTCTCGGTCTCGGTCTCGGTCTCGG
>NZ_JBKHFB010000096.1:0-5468 GCF_046540515.1 Guyparkeria sp.
CGAGTCCCGGGGCGAGTATCGCTATCGGGCCGGGGATGACGACATGATATGGGTGCAGCAGAATGTCTCGCGCCTGTGCGGACTGGAACGGAGCTCCGAAACCTTCGTCGTGCTCCTGACCGACATCACCTCCCGCAAGCGGTACGAGCGGCTGCTCAAGCACGAGCGCCGACAGATGGACCGGGTGCTCCACTCGGCCGGCGAGGGCATCATCGGCGTGGATGCCGACGGGCGCGCGGTCTTCGTCAATGCGGCCGCCGAGCGGATCAGCGGTTATGACGCCGCGGAATTCAAGCGCCGTGACCTGCACGACCTTCTGCATCATCACCACGGCGACGGCACCCCGTACCCGCGGGAGGACTGCCCCATCCAGGCGGCCTTGCGGGACGGTCGTGAGCGCCGGGTGCAGGACGATGTCTTCTGGCGGGCCGATGGCCAACCCGTTCCGGTGGAATACGTGGTCGGGCCGATCGAGCATGACGAGGCCGGCGGGGCGGTCGTGGTCTTCCAGGACATTACCGAGCGGCGCCGCATGGAGGCCGAACTGGAACGTCGGGCGACCACCGACCGGATGACTGGGGTCTTCAACCGGGCGCACCTGGAGGACCTGATGCGCGAGGAGAGCGAGCGCTCACGCCGCTCCGGGGCGCCGCTGAGCCTGGTGATGTTCGACATCGACCACTTCAAGGCCGTCAACGACTCATACGGTCATGCGGCCGGCGATCGCGTGCTGTGTGCCCTGGTCGAGCGAGTGAGAGGCGAGTTGCGGACGAACGATCGTCTCGGGCGCTGGGGCGGGGAGGAATTCATGCTCCTGCTGCCGGATACGGATCAGGCGGGAGCGATCGCGATGGCCGAGCGTCTGCGTGAATGTGTCGGCGAGCGGCCGTTCGCGTCGGTTGGCAGGGTCACGATCAGCCTCGGTGCCGGGGAATGGTGCTCGGGCGAGCCGGTCGACTCCTTTCTCAGGCGGCTCGACCGGGCCCTCAATCGGGCGAAGGAGTCGGGGCGCAACCGGGCCTGTGACACGACCCCTTGTGACTGAAACGGATGCCGACGGATCGATTGGAGAAGGTTGAGGACGAGAACGAAAAAACCCCGCTCGGGTGGCGGGGTCTCTGACGATGGCGACCGTGGGGTCGCGCCGGTCAGATCGACTTGATGCGGTTGACCAGGGTGGACTTGCGACGCGCAGCGGTGTTGCGCTTGAGAATGCCCTTGGTCACCATCCGGTCGAGGACCGGCTGGGCAGCACGGTAGGCTTGCTGCGCCTTGTCCGCATCACCGTCCTTCACGGCCTTGATGACGGCCTTGTAGGCGGTGCGTACCTGCGAGCGCATTGCCATGTTGTGCTGGCGGGCTTTCTCCGCCTGGCGAACGCGCTTTTTGGCTTGAGCGGTATTGGCCACGGGTAGACTCCTCGATTCGGCTATAAGACGGGTGAGCTTGATGGAAACATCAATTCAAGGCGCGGGATTATGCCATACGGTCGGATGGAGTCAAGGGAAAGCCGGCACTAATCGGCCGGTCGCGCGCAAGGCGTGGGAATGAGGCCAAGCCTGCCTCCCGACCGCTGACGGGGTCGTCCCCGATCCCCACCGTCCGACCCACGCCCCTGCGGTATCCTCCCACACATGACTCGCCACGTCCCTGCCTCGCCGCTCCCCACGGCTGCTTCCTCCGTGTCGTCCGCCTGGACGGTGGTGGTGCCGGGGCCGTTCTTTGGCGGCTTCACCTATCACCTCGATCGGGCCGGCGGGCCGTGTCCCGTCCCGGGCGTGCGCGTGCGCGTACCGTTCGGTCAGTCCGAGCGGGTCGCCGTGGTGATCGAACCGGTCCGGGAGAAAGACGAGCAGGAGACGCGCCCGATCCTCGAGGTGCTCGACGAGGCGCCGCTGCTCGATGAGCGCACGCTGGCCTGCCTGCGCTGGGCGGCCGCCTATTACCACCATCCGCTGGGCGAGGTCGTGTTCGCTGCCCTGCCCAAGGTGTTGCGTGGGGAGCGTCGGCTCGAAGTCGAGGCCCTGTCGCCGACCTCGGCCGGCCGGGCGGCACTGGAAGAGGGGGCACCGAGAGGCGAGCGGCAGCGTGAGGCACTGTCCGCGCTGGCGGCAGCGGTTGCCCCGGTGCCGGTGGCCAGGCTGGGGCCGGCCGCCGTCCGGCGCCGGCTGGTCGAGAAGGGCTGGGCCGAGCCGACCCGGATCACGGCACCCGCGGAATGGCCCGTGCCGGCCGAGCCGGGAAGCGAGGCGGCGCCCACCCTCAACGCCGAGCAGCAGGACGCCGTCGAGGCGGTCGCCTCCGCGGGTGACGGGTTCCGGGCCTGGCTGTTGCACGGGGTGACCGGCAGCGGCAAGACCGAGGTCTATCTTGCCCTGATCGAGCGCGAACTCGCCGCCGGTCGCCAGGTGCTGGTCGTGGTGCCCGAGATCTCGCTCACCCCGCAACTGATCGATCGGTTTGCCCGGCGCCTGGCGGTACGTCCTGCCGTGCTGCATTCGGGGCTGGCCGACGGCGAGCGCCTGACCGCATGGCGCGCGGTTGCCGCCGGGACGGCCGGGCTGGTGATCGGCACGCGCTCGGCGGCCTTCGTGCCACTGGCCCGGCCGGGCCTGATCATCGTCGACGAGGAGCACGATGCCGCGCTCAAGCAGCAGGAGGGGTTTCTCTACCATGCCCGCGACGTGCTGGTCTGGCGCGCGCGACAACTCGATGTCCCCATTGTGCTCGGCTCTGCCACCCCGTCGCTCGAGAGCCTGCGTCATGCCTGGGAGGGGCGGTACGGGCACCTGCGCCTGACCGCGCGGGCCAGTGGAGCGCGCATGCCGGCCATTCACTGCCTGGACGTGCGTGGCCAGACGATGGTGGCGGGACTTTCCCCGGCGTTGCTGCGCGCGATCGAGCGCCACCTGCTCGCCGGGGGACAGGTGATGCTCTATCTCAACCGGCGCGGTTATGCGCCCAGCCTGGTCTGCCATGCCTGTGGTTATGTCGCCGGCTGCCCGCATTGCGACGCGTTCCTTACCTGGCACCGGCAGATCGGCCGCCTGCGCTGTCATCACTGCGGCTTCGAGCAGGGTGTGCCGGCGGACTGTCCCTCCTGCCAGGCACCGCTCTCGGTGCGCGGCATGGGCACCGAGCAGCTCGAGGACGTGCTCGCCGCGCGCTTCCCCGGCTTCGGGATCGTGCGGCTGGACCGCGACGCCACTGCCGGCAAGGGGGTGATGGCCGACAGCCTGGCGCGCATCGCTCGTGGCGAGGCCCGGCTGGTGGTAGGCACCCAGATGCTGGTCAAGGGACACGACTTCCCCGGGGTGACTCTGGTGGGGGTGGTCAATGCCGACCAGGCCCTGTTCGCCTCGGACTTTCGCGGCCCCGAGCGGTTCGCCCAGTCGCTGCTGCAGGTGGCGGGACGGGCCGGCCGCGCCGAGCGTCCGGGCGAGGTGCTGGTGCAGACGCACGACCCGGATCATCCCGTGCTGCGCCGGTTGCTGGCTGAGGACTACGAGGCGGTGATGGCTGCCCAGCTCGCCGAACGGGAGCAGGCCGAGTTGCCGCCGACGCGGTTTGCCGGCCTGATCCGTGCCGATGCCCCGCAGGCGGATACCGCCCGCACCTTCCTGGAGAAGGTGGCCGAGGAACTGCGCGAAAGCAGCGGCGAGGATCTGTCGGTCTGGGGGCCGGTGCCGGCGCCGCTGGCGAGGCGGGCCGGACGCTACCGGTTCCAGCTGTTGCTGCTCGCGCGGGTGCGCAGCACGCTCCACCGCGCCCTGTGGCAGGTGGACGACTCCGTCGGCAGTCGTCGACTGGGTGGACGGTTGCGCTGGTCGATCGATGTCGACCCGATCGACCTGGCCTGAAGGCGGCGGCCGGCTGGTGGATTACACTGTGTTCAGCCCGCCTGTTCTGGGGCGAAAATACCGACGTGGGAGAGTAAAGACGTGAAGAAAATCGAAGCGATTATCAAGCCGTTTCGGCTCGACGATGTGCGTACCGCGCTGATGGACCTGGGCATCAACGGTCTGACCGCCACCGAGGTCAAGGGCTTCGGTCGACAGAAGGGACACACCGAGCTCTACCGTGGCGCCGAGTACGTGGTCGACTTCCTGCCCAAGGTAAAGCTCGAAGTGGTCATCAGCGACGACCAGGAGGACTCGGTCGTCGATGCCATCGTCAAGGCGGCCTACTCGGGCAAGATCGGCGACGGCAAGATCTTCGTCTCGCCGGTCGAGCGCGCGGTACGTATCCGCACCAGCGAGGAAAACGAGGACGCGCTCTGAGGCTCGCCTCGACCTGGTCGGGCGGTCAGCCCCCGATCAGGCGCTCGAGGCGGTAGGGCGTCGGGTCGATGGCCGTGGGGCGTCCGGCCATTCGGTCGGCGAGCAGGTTCGCCGTGGCCGGTGCCATGGCCAGCCCATTGCGAAAACCGCCGGTATTGACCCACAGGTTCTCGATCTCCGGGTGTGCGCCCAGCAGCGGGATCTCGTCGACCGAGCCCGGACGCAGCCCCGCCCACCGGTGCGTGATACGGGCGCCGGTCAGACGCGGCCAGAGTCGACATGCCTTGTCGTGCAGGCATTCCTGTGTCGCCTCGTCCACCGACTTGTCGAAGCCGGCGTGTTCCACCGTCGAGCCCACTACCACCGAGCCGTCACGGCGCGGAATCACGTAGACGCCCTCGTCCATCAGGATGCGGTCCAGCCCGTTCTCGGGGCGGGGCTCGAGGCGCAGCATCTGCCCACGGACCGGAAACAGGCTGCCCGCCGGCAGCCCCGGGACGAGGGCCTCGCTCCAGGCGCCGGCCGTTACCACCACGCGCGCGGCATGCATCTCGCCCTTGCGGGTAGCCACCCCGACCACCCGTCCTTCCTCGTACAACAGTCCCTCGGCAGCGCGGTGCTCGAACAGCTCGATGCCGCGGCTCGGCAGGGTGTCGATCAGGGCGTCGATCAGGTAGGGATTGCGGACATTGGCGACCTCGGGCAGCCACAGTGCCGGGGCATTCCCGGAGTTGCCTTTGGCATTGCGGTTGCGCCACTCATGGGCGATGCCGACGGAGTCAAGCGTCGCGCTGATCGTCGCGGCGGACTCGCCGGCACCGACGGGATCGAGGATTTCCATGCCGGTGACCCAACGCTCCGGGTCGACGGGCGATTCCAGCGAGGCGAGCAACTCGGGGTAGCGGCGCATGCCCTCCGCGGCGAGATCGAGGACCGGCTGGGGGTACCGCCAGGCATACAGTGGACAGAGGATGCCACCGCCGGCCCAGGAGGCCTCGGTGCCGGCGCGGTGGCGATCGAGAACGGCCACCCTGGCGCCGTCGCCCTGCAGGGCGAGTGCGCTGGTCAGGCCGGCGATGCCGGCGCCGACGACGATGATGTCGAATCGGGTCGAGCTCACGGGAGGGTCATGCCCCCTGGCGGGCGCTGCCGGACATGGTGCCGATGGGCGGCCCGATCGTGCCTAGG
>NZ_JBKHFB010000097.1:0-4939 GCF_046540515.1 Guyparkeria sp.
CGGTCTTGTATCAAAGCAGTCGCGAATATTCGAAACCATTTTCTTTAGGAAACAGACATATAAAGATATTCACGTGCCCGATCCGCCAAGCGAACGAAAAAGGCCCGTCTGGTGACGGGCCCTTGATAACGGCGGGAGCATGGCGAACGATCAGGCGTCGTTATTACCGCGCGTGACGATGCCTCGGCTACGCGAAAAGTCCAGCATGCGCTGGATCGACTCGACCGCCTTGACGCGGATCGCCGGATCGACCGTGATCTCGTGCTCTTGCGGGTGCCGCAAGGCATCGCGCACGCTCACCAGGCCGTTCATGGCCATCCACGGGCAGTGCGCGCAGGAGACACAGGTCGCCGAGCGACCGCCGGTGGGCGCCTCGATCAGGGTCTTGCCCGGCGCGGCCTCGGCCATCTTGTGGAAGATTCCCCGATCGGTCGCCACGATCAGGGTCTCGTTGGGCAGTTCGGTGGCCGCCTTGATCAGCTGGGAGGTCGATCCGACCCGGTCGGCCATGTCGACCACCGCCTCCGGGGACTCCGGGTGGACCAGGATGGCCGCCTCGGGGTGCTTGGCCTTGAGCTCGGCCAGCGCGTCGGCGCGGAACTCGTCGTGGACCACGCAGGAGCCTTCCCAGAGCAGCATGTCCGCGCCGGTCTGGTCGCGGATGTAGCGCCCCAGGTGCTTGTCGGGCGCCCACAGGATCTTCTCGCCGCGCTCCTTCAAGTGCGTGACGATCTCCAGCGCGTTCGAGCTGGTGACCACCCAGTCGGCGCGCGCCTTCACCTCGGCCGAGGTGTTGGCGTAGACCACCACGGTGCGGTCGGGGTGCGCGTCGCAGAAGGCCGTGAACTCCTCGGGCGGGCAACCGAGATCGAGCGAGCACTCGGCGTGCAGCTCGGGCATCAGCACCCGCTTTTCGGGGCTAAGGATCTTGGCGGTCTCGCCCATGAAGCGCACCCCGCAGACCACCAGCGTCTGTGCGGCGTGCTCGGCGCCGAAGGCGGCCATGTCGAGCGAGTCGGATACCCGTCCACCGGTCTCGTCGGCGAGCTTCTGCAGCTCTTCGTCGACGTAGTAGTGGACCACCAGCACGGCGTCCTGCTTGACCAGGAGTTCCTTGATCTCGGCGCGCAGCGCCTCGCGCTCCTCGTCCGTCACCGGGGCGGCCGGCTTGGAGGCGAGCGCGATACGGGCGATCTCGGGCTCGAGGGCGACGGGTATCTCGCGCGCAGCGCGATCGGATTGGGCATTCGCGGTCATACGGCCTCCCGGGAAAGACGGCGCGCCGGATCATGCCGACGGCCAACGAACAGGGCACGAGTACCATCCATGTCTATAGACAGCAGCACCGATTGCAATGTCGGGACGTCGCTCAGCCCTTGTCTTCCTTGTTTTCCTTGGGCGGCAGGCGCACGCGGATCGAGAGCTCACGCAGCGCGGCCGGATCGATCTCGCCCGGCGCGTCGGTCAGCAGGCAGGCAGCCGACTGGGTCTTGGGGAAGGCGATCACGTCGCGAATCGAGGTCGCGCCGCTCATCAGCATGGCGATGCGATCCAGGCCGAAGGCCACGCCCGCCATCGGTGGTGCGCCGAACTTGAGCGCGTCGAGCAGAAAGCCGAACTTCTCGTTGGCCTCGGCCTCCTCGATGCCGAGCTTGGCGAACACGTGGCGCTGCATTTCCGGCTCGTGGATACGCACCGACCCGCCGCCGAGTTCGTAGCCGTTCAACACGAAGTCGTAGGCGCGCGAGCGCACGTTCTCCGGGTCGGAATCGAGCTTGTCGATATCGTCCGGGTGCGGGGCGGTGAACGGGTGATGCAGCGCGTAGTAGCGACCATCCTTCTCGTCGTACTCGAACATCGGGAAGTCGACTACCCACAGCGCCTTGAAACCGTGCTCGACCATGTCGAGATCGTGGCCCAGGCGCACGCGCAGCGCGCCCAGCGCCTCGTTGACGATCTTGGCCTTGTCGGCGCCGAAGAAGATCAGGTCGCCATCGGCCGCATTGGTGCGCGCCAGTATGCCGGCGATCGCCTCGTCGGTGAGGAACTTGAGGATCGGCGACTGCAGCCCTTCGCGCCCGGCCGCCGCGTCGTTGACCTTGATGTAGGCCAGCCCCTTGGCGCCGAAGATCGAGACGTACTTGGTGTAGTCGTC
Organism: Guyparkeria sp.; assembly: GCF_046540515.1. Classification (GTDB taxonomy): domain Bacteria; phylum Pseudomonadota; class Gammaproteobacteria; order Halothiobacillales; family Halothiobacillaceae; genus Guyparkeria. The sequence continues at coordinate 2,156 of NZ_JBKHFB010000097.1, forward strand.
GATCTGGCTACGCGGCATCTTGCCGCCGGCCGGCACGTGCAGGGCGGCGACGCGACCGCGCGGGTCGTTGGCCGGGCCACTGAACACCTTGAAATCGACATCCTTGACGAGGTCGGCCACGTCGACCAGCTCCAGCGGGATGCGCAGGTCCGGCTTGTCGGAGCCGAAGCGGCGCATGGCCTCCGCCCAGGTCAGGCGCGGCAGCGGGTCGTGCAGCGGCACCTCGACGGTCTCGATGAACAGGTGGCGCATCATGTTCTCGATCAGCCCCATCACCGTCTCTTCGTCGGCGAAGCTCATCTCCATGTCGAGCTGGGTGAACTCGGGCTGGCGATCGGCGCGCAGGTCCTCGTCGCGGAAGCAGCGCACGATCTGGTAGTAGCGGTCGATGCCGCCCATCATCAGCAGCTGCTTGAACAGCTGCGGCGACTGCGGCAGGGCGAAGAACTCGCCCGGGTGGGTGCGCGAGGGCACGAGGTAGTCGCGCGCGCCTTCCGGCGTGGCGCGGGTCAGCACCGGGGTCTCGACGTCGATGAAACCGGCATCGTCGAGGAATCGGCGCATGGCAGCCGTCACACGGTGGCGCAGGCGCAGGCGCTCGAGCATCTCCGGGCGGCGCAGGTCGAGGTAGCGGTAGCGCAGGCGCACGTCCTCGGAGACGCGCTCGTCGTCGAGCTGGAACGGCAGCGGCTCGGCGCGGTTGAGCACGCTCAGCGACAGGCCGAGCACCTCGATCTGCCCGGAGCGGATGTTGGGGTTCTCGGTGCCCTCGGGGCGGTTGCGCACCCGGCCGCGCACCTGGATGACGAACTCGTTGCGCAGCGTCTCGGCGACCGCGAACATCTCGGGATCGTCCGGATCGAACACCACCTGAACCAGGCCGTCGCGGTCGCGCAGATCGACGAAGATCACGCCGCCATGGTCACGGCGCCGGTTGACCCATCCGACCAGCTCGATTTCCTGGTCGAGCAGCGCCTGGTCGACTTGTCCGCAGGTGTGTGTCCGCATCGGCATCGTCATCAAATCCGTCGTGGTGAAAAGCCCGCTATGGTAGCCCGAGCGCGCGGATTTTTCGAGCGCTGCCGGCCGCGTCACGCCTCGTCTTGCGAATCCGGGGAGCGCCCGCGGCCGAGATAGGGTTCCGGGGGCAGGCTGTCGAGCACCCGCCCGTCGACATCACGACGGGGCGGGACGACCACGCCGAGCGAGACAACCATCCGGAACCCCTCCTCGATGGTCATGTTGAGCTCGATCAGCTCCGAGCGCGGCACCATGATGACGAACCCCGAGGTGGGGTTGGGCGCGGTGGGCACGAACAGCGTCACCAGGTGCTCTTCGGTACGATCCTGCACCTCGCCGATCGGCTCGCCGGAGACGAAGGCGATCGACCAGGCCTTGCGGCGCGGGTATTCCACCAGCACCACCTCCCGGAACGAGCGCGAATCCTGCGAGACGAAGGTCTCGACCACCTGCTTGACCGCCGAGTAGATGCTGCGCACCAGCGGGATGCGGTTGAGCAGACGCTCCCAGGCATGGATCAGGCTGCGCCCGAGGATATTGGCGACCAGCGCACCGGTGAGCAGGACGATCACCACGGCGAAGAAGGCTCCCATGCCCGGCAGCTCGAAGCCCAGCAGGGCCTCGGGCCGGTAGGCCGACGGCAGCAGCACGATGCTCTTGTCCATGAACGAGATCAGGGCATTGACCACCCAGAAGGTGACCGCCAGCGGCGCCCAGACCAGGATGCCGGCAATCAGCCAGCGGCGCAGGGTGACGAAGCGCCCGCCCTTGCCGGCCTTGTCGTCGCCCTCGGGCACCTGCGACTTCTCGCTCATGCGCCCCCCGCGGAAAGCAACGGTCGCAGCCACGAGGCGATCGCCGTCAGCAACGCCAGAGCGGCCAGGAACGTGAACCACAGGCGCAGCTGCTGGTAGGACCAGCCCGTCGGCAGGTTGTCGAGCCAGTGACGGTCGATCCGCCAGGACACCACCAGCAGCAGGAACAGCAGCGAGAGCGACAACACTGTCCAGGGCAGCATCGCGGCGGCCCAGGCGGCCAGCACCAGGAGCGCGCCCCAGCCCAGCCGGTGGCGCGCATCACCGACCAGAAGCGCGCGTTCGGCCGGGGTGGTCGCCAGCACCACGCCCCAGTGGATCGCACCGAGAAAGCCGAGCATCACCGCCGCGTAGGCGGACAGGGCTTCCAGGGCATGGCCCGACCAGGCCGGCGACCCCAGCCAAGCCAGTGCCGCGAGCGCCCAGAAGGGCAGCAACAAGCCGAACGCGAGCAGGTAGGCAGTGGTACGCATTCCGATCTCCTTGGCCGGCTGCGGCCGTCGTCGTGCCGAGCGGCACGAGGGGTTCAAGCGCATTCTACGCCCATGCCCGGACCCGAACGAAGTCCCCGGCATCGGCAAAAAAAACGCCCGGGGGTAGCCCGGGCGTTTGCCTGTATCGGTCCGAGCCGGTATCAGCCCGTATTGAACTTGCGCACCATGTGCGAGAGCTCGTGGGCGTAGCGGGCCACCGACTCGCCGGCCTCCGCGGTTTCCTGGGCGGCGTGAGCGTTGTCGCTGGTCGTCTCGCTCATGTGCTCGATGCTGGTCTTCATCTCCCCGGAAACGGCGGTCTGTTCCTCGGCGGCCGCGGCGATACGCGTGCTCATGTCCTCGAGCCGCTCGAAGGCCGAGGCGATCTCGTTGAGCATGCGATCGGCCTCGGTGACCGCCTCGAGGCTCTTGTTGCTCACCTCGCGACCGGCAGTCATCGCCTCGACCGCCTCCGA
>NZ_JBKHFB010000098.1:0-4881 GCF_046540515.1 Guyparkeria sp.
ACAGGACGGGTGGCCGATGTCCGTCCGGTTCAGCTGGCTGCGCGCGCACTCACGGCCAGTGGCTTCAGCAACCGCCGCCATCACCTCCGCCGCCGGCACCACCCGCGCCACCACCACCTCCTCCTCGGCCAGGAAGAACCCAGAAGGTCAGATGCGCGGCCAGCAACAGGGGGTCGATGCGTATGGGCTGCACGGCGCTGATTTCGTAGCTGCGGTGGTCGTGCGGGTCCGAGTCGAGGCGGGCGATCAACTGGTTGTCGCACAGCCACTGGGCATTCAGGTCCGTGGTGAGGAAGCGCCGTTCGTATCGGGCCGCAACGGTGTACTGGCAGGAATCCAGCTCGAACCAGCCGGTGGGGCGTTGCCAGGAGTCGGCGTCCCGCCCCATGTCGATCCGCTTGCCGCCGGCCGAGTGCCAGCGCATGCGCTCGCGGCGTCCGGAGAAGTGCCGGAAAAAGTGGCCGAAGAATTCGGCGAGGGTGACATCGCCCGGGCTGCGCAATTCATAGCGTCGAAAGCCGATCCACAGTTGGGCACGCCCCCGTCGCGTCCCCATGCGACCGACTTCTTCGCCGTCGACGAGCACCACGCGGTCGGCGTGGTGAAACGGGTTGAGTGATTCCGTCACACCGGGATCGAGCACTTCGATCTTGCTGTTGGGGGTGACTTCGGTCGGGAGCTTCTCCGGCATGACTGACTCCTTGTCTGTGCCTGAAGGAGATGGATGTGCAACTACGGAGAGTGTGAGGTGATGGAAGGTGGCTCGCAACCCGAGCTCAAAGCAAGGGTGGGCGGACACCGAAAGGTATAGGCTTGCCGAAGGCGTCTCGGGAAAGGGGGGCGCGGAGAAAGGGGTCAGAACCCTTTCTCCCGGTGATCAACCGGACGACCGGTCGCCCCACTCCGCCTGCGCCGCCCGGCTCTCGTCGAGCGCGGCGGCCGCGCGGCCGACGGCGTCGTCGGCTTCCTCGTCCTCTTCACGAAATGCATCCACGCCCACGCTGACATCAAATCTCGTCGTCGCCGCGGCATCTTCGACCAGGAAATAGGCCGCCGCCAGGCGCAGCTTGTCGGCGACCGCCGCGGCGCCGGCTACCGGGGTATCGGGCAGGATCACGGCGAACTCGTGGTCGGCGATGCGAAACGACATGTCCATTCCGCGCAGCGTTTCGCGCAGGCAGTCGCCGAATGCGCGCAGGACGTGGTCTTCGGCCGACGGGCGTCGGTGGTCGATGAACTGCACGATGTCGAGCAGGATCAGGCTCACCGGCAGGTCGTTGCGCCGGTGCTGGCTGAACAGGGTGTCCAGCTGGCGCACGAAGTCGCGGCGATTGCCCAGGCCGGTGATCTCATCGATCAGTGCCTGCTGTCCCAGTCGCGCCCGCTCGCGCCCGTGGAGCAGGTCGAGTTCGGCGGCCATGGCGCGTACGCGCTCGACCAGGCCCTCGCGATCAAGCGAGTCGATATCCGCCAGCCAGTGCGCGGACGGGGTTGTGGAATGGGACTGACTCACGGTGGGCTCCTTCTTGGTTCGGCACGGCAAGGGGCTATGACCATAGCAAGTCCGGAGCGGGAAAGAGGGCACAACCGGTGGGTATGACCGATTGGCGGGCTGGCTTCAGGCGCGCAGTTCGTGATGAACGCCCGCCCCGCCACGACAGGTTCGGATCGGCCTGATCCAGTGTTCGCGAGCGCCCGAAACCGCGAGCTCTTGGCCGACGGTGATCGCATCTGGGCCTCGAGGGGCGTGGCGCGTCGGGAGATTCAGGGCCGCGAGACCCGGCCCCGATCCGATCGGCCAGTGGCTGTGGTAGGCTCGTCTGGAAGCATTCTGACAGGACGTCGCGGCGATCGGAATGGAATCGAGACTGGCCCGATGCTTCCCCCGCATGGCATGTGCAAGCCACTTGTCCGGACGCTCCGACCCGTTCCGTCATGGATGGTGTTGCAACCTTCCGCGCCATGATTGCGCCTGTCCTTCGTGCTTCAGATAACCAAGAACCGATAAGGACCAACTGCATGAAAGACCTGCTTTTCTTCGACAAGATGCTGACGCCGAAATTCATCACCGTCATCTACTGGCTGTTGCTGGCCGGCGTGGTGATCGGCGGGATCGGCATGATGTTCGCTGGCTACGGCGGCATGTCGTTCGGCTCGTTCTTCTCCGGGTTGCTGACCATCGTGTTCGGGGCGATCGGCGTGCGCATCTGGTGCGAGCTGATGATCGTGCTGTTCAAGATGAACGAGGCGCTCCAGGACCTTCGCCACAAGTAATTCGGGTTTCGGGGTCCCGGTTGTCGGGGCCTCGGAGAAAGCCGCAGTGGACCTTCATGGTCGCTGCGGCTTTCTTGTGCGCGCAGGCGCCACCCCCCTTCCCGTTGGCTTTCAGGCGATTTCCACGCGGTTGCGACCATTTTGCTTGGCCTGGTAGAGGGCGTGGTCCGCCTGGGCGATCAGCTTGTCGGTGGGGATGGTCTCGTCGTGGTTGGCAAGGCCGACGCTGATGGCGACGTCGAGTTCACCGGCAGTGGTGACGAAGGGCGTCCGGGCGACCACCCGGCGAATCTTCTCGGCAACCTGCATGGCGCCCTCTTCGTCCACGTCCTGGACCAGCAGGAGGAACTCCTCGCCGCCCCAGCGGGCCACCCGGTCCTCGGTGCGGACACACCGCTGCAGTCGACGGGCCAGCTCGACGAGAACCTCGTCGCCGACGTCGTGGCCGTATGCGTCATTGACCCGCTTGAAATGATCGAGGTCGGCCATCATCAGGGCGTAGGTCTGGCCGTGGCGAATCGCCCGGGCCCGCGCAATGCTCAGTTCGGCATCCATGGCGCGGCGGTTGAGCAGCCCGGTGAGGGGGTCGGTCATCGCGCTCTGTCGCAGTTGTTGTGCGGCGAGGAAGCTGGCTGTGTTCCCGCAGTAGAGCAGTTCCGCGATGATCCCGGCCACCACGACCATGATCGCCGGGTAGAACAGGGCGGGCGCCATCTCGCCCAGGGTGATGCCGTTGATCACGAGCAGGAGAGGTAGCGCGACCAGCAGGGGTAGGCCGAAGAGCAGGGGCAGGTCCCGCAGCCCCCGGGTGGCGGTGATGGAAACAACCGCAAGGTTGATGACCAGGTATTGGCCGGTGTAGAGGGCCGCTCCCCCTTCGATCGCCTGGCCCCGGGCGAAGATGGCCGCCGCCGCGGTCAACAGCGCTAGGGAAAACACTTGCAGCAGGGCGCGCGGCCAGTTCCCTTCCGGTCGACACCAGTGCAGCCCCAGGATCGCCAGCGACACCGCGATCACCGGCAGTCGCCAGAGGGCGTTGTACCACGCGACCCACTGGTAGCCGGGCAAAAGGATCTGCTCCATTGCCTGGGCGGCGGGCAGGATGATCAGTGCGCCAATGGCCGCCACCACGGCGATACGCCTTTCAGCCTCGCGTTGCTGGTGTCGAAAGGCCTCGTGGCAGGAACCGGGGAGCCGGGTGAACAGGTTGCCGAGAAGACCGTGAGACTGGGGGGTGGTCATGTGGCTGTGCCTCTGACGAGCGGACCGGGGCTCGCGAAGCCCTGATCCCAGCATCATGCATTCAATGCGAGGTCAGGAAAATGGTTCTGAGTCATTCAGGGCCAATCCGTCCGCTAGTGCGGCGCTGACGGATGGAATGCCGAGCGCATTCTGGCATGCTTCGCGCCATGTCTACCGAAACCCAGTTGTTGCTCCTCACCCGCGCCGGCTACGAGGGCGACTGTGCCGCCCAGGTGCAGGCCGTCGCCGCCGAAGCCGGGGTGCACGGCTTCTGCAAGGCGAAGCCCGATACCGGCTATCTCGCCTTCAGCGCCCACGACCCGCACGCGCTGGCCGCGTGGTTCGAGACGCTCTCCCTCGATGAGCTGATCTTCGCCCGGCAGGTGAATCTCGCCGGCGAGCCACTGGCCGACCTGCCGCCGGACAACCGTCTCGGGCCGATCCTCGCCGCGCTCGAGGGGCAGCCATTCGGCGGCGTGTACGTGGAGACGCCGGATGCCGAGGCCACCCGGCCGCTGATGCGACTGGCCCGTCAGTTCACCAGGCCGCTGGAGCAGTCGATGCGCAAGCGCGGCCTGCTCGAGCCGGGCAACCCGGACCTGCCAAGGCTTCACCTCACCTTTATCGATTCGACCACGGCGATCCCCGGCTGGTCGCACCCGGCGCAGGCCGCCCCCTGGCCCATGGGCATCCCGCGCCTGAAGATGGCGAGGGACGCGCCCAGTCGCTCGGCGCTCAAGCTCGAGGAGGCGCTGATCACCTTCCTCTCGCCCGACGAGCGCCGGAAGCTGCTGCGTGACGGGCTGGAGGCGGTCGACCTGGGCGCCGCGCCCGGTGGCTGGACCTGGCAACTGGTGCGCGACGGGCTGATGGTCACCGCCGTCGACAACGGGCCGATGGCCGAGTCGCTGGCGGCCTCCCACCAGGTCGAGCACCGTCGCGAGGATGGTTTCACCTTCCGCCCCGAGCGGCCGGTCGAATGGCTGGTGTGCGACATGGTGGAAAAGCCGATCCGCGTCGCGGCGCTGATGGCCGACTGGCTGGCGCGCGGCGACTGCCGGCGGACGATCTTCAATCTCAAGCTGCCGATGAAGAAGCGCCAGCAGGCGGTGACGGAATGCCGGGAGTTGATCGAGGACCGGCTGGTCGAGGCCGAGGTGCCGTTCGAGATGGCCATTCGGCAGCTGTATCACGATCGGGATGAGGTGACGGCGTATTTACGACGATTGTCGTAGAGGTCCGTCTTCGGGCGTGGTGGACGATTTCACGCGCACATTTGCGTAGTGCGCTTTTTTGCAGCGCCGTGCAGTGCGCGCGAGTCGATTTTCTTGCTTGTCCAAGAAAACCGACGAAAAGAAGACACCC
>NZ_JBKHFB010000099.1:0-4844 GCF_046540515.1 Guyparkeria sp.
TGAATGGCGCTGGCATCCACGCGTCTCGATTCGCTCAGGAACTCGCGGGCCATGGGGCTGGCCTGGTCGAGGATGCTGGCCAGTGGCGCCTCCGGCGGTCGGGGCAGGCCGAAGTGGGCGGCGATCTGCCGGTAGGTGAGGTTGGTGGGGGTCGGGTGGTTGTCGGAGACGTTGAAGGTGCCGGTGACGGGGCGGCCGGCCTCGAGGCGGTCGATCAGCCGGTGCAGGATGTCCGCGAGGTCCTCGGCATGGATGCGGTTCGACCAGGGGGCTTCCGGACCGGCGGGTACGGGCGCTCCCTGGCGCACCTTCTCGACGGGCAGGCGGTCGCAGTCGTAGATGCCCGTCACCCGCAGCGTGCAGGCCGGTATCGCGTGGGCCCGTGCGTAAGTTTGGCACTGGGCCTCCGCGTCGAGTCGCCTTCGCCCCCGGTCGTGGGCCGGAGCCGGTGGCGTGGTCTCGTTCACCCAGGCCCCGTTCCGGTTGCCGTAGACGCCCGTGGTGCTGATGTAGATCAGTCCGGACGGTGACCGTGAGGCGCCTTGCAGCCAGTTGCGCAGACGGGGATCGGTCTGCCCCTCGCGCGGCGGCGGGGCGAGATAGACCCAGATCGCGTTCTCCGGCGTTGCCTCGATCGGCATGTCGCCCGACTGGTCCAGATCGATCGCCAGCCCGGTCCAGTTTCCCCGGTGTCCTCGCGGGCAGGCGGGCTGCTGTCGGGCGACGGCGACGATGTCGTGATCCGGCAGTCTCGCGGCGAGTCGCCGGGCGATGTCGCCGTAACCGATCAGGACGATGGGCTGGTGTTCATTGTCGGATGGCATGCGCGAATCGTCCGGGTGGTGGCAAGGGCGACAAGGGTAGCCGCTTGATTCCCCGCCTGCACGTCACGCGTGTACGCACGGGCGCGGTTGGGCGGGTGGCGTTGTTCTTCCGTTTTTCCTGACCATAAAAGAAGACCCGCCATGAGGCGGGTCGTCGCGTCTCGGTTCAGTGCGACCGGGGCGCCTACAGCTTGAAGCGCGCCAGTCGCGCCTGCAGTTCCTCGGCCAGTCGGGCGAGTTCGGCCGAGGCGGTCTTGGTCTGGGTGGCCCCTTGTGCCGACTCCTCGCTGATCTGCGAGATGGTCTGCACGTTGCGATTGACCTCCTCGGCCACGGCGCTCTGCTGTTCGGCGGCGCTGGCGATCTGGAAGTTGAGGTCGTTGATGCCGTTGACCCCCTGGGCGATCTCCCCGAGGGCCGCCTCGGTCTCCGACATGGCCTGGGTGCTGTGATCGACCTGGTTGTGCGCGCGCTGCATCGCGGCTACCGCGGCATTGGAACGCGATTGGAGCCGATCGATCATGCCGTGGATCTCCTCGGTGGATCCCTGGGTGCGCGAGGCCAGTGCACGCACTTCCTCGGCCACCACGGCAAAGCCGCGGCCATGTTCGCCGGCACGCGCCGCCTCGATCGCGGCATTGAGCGCCAGCAGGTTGGTCTGGTCGGCTATGGCGCCGATCACGTCGAGTACCTTGCCGATCTCCTCGGATTCGGCCTTGAGCGAATCGATGGTGTCCGAGGACTGGCGGATCTCGTCGGAGAGGATGCCCACCGCGTTGACGGCGTTGCCGAGGATCGTCTGGCCGTGCTTGGCCGACTCGTTGGCCGCCTGGGCGCTGCTGGAGGCATCCGAGGCATTGCGCGCGACGTCCTCGACGGTGGCGGTCATCTGGTTCATGGCCGCGGCGACCTGCTCGATCTCCTGCATCTGGCGCGCCACGCCGCGATCGGTCTGCTCGGAGACGGCCGAGGTTTCCTCGGCGGCCGAGGCGAGCTGCTCGGAGGCCTCCTCGATGCGCTTGAGGGTCTCGCGCAACGACTCGCGCGCGGTGTTCATGTGCGTGATGATCTCGGCGATCTCGTCACGGCTGTCGAGCTGCACCGGCTCGTTGAGCTTGCCCTCGGCGAAGTTGGTGGCAAAGCGGTCGGCCACCTTCAGGCCGCGGGTAACGCCGTGGATGATCCAGGCCGCGATGGCGATGATGATCATCACGTTGATCACGGTGATGGCGATCGAGATCCAGACGTCCTGCTCCACCCGTTCGCTGCTGCGGGCAAGCTCTTCCTCCATGTTGTCGCGCAGGATGCCTTCATAGCGGGAGGCGGCCTCGTCGAAGGCGGGCAGCACATCGGTGAGCGTGAGGATCAGCAAGGCCTGGGCACCGGTGTAATTGCCTTCCTCGAGTTTTTCCTCCAGAGGCAGGAAGGCGACGTTCACCAGTTCCTGCTGGGTTTCGAACAATGCCTGCTGGGCGTCGTTGGACTCGGCCTGGCGGTGCGTGATCTCGGCGATCCGGGCGTTGACCTGCTCGAGCTCATCGAGGTTTTCACCGATCACGTCGAGGTGTTCCTCGATCTCGTGGCCGTGCATGGCCGCCGTCTGGCTTTCGGGGTCGTGCTGCAACGCCAGCAGGGCCTGGGTGGTCATTTCGTTGATCAGCTTGACGGAGTTGCCGACGTGGTCGATCGGCATGATGCGCAGTTCGTGGTTCTTCTCGGCGAGCTCATGCCCCTTGAGCTCGGCGTAGATGCCGAACAGGCTGGTGCCGACGGTGGCCGCGCCGGCAAGGACCACGAGAAGGATGAGTTTGGCCTTGATCGTCATGGTGTTGGCAATGCTCCTGTGGTGGCTCGAGTCGCCCTGAGGTCAGGCCGGTGCGGCCCGGAGTCCGGACTCAGAAGCCGAAAACGGCCGTGAGGGCTCTCGCTTGTCTTGTCGGTTCTATCGGTCGATCGGCGGCCGACTTTAGCGAAGGGTCGCTCTTTTCGTCCATTTCCATGGCGGATGCGTATCCCCTGGCCACGACCGTGCCGCGCGCGGTCAGTTTGCCTCAGGCACGCCGAGCCTGCTTTCGGGGCGCCGGCCAGGTCGCTCGTGGGCCAGGGGGGGCGTCTGCCGGCCGTTTGACGCGAGCGCAAAAAAAACCCCGCACCGGCGGGTGCGGGGTTGCTAGGGAATCTCTGTTCAGAGATTCCCTGGGCGGGGCGAGGCTGGGTCAGCCGCCGCTTTGCTCGATGGCCTGGAGCATGGCGTTCGCCGGGCGGTAACCGGGCATGGCGGCCCCGTTGGGCAGAATGGTGTAGGGCGTGCCGCTCATGCCGAGACGGTCGGACAGGGCCATGTTCTCCTCGATCACGTCGTTGCGGCAGGCCTCGGCATCCACCGAATCGCCCTTCATGGCTCCGTCCAGCGCCGCCTTCGGGTCATCGGCGCAGGCCACCTTCGAGGAGATCTCGAAGCCCTTGGAGCCCGGTCCCTGACGCGGGGTGAGGATGTAGGTCACCTCGACGCCGGCCTCGCGGAGCTTCGGCAGCTCCTTGTGAAGCTTGTCGCAGAACGGGCAGGTCGGATCGGTGAAGATGGTGATCGCGTGCTTTTTCTCGCCCTCGGCCGGGTAGACCAGCTTGCGCTCCTCGGCGATGTCCTCGAGTGCGGTCAGCCGCTGGGCGTCCTGTTTGCCCTGGGTCAGGTTCTGTCGGTTCTCGACGTCGATCAGGTCCCCGGCGATCAGGTACTTGCCGTCCGCGGTGACGTAGGCGATCTGACCGTTGGAGGTGAGCTCGTAGATGCCCTTGGCCGGGGTCTCCTCGAGCGAGTCGATCGGCACGCCCGGCATGTGCTTCTCGATGCTGGCGGTGATGTCGTCCTTGTCGCCGGCCAGTGCGGCAGTGGACGGCAGGGTGAGGGCCAGGGCCAGGGTAAGCCCGCGACGGCCGGCAAGCGCAAAGCGTGTGTCTCGCATCGTTTGATTAAACCTGGGTTTGAATGGTCGGGTCCGGATATGGTTCCCGCGACTTGGATGCTCGAAAGCCGTCGGGGTTCCATCGGAAGCGCATTGTGACACCATCGGGCACCGGTATGAACTCAGCTGCCGAGCACACACCGCCCGTCGCCCAGCCATCCAGCGCCCCGGTTTTCGGGCACGTCAACCGCGCGGGTGATGCTCGGCATGCAACGCCTGCAGGCGGGCGGTGGCGACGTGGGTGTAGATCTGGGTGGTGGAGAGATCGGCGTGTCCCAGGAGCATCTGCAGCGCGCGCAGATCGGCGCCGTGATTGAGCAGGTGGGTGGCGAAAGCGTGGCGCAGGGTGTGCGGCGAGGGCAGCCGGGCCAGACCGGCCGTTCGTGCGTGGTGCTTTATCCGATACCAGAAGGCCTGACGTGTCAGTGCCGCGGCCCGGCCGGAGACGAAGATTGCGTTGGTCTGACGCCCGGCCAGCAGCGCCGGACGCGCCTCGTCGAGGTAGCGCTGCAGCCAGTCGATCGCCTCGTCGCCGATCGGCACCAGCCGTTCACGTCCGCCCTTGCCGACGATACGTGCCAGTCCCTGGGCGAGGTGGACCTCGTTGAGGGTCAGGTTGACGAGCTCGGAGACGCGCAGCCCGGTGGCGTAGAGGGTCTCGAGCATGGCACGGTCGCGCAGGCCGAGCGGCGTGCGGGTGTCCGGGGCGTTCAGCAGGGCCTCGACGTCGGTCTCGCTCAAGTCGGTGGGCAGGTCGCGCGGGCGACGTGGTGCCGGCAGGTCGCTGGCGGGGTTCGGGCGAATCAGGCCCTCGCGATTGGCCCATGCGTAGAAGCGGCGCAGGGCCGAGCGCATTCGGCCCACCGAGCGCGGTGCGGCGCCCTCGCTCAGGCGATCGCCAAGCAGGTGGTCGAGTGCCGCGCCGTCGGCACGGGGCAGCGCGCAGCTTTCGTCGAGCGGCAGCCCCCCCGATAGTCGGCGCGCGGCCAGCTCGAGGTCGCGGCGATAGGCCGTCCGGCTGTTCTCGGCCAGGTTTTCCTCCAGCCACAGGGCCTCG
>NZ_JBKHFB010000100.1:0-4797 GCF_046540515.1 Guyparkeria sp.
TCGACGGCCTTCTGCACGGTATCCAGATCGGCCAGCGCCAGTTCGGTGTTGATGACCTCGATGTCCGCGCCCGGGTCGACCTTGCCGGCCACGTGGACCACGTCGTCGTTGGCGAAGCACCGCACCACCTGCACGATGGCGTCGGTCTCGCGGATGTTGGCGAGGAACTGGTTGCCGAGGCCCTCGCCCTTGGAGGCACCGGCCACGAGTCCCGCGATGTCGACGAACTCCATGCTGGTGGGGATGACCCGCTCGGGCTTGACGATCTCGGCCAGCTTGTCGAGCCGCGGGTCGGGAACGGCCACCACGCCGACATTGGGCTCGATGGTGCAGAAGGGGTAGTTGGCGGCCTGGATGCCGGCCTTGGTCAGCGCGTTGAACAGGGTGGACTTGCCGACGTTGGGCAGGCCCACGATGCCACAGTTGAAACCCATAGGGACTCCGTTGTTTCAGTGTCGGGCGCGGCCGGGCAGGGCGGCCACGCGGTGTGGTGAGTGCCGCGCGCGCTCAGGCGGACGGTCGATAGCTGTTGATGGTCTGCATCAGGGTGGCCTCGTCGGCGTGAACCAGGTCCGGCGCCAGGTGCCGGATCTCGATCACGACATCGTCGATCAGCCGCCGTTCGTCCGGGGGCGCACTCGTCAGGACGTAACCGACGACCGCGTCCCTGTGGCCGGGATGGCCTACCCCGATCCGCAGTCGCCAGAAATCCGCGCTGCCCAGGGCCGCCTGGATATCCTTCAGCCCGTTGTGGCCGCCATGACCGCCCCCGCACTTCAGGCGCATCCGCCCGGGCGGCAGGTCGAGCTCGTCGTGGATCACGAGGATCTCTTCCGGCGCGATCTTGAAGAACTGCGCCAAGGGACCGACGGATTGGCCCGACCGGTTCATGAAGGTGTCCGGGCGGAGCAGGCGCAGGTCTACACCGTCTACCATCACCCGGGCGACCGAGCCCTTGAACTTCCGTTCCTCGGTCCAGTTGCCACCCAGCGCGGCGGCGATGGCATCGAGCGCCCAGAAGCCGGCGTTGTGACGCGTGTTGTCGTACTTCTGCCCGGGATTGCCCAGTCCCACGATCAGCTTGATAGTCATGGGCGCGGATTATCGCATAGCCGAACGTGCCGCTCGGCGGCATGAAACGAAAAAACCCCGATCGCGAGATCGGGGTTCATCGAGCCTCGGGGCAGGGGAGATCAGGCTTCTTCGCCGCCTTTCTCTTCCTCGCCACCGGTCTCGGCCGATGCCTCCTCTTCCGGCTCCTTCTCCACCTTCGGCGGGTGGATGGCGACGACGGCGACGTCGTGGCTTTCACCCAGGGCCAGCTCGGGGATGCTGATGCCTTCCGGCAGCTTGATCTCGGAGAGGTGGATCGACTCGTTGACGTCCAGGTCGGCCAGATCGATGGTGAGGTACTCCGGCAGCTGACGCGGCAGGCACTCGATCTCGATCTCGTTGTGGATGACGCTGATCACGCCACCGGCCTTGGCGCCCTTGCTCTCTTCGCGGTTGTCGAAGTGCAGCGGGACGTGCATGCGCATCTTCTGACCACGGGTGATGCGCTGGAAGTCGGCATGCAGCACGACGGTGGTCTTGTACGGGTGACGATGCAGGTCACGCAGCACGACCTCGTCGGTCTCGCCGTCGACATTGAGCTCGAGGATATGCGAGAAGAACGCCTCGTGGTCGAGGTGCTTGAGGAGCTCGTTGTGGTTGATGGTCAGCGAGACCGGCGGCTTCTTGCCACCGTAGACGATTGCCGGGATGTTCCCTTCGCGACGCAGGCGGCGGCTCGCACCTTTCCCCAGGTCATCGCGAACGGACGCTTCAATCTTGAAAGTTTCTTGAGACATGATTGGGTCCACTCCAGAAATGAAAACCGCCGGGGCGACGTCTAAGCCGACTCCCGGCGTCTGATATACGGTTGCGGCCCGCGACCAAGCCCACAACCGACGCGCGCCACCCGATCGTTCGAGTGGCGCGCGAATTGTACAGGTAAAGCGCTTCGGGAGGAAGGCCGGGGCCGGGCTTGTTGGGTCAGTCGTCGTTGTAGAGCGAACTGACCGACTCGTCGGTGTGAATGCGACGAATCGTCTCGGCCAGCATCCCGGCAACCGACAGCACGCGAATACGCTCGCAGGCTTCCGCCTCGGGCTTGAGCGGTACCGTATCGGTGACCACCAGCTCGTCGAGCGCGGAGGTCTCGATGTTCTCGATCGCCTTACCGGAGAGGATGGGGTGGGTGGAATAGGCCACCACCTTGCGTGCACCGTGCTTCTTCAGGGCATCGGCTGCCTTGCAGAGGGTGCCGGCGGTGTCGACCATGTCGTCGACCAGCACGCAGGTCTTGCCCTTCACCTCGCCGATGATGTGCATGACCTGAGAGACGTTCGCGCGTGGGCGGCGCTTGTCGATGATGGCGAGATCCGCGTCGTCGAGGCGCTTGGCGACCGCCCGGGCACGCACGACACCACCGACATCGGGCGAGACGACGATCAGGTCCTCGTACTTCTGACGCCAGATGTCGCCGAGGAGTATCGGCGAGGCATAGACGTTGTCGACCGGGATGTCGAAGAAGCCCTGGATCTGGTCGGCATGCAGGTCGACGGTGAGGATGCGGTCCACGCCACCGCTCTGCAGCATGTTCGCGACCACCTTGGCGCTGATCGGCACGCGGGAGGAGCGGACGCGACGGTCCTGGCGGGAGTAGCCGAAGTAGGGGATGACCGCGGTGATGCGATGCGCCGAGGCCCGACGCAGCGCGTCGGTCATCAGCATGAGCTCCATGACGTGTTCGTTCGTCGGATCACAGGTCGGCTGGATCACGAAGACGTCGCGACCGCGGACGTTTTCCAGGAGCTCGACGGCGGATTCGCCGTCCGAGAAGTGCGTTACCGATGCCTGTCCGAGTTGGCTATCCAGGCTTTCCGCAACTCGCTCGGCCAATGGCCGATTCGCGTTGCCCGTGAAGACCATCAAGGAGCGTGATAGTGACATCGGTCTCGCCGGTTATTTGGCTGGGCCGGCAGGATTCGAACCTGCGAATGCCGGAATCAAAATCCGGTGCCTTAACCAACTTGGCGACGGCCCATTCGAAAGAGGTGCGCATCTTAACCAAGCGATCCGCATTTGCCAAGGCCCGTGCCCGGATTTTTGCCGATTTCTCGCCATTTCGTCGGCGGACAAACCTAACTGGCTGATTTGCCGACAGCGGGTCGCCGCGCGACGAAATGGCGTCGCCATATCCCGTGTCTACCCGCAAGCTTCTCGGCCATGCGGCGGGCTTGCGTCTCCGACTCGACCGGCGCGAACAGGCAGGCACCCGAGCCGGTCATGCGGGCAAAGCCGGTCTCCGCGCGCAGGTCGTCGAGCAGGGCGCCCAACGCGGGATGGTTGGCCAGCACCACCGACTCGAACACGTTGATGCCTTCCTCGCGCCAGTGCGAGAGAAGGGGGGCGTCGGGCTGCTTGGGCAGGTCACGGCGCAGTGTCGGGGCGGCAAACAGGTTGGTCGTCGGCGAGGAAACCCGGGGGACCACGACCAGGTAGATGCCGCTGGTATGCGGGGCCACCCCGGGATTCAGTTGCTCGCCGACCCCGTGGGCGGTGGCACTCTGGCCGCCCACGAACACCGGCACGTCGGCGCCCAGCTCCAGGCCGATCCGCGCGAGTGAATCGACCGGCAGCCCAAGCCCCCAGGCCCGGTTCAGGTGCTGCAACAGACAGGCGGCCGCCGCCGAACCGCCCCCCAACCCGCCCCCGACCGGGAGGTTCTTCCGCAAGGTGACATGCGCGCCGAGCGGTCGATCGGGCGAGGTCTGATCGAGCCGGCGGGCCGTGTCGCGCAACCGCTGCGCGGTGCGGTAGAGAAGGTCGTGGTGGGGATTGTCGGGCCGTCCCGTGATCGGCTCGTCACCGGCCACCCAGTCGATGCGGATATCCGGGTGGCCGGTATCGACACGTAGCTCGTCCCCGTAGTCCAGCAGCTCGAAGAAGGTCTGCAATTCGTGGTATCCGTCCGGTCGACGGGCATTGATATGCAGGTAGAGGTTGAGCTTGCTGCCGGCGCGCAGCCAGTCCGAGGTGCATGAGGGCGGGCGGGTATTCATTGACGGGGCCGGCCAACATCCCAGCTGTCGATGGCCATGCGGATGCGCATGCCGTCGTGTTGCAGTTCGACGAAGTGAGGCAGGCTGTACCCGCCGACCTCACGGTAACGGTCGTACTCGATGTCCCAGCCACGCTCGGAGAGGGTGAGCAAGCGTCCCCGATCGTCGAGACGGAATTCCCCTTCGTCCAGGGTCTCGAGCGACTCGCTTGGCAGGCCACGCACCCAGCGCGGCAGCAACGACATGGGGATATGCCAGCCGGTCTGCTCCTCGAGCAGGGCGGCGGGGCGGTTCGTGACCCGTCGATTGCCGCTACCGTCCGTCAGCAGCATCTGGTCCGGGGTGCCGGTCATCGCCAGGCGGCCGGTGTCGAAGGGGCCGCTGACGACCAGCGAGGTGACGGTGCCGACCTGGGTCCATTCCAGCTGGACGCTGCCCCCGGTCACCCCGGAACGGACGGCGGCACGTCCGTCGAACGCCCAGTCCGTCACCGACTCGATCTCGCGCTGGTGCGTTTCCCATGCGGCCAGTTGCGCCTCGCTCGCCGGCTCGGTTGGCGGGGTGCCGACCAGCGAGGCACACCCGGAGAGCAGGGCAAGGGCGGGGAGAAGGGCAAGAAGCCTCCAGGGGTACGGCAGGCGGGCGATGGCGGGCATGGATTGATCGGCTGGTTGCGGTGGACTTGAGGTGG
>NZ_JBKHFB010000101.1:0-4546 GCF_046540515.1 Guyparkeria sp.
GGCCAGGTGGCCTCCGTCGAGGTGGAGTCCGGGCCACCGGTCATCAAGTCGGAGAACAGCCGGCCGGCCGGCTTCGTGTTCGTCAACACGCGCGGCGTGGACCTGGGCGGCTACGTCGACCGGGCCAGGGAGGAACTGCGCGACAAGGTCGACCTGCCGCCCGGGTACGCAATCGAGTGGTCCGGCCAGTACCAGTACATGGAACGCGCCGCCGAGCGCCTCAAGCAGGTGGTGCCGCTGACGCTGGCGATCATCTTCATCCTGCTGTATCTCGCCTTCCGCCACGGCGGCAAGGCGGTGATGATCATGGGCAGCCTGCCGTTCGCGCTGATCGGCAGCTTCTGGCTCCTGTGGGCGCTGGAGTACAACCTCTCGATCGCCGTGGCGGTGGGGCTGATCGCGCTGGCCGGCGTGGCCGCCGAGTTCGGCGTGGTGATGCTGCTCTACCTCGACCAGGCCATCAAGCGCCACCAGGAGGAAGGGCGCCTCAACACGCGCGCCGATCTGAAGGATGCCCTGATGGAGGGCGCGGTGCTGCGGGTCCGCCCTAAGGCGATGACCGTCGCGGTCATCCTCGCCGGCCTGATGCCGATCATGATCGGCGTGGGCACCGGCTCCGAGGTGATGTCGCGCATCGCCGCGCCGATGGTCGGCGGCATGATCACCGCCCCGATCCTGTCGATGATCGTCCTGCCGGTGATCTACTGGCTGTGGCAGCGGCGTCGGCTGCCGCCGGGATGAACGGCGGGAGGGATCAGGGACCGAATCCCCGCTCGTCGATTTCCGCCGACGCTCGACGGGCCCCAGCGCTTGGCGGGGCCACCTTCCTAGCCAAGTAGACTTTGTAGAAATCCGGTGACATGCCGGCCGGCACCCGTCACGACGGATGGGCGTCGAATCGTTCATGGATCTGACCAGGCCAGCCGGCAAGGTCGGTCGGCATCAGGCCGGCGCCCGAGACCCGGCGTCGCAAGAAGTCGCGGTACTCGGCGCGCCGAAGCCGAGAAAATCGATGGCATCGGGATTCGCCAGCATGCGCCGGGCGGCCAGGTACCCCGCGACGCTCCATGTCTGGTCGAGCCGGGCCTCCTTGCCCACCAGGCGACCGCCCCGGCCGTCGTAGTATTCCGCCCACTGCTCGGCCGCCAGGCGTTCCTCCACGGCATCGAGCACCTCGGCGGCAAACTCGCGTCGTCCGGCGCGTATCGCCGCGGCGGTGAACAACCACAGCAGGAACGGCCAGTTGCCGCCGTTGTGATACGACCAGGGCGCGTTCTTGGGGTCGCCCCCCGTGAGGAGTTGCCAGTCGCGCCCCTCCAGGGCCGGGAAGACGAGCTTGACCGGGGTTTCGCCCAGCAGGTCCTCCCGGCGGGATTCGAACAGGTTGAGAATCGCCTGCGCCTGCTCCCGGTCGGCCAGGCCCGAGAGCACGGCCAGCAGGTTGCCCTGCGAGAACAGGCGCACGTCGAGCCGCGCCGGCCCCAGGTTGCCGGCGAAGTAGCCACCGTCGCGGGGCATCCACTCGAACAGCCACTCGGGAATGGTGTCGGGGCGGATATTGAACGGGTTGGCGGCATCCGCGCCCAGCTCCTCGACCTGGTAGCGATAGATGCGGTTGAGTGTCGCCATGTCGAGCCAGTAGTAGTGGCGCAGGTGATGAGCAAGGTGCGACTCGCGCTCGGCGACGGCCCGCCGAAGGGGGTCGTCGACCGGGACGTCGAGCAGACCATCAGCCGCCCGCAGGGCCAGGTGGAACAGGACCTGGATGTCCAGCGGGTGGCCGTATACGCCGAGCCGGCGGTCGATCATAAAGGCACCGTCCGGCACCAGCAGTGTCGGCAGCATCTCGTGGCGCGGGGGCAGGCAGAGCTCCAGGATCAGCCGGATGCCGCGCTGCATGGCATCGGATTTCGTCAGCGACTCGTCCCCGCTGGCCCGGGTGTAGGCATGCAGCAGGTAGAGCCACCAGAAGCCGGAGTCGATCGGTGTGACCCGGGCGATGGCATGTTCGCCGAAATCCGGCTCCAGGCGTTCCTCGGCTCCCGTCCCCGCGACCCGGAAGCTCGCCGGCATCATCCCCTGCCCCGGACGGAAGCAGTCCATGTGGTGGTCGGCACTCTGCAGGTCCAGCGCCACCCGCAGGAAGTTGCGCACGATCTCGTGCTCGCCGCGCAACAGGAAGGCCACCGCCGAGACGAAGAAGTCCCGGGTGAAGACGTGATCGTAGTTCTGTGCGGGAGCGTCCCCGTCGCCGGAGGCGATGGTGCCGACCGGCTCGCCCCGGTAGCGGACAATCGAGGCATCCAGGCGACGCCAGGCCTCCCTCTCGACGGCATTCGACGCGATACCGCGCCGGGACAGACGCGAGAACCACCCCGGGGCCTTCATCCCCGCGCCTCCCCGGCCACGACACGCCCTCGTGCCGATGCCATCGAGCAGCATTCGCGATCGATGCGGGTCAGGCAATCCCGCGGACGGAAGCTGTCGGCGTGCGCCTCGTCGAGCATGAGCTGCCAGTCCTCCGACGGCTGGCCGTCGAGCAGGTCGCCCGGGCGCAGGTACGGGAAGATCTGGTCGTAGCGGCGCACAGCCTCCGGGCTGATCCGCCGGTAGATGTGGGTCCGGTTGAGTTCGTGCGGGTGGCGGATCCCGGCCGAGCCGATCAACTCGGCGGTGGCATGCACCGTGCCGCGATGGAACTGTGCCACCCGCGTGGCCTTGTCGGGGACCACCAACCCCGCGTAGCGCCGGGGGTCCTGCGTCGCCACACCGGTCGGGCAGCGGTTGGTATTGCAGGTCAGGGACTGGACGCAGCCGAGCGCGAGCATCATCCCGCGGGCGCTGTTGCAGATGTCCGCCCCGAGCGCGAGATTCTTGACCAGGTGGAAACCGGTCAGGATCTTCCCCGAGGCGATCACCCGGACGTGCTCGCGCAGGCCGAAGCCGGTGAGGCAGTCATCGACGAAGGCGACCGCCTCGCGCAGCGGCATGCCCACGGAGTTGCTGTATTCGATGGGGGCCGCGCCCGTGCCGCCTTCGCCGCCATCGACCGTAATGAAGTCCGGGTAGCGGCCGCGCTCGACCATGGCCTTGCAGATGGCGACGAACTCGCTCTTGCGCCCGATGGCCAGCTTGAAGCCGACCGGTTTTCCGTCAGACAACTCGCGCAACCGGTCGACAAAGTCGATCAGCCCCAGCGGCGAATCGAAGGCGGTGTGCGCCGGCGGGGAGATGATCGCTGTCCCCGGGGGGACGTCACGTATCGCGGCGATCTCCGGCGTGTTCTTCTCGGCCGGCAGGATGCCGCCATGCCCGGGCTTGGCTCCCTGCGAAAGCTTGATCTCGATCATCTTCACGTTCGGCAGGCAGGCCTTGTCACGGAAAGTGTCGGGGCAGAAATCCCCATGATCGTCGCGGCAGCCGAAATAGGCCGTGCCGATCTGCCAGACGAGATCGCCGCCCGGCTCCAGGTGGAACGGCGTCAGGCCGCCTTCGCCGGTGTTGTGATAGAAACCGCCCTCCCGGGCGCCCCGGTTGAGGGCGAGGATCGCGTTGCGACTCAGGGCGCCGAAGCTCATCGCCGAGATGTTGAGCACGCTGGCCGAATAGGGCTGCCGGCATTGCGGGCCACCGACCGTCACGCGCAGGTCGGGATCCAGTTCCTCGACGGCGAGGGCCGCCAGTGACTGGCCGATCCATTCGTAACCCAGCCGATAGGTGTCCACCCGCGTGCCGTAGGGAACGGTTTCGTTCTCCCGTTTGGCACGCTGGTAGACCACCGACCGAAACATGCGACTGATCGGCGCGCCGTCGGTGTCGGATTCCAGCAGGTACTGGCGGATGAATGGACGCAGCTTCTCCGCCAGCCAGCGTCCACGCCCGACAAGCGGGTAATTGCGAAGCAGGGTATGCCGATGCTGCCGCATGTCGTAGAGGCCGACGGCGACCAGTGGCAGCACGATCAGGTAGGCCCACAGGAGCGTTGGCCACAGGAAGGCGAACAGGGCGATCGCCGCCGTGACCAGGGACGAGACCAGCAGAAAGGCTCGTCGCATGCCTAACCCTCCCGCAGCGCTCGCCATTCAGGGACGCGACCGCCCCCTCCCGCCAGCGGGCCGGGGGCGGTCGCCACCACCGGGGTGGGCAAAAGCTGGAACCGCATCGCGTTCATTGCTTGGCTCCTTTCGGGTCAAGGGCGTTTGCCGGACGCCATCCGCCGACAGGGGTTGGGCGCTCTCCCGGCGGCATCCCCGCCGTGACCGGGAACGTCGAACGTTCAGCCGGCGCCGGCAGCCTGGCGGGCGAACCCGTCGAGTGCCTTGCGCACCTTCTCCTGCACCGGCTTGGCACAGTCACCGACTCCGTGGCGCTCGACCAGGTAATCGGCCGTGTTGTAGGCCACCTTGACGGTGTCCCCGTCTTGCCAGATAAGCATTTTCATCGGCAGGTCGATCGCGACCGTCGGCGCGCACTTCATCAGCGCAGTACCGGCCTTGGGGTTGCCGAAGATCACCAGTCGCGTCGCCGGCATCTCCATGTCCACTGT
>NZ_JBKHFB010000102.1:0-4513 GCF_046540515.1 Guyparkeria sp.
TTCTGGCTGTCCTCTGCCCGATGGGCATGCCGTGGTTATCCGGTCCGAGCGAGGTAGTCCTGCATCAGGGCCCGCGTGCGGGCGGTGATCAGGCCCGCCGGTTCGGCCATGGCCTGCTCGACGGTGACCGAGCCGTCGCACAGGGCGCGGGCATCGGCCAGGCCAAACGCGGTCAGCTCGGCCTCGCTGCAGGCAATGCGGCCGGCGATCGCCATGACGGGCACGTCCAGCCGTCCGGCCCGGGCCACCACCTCGGCGACCACCTTGCCGCGCGAGGTCTGGCCGTCGATCTGGCCTTCGCCGGTGATCACGAGTCGGGATTCGCCGATCGCCGCGTCCAGACCGATCAGCTCGGCAATGTAGGCCGCGCCCATGCGGGCGGCGCCTCCCAGGACGCAATCGAGGGCGAACCCCAGCCCGCCGGCGGCGCCGGCACCCGGGGTGTCCACCGGGCGCTCGAGATGCCCGGCGGCCTCGATGCACCCGGCCAGCCGGTCGAGGTGGCGGTCCATCGCCTCGATGTCCGACTCGGGCAGGCCCTTCTGCGGACCGAAGACCGGGCTTGCGCCGTGCGGACCGGTCAGCGGGTTGTCGACGTCGTTGAGCACGGTGATTTCGACGTCTGCCAGGCGCGCATCCAGCGCGGAGAAATCGACCCGTGCCAGAGAGCGCAGTGCCGCTGGATTGGCGTCCAATGCCCGTCCGTCGGCATCGAGGAAACGCACGCCCAGGGCGGTGAGCATGCCCGCCCCGCCGTCGACCGTGCCGCTGCCGCCCAAGCCGATCAGCAGGTGACGCGCGCCGGCATCCATCGCCGAGCGCATCAGTTCACCCACACCGCGGCTGTCGAGCTGCCACGGGTCGCGACGATCGGCCGGGACCTGGTCCAGCCCGCAGGCCGAGGCCACGTCGATCACCGCCCGCCGGTTGGCGGCATCGAAGCCCCAGCCGGCGGTCAGGTGCGTGCCGGTCGGCCCATGGACATCGGTCAGATGCCACTCCCAGCCCAGCGTGTGGGTGATCAGTTCCGCGGTGCCCTCGCCGCCATCGGCCATGGGCAGGGCGCGGATCTGGGCCGTCGGGCGAGCCGCGTGAACGCCGCGCGCCATCGCCGCGGCCACGGCATCGGCTTCCAGGCTGCCCTTGAAGCTGTCCGGGCAGAGGACGACGTGCAGGCCGTCAGACAAGGATCAGCCCCAGGATGTAGATCGTGATCATGGCGCTGATGCCCTGGAGCAGCGTGGCCGTGGTGAAGGTCTTGTAGGCCGTGGCCACCTTCATGCGGCTGAACTGCGAGACCACCCAGAAGAAGCTGTCGTTGGCGTGCGAGACGGTCATCGCGCCGGCACCGACGGCCATCACGGCCAGGACCTTGCCCATGTCCGAATCGAGCCCCAGGTCCGGAAGCAGCGGGGCGACCAGCGTCGAGGCGGTCACCAGCGCCACGGTCGAGGAACCCTGGGCGGACTTGAGCGCGGCGGCGATGAGGAACGGCACGAACAGCCCCAGGCCCAGCCCGGTCAGCATCGCGCCGAGCTGGTCGCCCAGCGGGGTGGAGCGCAGCACGTTGCCGAAGGCGCCGCCGGCACCGGTGATCAGGATGATCGGTGCGGCCAGCAGGATGCCGTCGACGGTGACCTGGTGAAAGCGATCCTTCTTGTCCTCGCCCTTGATCAGGGTGACGGCGAAGACCACGCCGATGGCCAGTGCCACGACCGGCTGGCCGAAAAAGATGAAGAAGTTCGCGATGAAGCCCGGCTCGGCGTCACGCGTGGCGAGACTGGCGATCGAGCCCAGGCAGATCAGCGCGATCGGGGCGATGATCGGCATGAACGAGGCCAGCGTAGACGGCCGGTGCGTCATGTCCGGCTCGGGCTCCTCGATCTCCTCGCCGACCGCCTCGCTGATGGGATCGGGCTCGAGCATCTCGGCCTCGTTGGCCGGGTCCGAGTAGCGGCTGGCCCACAGCGCGCCGACGATCGCGGTGACCGCGGCGACGAACAGGCCGACGAGAATGACCAGGCCGAGGGAATCGGCGATGTCGAGGTTGGCCGCAGCGGCGATCGGCCCCGGGGTCGGCGGCACGAAGTTATGGGTGGCGAAAAGGCCGGTCGCCAGCGCCACGCTCATCGCGACCACCGAGATGCCGGTCTTCTTCGCCATGGCGTTCTTCAGCGAGTTGAGGATCACGTAACCCGAATCGCAGAACACCGGAATCGAGACGATGTAGCCGATCAGCGAGACGGTGAAGTTGGGGAAGCGGTCGGACAGCAGGCGGATGATCGCCTCGGCCATCACGATCGCCGCGCCCGTGCGCTCGAGGATCACCCCGATGATCGTGCCCAGCGCGATGACGATACCGATGTAGCCCAGCGTGCTGCCGAAGCCGTCGTTGATGACGCTGACGGCTTCGGTCGGCGCGATTCCGCCGGCAAGGGCCATGGCGAAGGCGGCCAGCAACAGCGCCAGGAACGGGTGCATGCGCAGTTTCGCCGTGGCGAACACCAGCGCGATCACCACGATGATCAGGCTTGCGATAAGCATGGCTCTTTCTCCCCCTCTTGTTGGTATTCGGGGGAGCATAGACCCCGAATGATGCGCAACCCCATGAAAGTTATGAGGGGGCGATCAACTCGGTTTGGGTCGGGAGCCGTGCTGGCTGGGGGCGTGGGGAGCGGTCTTGCCGTCCGATCCTGCCTTCCTGATGGTCGCGGTGCGGCCACTGGTCGGCGGTGGCCGGGTTTTCCGTCCCGGCGGTTCAGGCACAGACGATCCGGTCGCGTCCCCGATCCTTGGCCAGGTAAAGCGCCTGGTCCGCGCGGCCCATCAGGGTTTCCTCGGTATCGCCCGGTTGGCGTTGCGTCAACCCCGCAGAACAGGTCTGCCCGTAGGGCACGAGCTCGAGCAGGCGCTCCAGCACGCGTTGGCTTCGGTCGATATCCGTGTCCGGGAAGACGACGACAAATTCCTCGCCACCGACTCGAGCCAGAACATCGGATGGACGCATCTCCGCATTCCAGACCTGGGCGAGTTCCCGCAAAAGCGTGTCTCCGGCCGAGTGTCCACGCGTGTCGTTGAAGTCCTTGAAATGGTCGAGATCCAGAAAGGCCAGGCTCAGCGGCGCATCGAGTCGTTCGGAGCGGGCCATTTCGCGCTCGAGCAGGTTGCTCAGTTCCCGGCGGTTGGCCGCACCGGTCAGGGGGTCGGTCTTGGCAAGCCGCTCGAGCGCGTCGGCCTGCCGTTGGGTTTCCGCCAGCAGGCCGCGCATGCGGTGCAGGACCAGGAGGAACAGCACGATCGAGGCGAAGGCGGCCACTTTGACGATCTGCATTTTCGTCCCCGTCTGGAACAGGATCAGCATGGGAACGAGGATGGCGGCTATCCCGAGGATCACTATGCGCCTTTGCGAGAGTTGCGCGTTCGAGGTTTCGGCCTGAGTCTCGACGGAGGCAGAAGGGTGGTGGACTGCCGCGACGAAGAAGGCGTACGACAGCAACCAGAGGCTGTCCGTGAATCCGCCGGGCGTGTACCAGCCGACCAGGTTGCCGTGGGCGTAGAGGAGGTCGGCTGCCAGGTAGGACAACATGCCCGAGAAAAGAAACAGGTTGGCCAGTACCCGGGCCCGCTGCAGGAACACCAGGTACAGGATCATGGGTAGCAGGAGCAGGTCGGCGATCGGATAGGCCGCCGAGATGAGGAACTGACCCAGGGTGAGGCTCGGATCGTCCGAGTAGGGGACAATCAACAGCACCCAACCCAGTACGGCCGCGGAGATGCCCACGAGCAGGGCGTCGCTCATGGCGCCCTCGCTTCGCCCTTTCCGGCGCCCGAGCTTGTAGAGGGCGGCGACGAGGAGTGGGTAGACCGCCAGGTAGAAGACATCGGCGACCGAGGGAAAGGGTGTCAAGCCGTGCAGGTCGAGCCAGTACCAGGTGCCGTGGCCGAGCGTCGCGAGGAACAGCGCGATGGCGATCAGCTTCCAGGCGGCCGGCTGGATCAGCCGTCGTCGCCGGTAGGCGGCAAGCCCGACCCCGAGTGTGGCCATGAGGCTGGTGAGGACGTACACACCACTGGCCAGGCGCCCGTAGGGAAGCACGATGTATAACCCGGCCAGTATCACGCAGATGCCCGGCCACCACAGCCAGGCAAGCCTGCGCTCGTGCCCGGGAGGGCTGGAATCAGGTTCCGGTTGCCTTGAGGGCGTTGCCTTGTCGGTATTCAAATAACGGACCGTCCCGCGTGGCTGACTTCCTGTGCCGCCCATGGTGCATCGTCATCGTGAAGAGGGGAAATCACGACAGTTGCAGTGCGTCCGAAAGAGAACGCCCCCGAGGCGACGAAGCTCTACCGGGGGCGTGCAGAGGTCAGGGAATAAACGAAACGGGAGCCTGCGGGAAAGTCCGGCTCGTCTCCGTCAGCCGATCCGTACTAAGGGACGTGACAGGCTGTCGTTTTGTATTTGGTGGGCCCAGCAGGGCTCGAACCTGCGACCAATCGATTATGAGTCGACTGC
>NZ_JBKHFB010000103.1:0-4355 GCF_046540515.1 Guyparkeria sp.
TGCTGCGCCCCGGGCTGCCGGCGGCCGAATGCGCCGAGCTCGGCCCGGTGGCCTGCGTGGCGCTGGGCCGGGCGCTGGGGCCGCTGGTGACGCCGATGACGGAGCTGCACTACCGCTGGCCCAACGACGTGCTGCTCAACGGCGGCAAGGTGGCGGGGATCTGGCTCGACGCCGGCGGCCCGGCCGAGGCGCTCGACTGGCTGGCGCTGAGCTGGGCGCTCAATCTCACGGCCGTGCCCGCCGGGCTCGCCGGCGAGGCGGCGGCGCTGGCCGGCGAGGGGCGCAACGACGCAATCGACGGTGGCGAGCTCTTCCGCGCGATCGTGCGCGAGCTGTTGACTGCCATCATGGCCTGGGATGAATCGGGCTTCACGCCGCTGCTGCGCAGCTGGCGCAATCGCATGCCCGAGCAGGAATCGGTGTCCATCCGCATCGACGCGGGGCCGGGCGTGAGCGGAACGCCACAGGGCGTGGACGACGCGGGCGGGCTCACGCTCGCGACCGCCGACGGCACCCGGAGGTTGTCGCTGCTGGATTTTTTCTTGGCCGGTGCGGACGACCAGGAGGGCTATCATGACGGCTGAACCCGGTGTCTGCTGCCTCGAGCCCGCCACGGGGCCGCAACGCATCCACTTCTTCGAGGACGACCACTATGGCCTCGACGACATCCCGGAGATGTTTCGCCTGGGCACGCTCGAGGCCGACCCCGAGGGGCGCGTGCGGCTGGCGCTGGCCCCCGCGGAGATCCGTGAGCTCAAGGTGATGGCGGACGCCTACAGCTTCGATATGCCGGAAGGCCTCGTCCATCTGATCGCGGACCTGCACCGCTTCGCCGGCGAGCGCGGCGCGCCGCGCTACGTCTTCGTCGAGGTGGATTAGCGGACGGCGGGCCGGGTGGCGGGACGCGCCCGCCACCCGGTCGGGGCGGATCTCAGCTCGAGCTGCCGGCGGGCGCCCCGGAGCCCTTCGGCGGAGTGGAGCCTGCTCCGTCCTCAGGGCGCTCGATACGGCCCTCGCGCTTGAGCTCCTCGAGCCAGAGGTCGTGGTGCTCGCGCGCCCACTCTTCGTCGACGTAGCCGGTGGCCATGCCCTCGAACGCACCCTCGGTGCCGGCCGTGCCGATGTAGATGTGGCCGAAGGCCAGTGCGATCCAGAACATGCCGACGGTCGCGTGGATCAGGTTGGCGACCTGCACAATGCCGCGATCCTGGCCGAACCCGGGGAAGTCCAGGATCAGGCCCGTGATGCACACGGCGCCGCCCCCGATGACGATGAACCAGAACCAGACCTTCTCGCCGCCGTTCATGCGCCCGGCCGAGGCGTGCTGCTTGCCCATGCCGCCGCCCTTGCGGAACCACTCCAGGTCGGTCTTGTTCGGGATGTTGTGCCGGATCCAGGCGATGATCATCACCAGCACGGCCGCGGTGAACACCGGACCGATGAAGTTGTGCAGCACCTTGGACAGGTTCGCCCAGACGGAGAAGCCGACGTCGCCGAACAGCGGGATCAGCACGGCGCGGCCGAACAGCAGTGACAGGCCCGTGATCGCCAACACGATGAACGAGATCGCGGTGAACCAGTGCAGTCCGCGCTCCCAGGTACGCCAGCGCAGGACCTTGCGCCCGGAGCGTTTCTCCAGCCGGTTGGGTCCGTGCAGAGCGTGGAAGCCGCCGATGGCGACCAGCGACAGGGCCATGATCCAGGGCACGATGCCCGCGACCGGCCCATTGCGCAGATTGCGCCAGTTCTCGCCGCCGTTCTGCATGAAGTTGTTGGTGACATAGGGGCCCCTGGCCGTCGTGATGCCCTCGGTGCTGTCGCGGGCATCGCGCCAGGTCTCGGCACGCGGATTCTGATTCTCGTCCTTCCAGGAGCGTGCCTGCGCCTCCTCGTCCATCTCGGCGGCGGCGGCATCGTCGATCAGGCCCACGTAGACGTAGCCCGACAGCGGCGCGACCATCGCCCCGACCAGGATGATGGCGAGGCTCCACAGCATCGCCCGTTTGTGCGCGCGCCGCCCCCGCTGGGTGGATTGTGTTGAAGCCGTAGTCATAACCAGTTCCTCTTAGCGATAGGCACCGCCATAGTTGGCCAAGCGATCGCGCAATGCCCGCTGTTGCTCAGTACTACGCGTACGTTCGTCCTCGAGCCTCTCCGCCTGGGCGCCGGATACCCAGGGCTCCGAGATCGAGCCCGAGCAGCCGACAAGCAGGCCCAGCGCCGCCGCGATCGTCGCCCATCGCAGGTTGCGTTGACTCATGGTGACATCCCCCCTCAGCGGTCGGTGGCTGCCTGCTCGAAGCGCTCATCGAGCTGGTTGCGCAGATCGTCGTCCGACTCGAGCTTGTCGAGCAGGGGATCGTCCGCGCCCTTGTAGACGCCCGGCTCGTACTGAGTCGGCGTCGTGTCCTCGTAGCAGCCCGCCAGCGCGAACGCGGCGAGCAGCATCAGCGCGGGTAGCGTCATTCGTTTCATCGTGGGTCCCCCCGCGCCGGCGTTCACACGCCGGCGCCGTAGGCCTTCTTCCAGCCCCAGGTCTCGGGCCGGCCCGAACGCCGCATCACGCGCTTGAGGTAGATGTCGGCGACCATCTCGCCGTCGCCGGCGAGCAACGCCTTGGTCGCGCACATCTCGGCGCAGGCGGGCAGCTTGCCCTCGGCGACACGGTTGGCGCCGTACTTCGCGTATTCCGCCTCGGTGTTGTCGTCCTCGGGGCCGCCGGCGCAGAAGGTGCACTTGTCCATCTTGCCGCGATCGTTGAATGCCGACTCCTCGGGGAACTGCGGCGCGCCGAACGGGCAGGCGTAGAAGCAGTAGCCGCAGCCGATGCACAGGTCCTTGTCGTGGAGGACGATGCCGTCGGTGGTGGTGTAGAAGCAGTCCACCGGGCACACCGCCGCACAGGGCGCGTCGGTGCAGTGCATGCAGGCGACGGATACCGACTTCTCGCCGGGCTCGCCGTCGTCGAGGGTGATCACGCGGCGGCGGTTGATGCCCCACGGCACCTCGTTTTCGTTCTTGCAGGCGGTGACGCAGGCGTTGCACTCGATGCAGCGTTCGGCGTCACAGAGGAATTTCATTCGTGCCATGTCGATACTCCTGACAGCGGCGCGTTAGGCCGCGGTAATCTCGCAGAGGGTGGCCTTGGTTTCCTGCATCTGGGTAACCGAGTCGTAGCCGTAGGTCGTGGCCGTGTTGCAGGCCTCGCCCCGGATGTACGGCGCCGTGCCCTCGGGATAGCGATCGACGAGATCCTCGCCCTGGAACCAGCCGCCGAAGTGGAACGGCGTCCAGACGACGCCGCGGCCCACGCGCGGGGTCACCATGGCGACGACCTTGATGCGGCCGCCCTCGGGTCCCTCGAGCCACACCCACTGACCGTCCTGGATCTGGCGGTCGTTGGCGTCGGCCGTGTTGATCTCGACGAACATGTCCTGCTGCAGCTCGGCCAGCCAGGGGTTGGAGCGGGTTTCCTCGCCGCCGCCCTCGTACTCGGTCAGGCGTCCGCTGATGAAGGTGAGCGGATAGTCGCCCGAGTAGTCGGTCGACTGGATCGACTCGTACGCCGTGGGCAGGCGCCAGAAGGCCTTGCGGTCCTCGTAGGTCGGGTACTTCTCGACCAGGTCGTAACGCTGGGTGTACAGCGGCTCGCGGTGTACCGGCACCGGGTCGGGGAACTGCCATACGATCGCCCGCGCCTTGGCGTTGCCGAACGGCGCGCATTCGTGCTCGATCGCCACGCGCTGGATGCCACCCGAGAGGTCGGTCTTCCAGTTGACGCTGTCGAGCTTCTCGCCCGGCTCGCCCTCGTCGAAGCTCATGTCCTCGATGGGCGTGTCGTCATCGACACCGGCCACCGACTTGATCGTCTCGACTTCCTCGTCGGTGAGCTCGGTATGCCAGCCGAGGTCGCGGAGCATGCCGAAGGTGAACTCGGGATAGCCGTCGTCGATGTCGGAATCCTTCGAGTACGAGCCCTCGGCGAGGATGTTGTTGCCGTCGTGCTCGGTGCCGAAGCGGGCACGGAAGGTCAGGCCCCCCTCCGATACCGGGATCGACGTGTCGTACAGGATGGGCGTGCCCGGATGTCCCATCTCGGGCGTCCCCCAGCACGGCCAGGGCAGGCCGTAGACCTCGCCGTCGACGTCGGTGCCCTCGGCGCGCAGCGTCGTCGTGTTGAACGCGCCACGATTCTCCAGATGGGCCTTGAGCCGCTCCGGGCTCTGGCCGGTGTAGCCGATGGTCCAGGTGCCGCGGTTGATCTCGCGCAGGGTGTCCTCGACATTCGGCATGCCGTCGTCGTCGATCGAGATGTTCTTGAACATCTCGTCGGCGAAGCCGAACTTCTGCGCGAA
>NZ_JBKHFB010000104.1:0-4221 GCF_046540515.1 Guyparkeria sp.
GGAAGCCGCGCCGGATCGATTGCGGTGGGGGCCGTAGATGGCGGCAAGTGCAAGCACGAGGCCGGAGACCGTGGCGATCATGCCTGCGGCGCTGACGGCATCATCCGCCCCAAGCAACAGCGGCCCGTAACCCGCCAGCACGTACCCCATCACCGCCGAGAAGACGGCGAAGGCCAGCGACCAGAGCACCTGGATCTCCAGACGGTTGGTCATCAGCCGCGCCGCGGCCGGCGGGCAGATGAACATGGCGATGACGATGATCGAACCGACCGCATCGAAGGCGGCGACCGCGGCGATCGCCGCCATGATCACCAGCCCCAGACCGATGAG
Source organism: Guyparkeria sp. (assembly GCF_046540515.1). Classification (GTDB taxonomy): domain Bacteria; phylum Pseudomonadota; class Gammaproteobacteria; order Halothiobacillales; family Halothiobacillaceae; genus Guyparkeria. The sequence continues at coordinate 331 of NZ_JBKHFB010000104.1, forward strand.
GTTGGTGCGCATGCCCAGCACCCGGGCGAAGCCCTCGTCGAAGGTGGAGATCTTCAGCGGGCGCCAGAACACCACGGTGAACACCAGCATCAGCAACGCCACGATGGCGATCCGCGGCAGTTCTGGCGGTATGCCAGCGAGTGCGACCGGGTCGAACAGCGAGCCCCAGCCGGCGGCCTCCACCCAGATCAGGCTTTCCAGGTTGCCGTAGAGCGCGTGCTGGACGTCCAGGTGCACCGAGGAGGTATCCGACTGCTCGAGCATCAGCACGCCGAAGGCGAACATCGCCGTGAAGGCCACGCCCATGGCCGCCCCGGGCTCGATGCGGCCCAACCGGCGGATCAGCTCGATCAGCACCACGGACACCACGGCCGCGCCGGCGGCTCCCGCCATCATCGCCCAGGAACTGACGGTGCCGGTGAGCAGAAACCCGACCACGATGCCCGGCAGGACGACGTGACTGATGGCATCGCCGATCAGGGCCTGGCGGCGCAGGACCAGGAAATTGCCCGGCAACGCGCAGGCGATCGCGGCCAGCACGCCGATCAGGATCGGCACCAGCGAGAGCATGACGAATTCGCCGCCCATCAGGCACACTCCCCGCCGGAATCGGCGATCTGTCGGTCGATCTCGCGGATCTCGTCGCGCGTCAGCACGTCCTCGATCGGCAACAGGCCGTCATAGCGCGAGACGGCCGATTCGTGCGAGTGCATGCGCCGGGCGACCGCCCAGCGAGACTCGTCCCGGCAGGCCTTCTCGGCGCGCCGACGACCCAGCTCGGTGGGCACGCCGTCGGCCCGGGCAAGCCCGGCCTGCACCAGCAGCTCGAGGGTGTAACGCTCGTAGATGGGCAGGTCCTGGGCGATCGCCAGCAGGCCCTGACGCAGGTGGATGCGCCGCTGCTGGCGCCGGTGGCGCAGCCAGGCGGCCAGCACCCCGCGACCGGGAGAAAACAGCATCGAGACGGCAAACAGGACGAAGGCGGTCAGCACGATGATCGGTCCGGTGGGCAGCGCGGGCGCGGTGGCGGAGATCGCCGCGCCGACAAAGCCGGACAGCCCGCCGAACAGCCCGGCGATCACCACCACCCGATCGCTGCGATTGCTCCAGAAGCGGGCGGTGACCGGCGGGATGATCAGCAGCGCGACGATCAGCACCAGGCCGACCACCTTCAGCCCGATGATGGTCACGGCCAGCACCAGGGCCATCATGGCCAGGTCCACCCGGCGGACGTTGACCCCCGAGGCGGCGGCAAAGCCGGCGTCGAAGGCAATCAGGGTCATCGGCCGACGAAGCGCCCAGACCACCAGCACCGCCAGCGCCCCGGCCACGGCGATCAGCACGGCATCCTCGTAGAGCATCCCCGCGGTCGCCCCGAGCAGGAAGTCCTCGAGACCCGCCGGGCGGCCGACCGAGACGGTCTGGATGACGGTCAGCAGCACCACGCCGAAACCGAAGAACACCGAGAGCACCGCCCCGATGGCGGCGTCCTCGGCGAGACGCGTGTGCCGCGTGAGCGCGTGCATCGCCCACAAACCAAGGGCCGCGGTAAACGAGGCGCCCAGCAGCAGACCGATCAGGTGCCGACCGTCTCCGCCGAAGGCAATCATCACGAGAAAGGCCAGCCCCACGCCCGGAAGCGTCGAGTGACTGATCGCATCCGAGACCAGCGCGCGCTTGCGCAGGAACAGGAAGGTGCCCGACGCCCCGGCGGCGGCCCCGAGCAGCGCCGCGCCGATCGCCACCAGCGTGGCGTTGTAGCCCAGCTGCAGGGTCAGGGCATCGACCAGCATCGACACCCCCATCAGTGACCGCCCAGTTGCAACTGGTCCATGAGATTCGCCGCCAGCCGGCCACCGTAGGCCCGCTGCAGGTTGTCCTCGGTGAACGCTTCGGCCACCGGCCCTTCGGCGACCTTGTGCACGTTGATCATCATCACGTGATCGAAGTAGTCGCGCACCGTGGACAGATCGTGGTGGACGGCCACCACGGTGCGTCCCTCGGCCTTGAGCGTCTTGAGCACGTCGATGATCGCCCGCTCGGTGGCCGCATCGACTCCGGCGAACGGCTCGTCGAGCAGGTAGAGATCCGCCCCCTGGGCGAGCGCCCGCGCGAGGAAGACCCGCTGCTGCTGGCCGCCGGAAAGCTGGCCGATCTGCCGATCGGCGAAGTCGCGCATGCCGACGCGATCGAGGCAATCGAAGGCCCGCCGGCGGTGAGAATCACGCACCGGCTTGAGCAGCCCCAGTTCACGCGCCAGGCCCATGAGCACCACGTCGATCACGCGGGTGGGAAAGTCCCAGTCGACCGAGGCCCGCTGCGGGACGTAGGCGATGCGCCGCCGGCTTTGCGCCAGGGGCTGGCCGTAGACCGACACCACCCCCGACAGTCGCGGCACGATGCCCAGCACCGCCTTGAGCGTGGTCGACTTGCCCGCGCCGTTCGGGCCGATGATCGCGGTCATCGAGCCGTCCTCGACCGTCATGTCGAGCGAGAACACCGCCGGCTTGTCGCCGTAGGACACGGTCAGGCCGCGTACCGCCAGCGGCTTGTCCGACACGGTATCGAGCGCATCACCGATCGGTGCGTGTCCCATCGCGTTCTGCAGTACACGGATCATCGCGCCGACTCCGTCAGACGCCCCTGCATGCCGTCGGCTGGCGCCTCCCCGCCGAGCGCGCGGACGATGGTGGTGATGTTGTGGTCGATCATGCCGATGTACGTCCCCTCGTAGGTCCCCTTCGGGCCCATGGCGTCCGAGTAGAGGGTACCGGCAATGCGCACCTCGTGGCCACGGGCGGCCGCCCCTTCCACCAGGGCGCGGATGTTTCGCTCCGAGACCGAGCTTTCCACGAACACCGCCCCGATCTCGCGCTCGACCAGCAGGCCGACCAGGTCGCGGATGCGGCGCAGGCCCGCCTCCGATTCGGTCGAGATACCCTGGATGCCGATCACCTCGAAGTCGTAGGCACGTCCGAAATAGGCGAAGGCATCGTGCGCGGTCAGCAGCACGCGCGCCTCGGCGGGCACGCTTGAAGTCACCTCGTCGGCCCACTGCGCGAGTCGCTCGACGCGCTCGAGGTAATCGCCTGCCCGGTCGCGGAAGGTCGCCTCGAGATCGGGGCGCGCCTCGATCATCGCATCGCGCACCGTGGCGACGACCTCGGCCCAGAGTGACGGGTCCATCCAGACGTGCGGGTCGCGCTTGTCGTCGTAGTCCTCGTGGCCGAGCAGGCGATCCCGGTCGAGCCCCTCGGCCACGGCGACCACGGTCTGGCGCTTGGCGAGGCGCTGCAGGAACTCCTCCATCTGCGCCTCGAGATACAGGCCATGCCAGAGCACCAGGTCGGCGCGGGTCATGGCGACGATGTCGCTGCGGGTCTGGCGATAGCTGTGCGGGTCGATGCCCGGGCCCATCAGCCCCTTGACCTCGACCGCCTCGCCCCCGATCTCGCGCACGGCATCGGCGATCATGCCGGTGGTCGCGACCACCGACAGGCGCTCGCCCGCGTGGCCGGCGAGCGGCACGGCCAGCATAGCGACCAGCGCCGAGAGCGCCACAACGCCTCGACGCAGGACATGAGTCGCTGTCCGACTTGCCGCTTGCCCGCCCCACGGCCGCCCTACCCATCTGCTGATCTGCATCAGACCTACCTCTCGTAAAAGTTAGTCTCGACTAACTTTCGACTTTATCCGTTCTCCCGGCCAGCCGTCAATGGGTCGAACCGGCGAACTGGCGGCCTTCCGGGTTTCGGGGTTGCGTGAACATCGCCCCGGCTGCACCAGCACGGGGCAAGGGCGGTAGAGTCCTCGCTCCTCGAGCCGACCCGGATCGATCCATCTCCACTCCCGGCAGGACAGCCCGCATGACTGACGAGACCCAACACACGC
>NZ_JBKHFB010000105.1:0-4209 GCF_046540515.1 Guyparkeria sp.
TCGCGGCAGGCGGGTGGGCAGGGCGTCTCGGCTCAGGCATGGAACCTCTTTGCCAAGGTGCGGGAAGTCGACAACCTGCTGCGGTCACGTCCCGAGTGGCGAGATCGGGTGGTCGAGGTCCACCCCGAACTGTCCTTCCTCGCCATGAACGACGACAAGGCATTGCCGGCCTCCAAGCACCGCATCGACGGCATCTATCGCCGGCGCACCTTGATTGCCGAGGCGTTCGGCATGGCCACCATCGAATCGGCGGTGGAGCAACTGGCCGGGACGCGAGTCAAGGAGGACGACATGCTCGACGCGTTCGCGGTGCTCTGGACTGCGCGCCGCTGGAGTGCCGGTACGGGCGAGACCCTGCCGCCCGACCCGCCGGTGGATGCCTGCGGACTGCCAATGCGAATCGTGTTCTGAGGCTTGCGGCAGCCCCGGGCCGCAGTCGGCTGCGCCGCTTCGACTTGAAATCCTGTTGTCCGTCCCTATCTCGTCGCCGACCGTGGCGGCTCCGCCGCCTGTGCGAATTCGAACCCCGAGCGACAACACGGAGACCCGCTTTCATGAGCCAAGCCCAGACGCATGCCTTCCAGACCGAGGTGAAGCAGCTGCTTCGCCTGATGATCCACTCGCTGTACTCCAACCCGGAGGTGTTCCTCCGCGAGCTGATCTCGAATGCCTCGGATGCCTGCGACAAGCTGCGCTTCGAGGCGCTGGCCGACGACGGCCTGTACGAGAACGACAAGGACCTGCGCGTGCGGGTGTCCTTCGACAGCGAGGCCAGGACCGTCACCATCGACGACAACGGCATCGGCATGAACCACGAGGAGGTGGTCGAGCACATCGGCACCATCGCCCACTCGGGCACCAAGGCCTTCCTCGAGCAGCTCGAGGCGGACAAGCAGAAGGATGCCAACCAGATCGGCCAGTTCGGCGTGGGCTTCTACTCGGCGTTCATCGTCGCCGATCACGTCGAGCTGATCACGCGCCGCGCCGGCGTGGGTGCCGAGCACGGCGTGCGCTGGACCTCCACCGGTGAGGGCGAGTACACCATCGAGACGGTCGAGAAGCCCGAGCGCGGCACGCGCATCGTGCTGCACCTGCGCGAGGACCAGCAGGAATTCGCCGACGACTTCCGCCTGCGCTCGGTGATCCGCAAGTACTCCGACCACATCAATTTCCCCGTGCAGATGTGGGTGCCGCCGAAGACCGAGAAGGACGAGGAGGGCAACGAGACCGAGACCCCGGGACGCTGGGAGACCGTCAACGACGCCAACGCCCTGTGGACCCGGCCGAAGAGCGAGATCACGGACGATGAATACACCGAGTTCTACAAGCACGTATCGCACGACTGGGACCCGCCGCTGGCCTGGGCGCACAACCAGGTCGAGGGCAAGGTCGAGTACACCTCGCTGCTCTACATTCCCAAGCGGGCACCGTTCGACCTGTTCGAGCCCGAACAGAGCCATGGGGTCAAGCTGTACGTCAAGCGCGTGTTCATCATGGACGACGCCGACAAGCTGATGCCGCGCTACCTGCGCTTCGTGCGCGGGGTGATCGACTCGGCCGACCTGCCGCTGAACGTCTCGCGCGAGATCCTGCAGTCCAACCGCGTGCTCGACACCATTCGCTCTGGTTCGGTCAAGCGCGTGCTCGGCCTGCTGGAGACGATGGCGAAAAACGAGCCCGAGAAGTACACCGAGTTCTGGACGACCTTCGGTCGGGTGTTGAAAGAAGGGGTGGGCGAGGACTTCGCCAACAAGGAGAAGATCGCCGGCCTGCTGCGCTTCGCCTCCACCCAGGGCGAGGGTGACGAGGAGACCGTTTCGCTGGCCGACTACATCGATCGGATGCCCGAGGACCAGGAGGAGATCTACTACATCATCGCCGACTCCTACCAGGCCGCGATCGCCTCGCCGCATCTGGAGATCTTCCGCAAGAAGGGCATCGAGGTGCTGCTGCTCTCCGACCGGGTCGACGAGTGGGTCATGGCGCACCTGACCGAGTTCGACGGCAAGACACTCAAGTCGGTGACCAAGGCCAAGATCGACGTCGACGAGGAAGACGAGGGTGAGTCCGAGGAGGAGAAGGCCGAGCACGAGGCGCTGATCAAGCGGCTCAAGGACACCCTGGGCGAGGAGGTCAAGGACGTGCGTCGCTCGCGGCGGCTGGTCGAGTCCCCGGCCTGCCTGGTGACCGACGAGGGCGATGTCAGCCTGCACCTGCAGCGCATCCTCGAACAGGCCGGCCAGGCGATGCCCGAGACCAGGCCGATCCTCGAGATCAACCCGGAGCACCGTCTGCTCAAGCAGGCCGAGGGCGAGTCGGACGAGGCGCGCTTCGCCGATATCGCCCACGTGCTCTACGGCCAGGCGATGCTCGCCGAGGGTGGCAAGCTGGCCGACTCGGCCGATTTCGTCAGCCGACTGAACCGGTTGCTGGCCTGAGCGTCGACGTTGCCGACGGGCGCGCGGATCGACACGAACGATCGACGAAAACCCCGGCGCCGCCGGGGTTTTCGTTTGTGTCCCCGCCCGATCCCGCGGGTGGTGGTGATCGGGGCGGTTTTTATCCCATCACAGGCATGCGATAATTATACGATTTACCGGCTTGGGTTCTTACGATCTTGGTTCAGCAACGCACACTCCGTAACACCATCCGCGCCACGGGGATCGGTCTGCACACCGGCGAGCAGGTCCGCCTGACGCTGCGCCCGGCGCCGGTCGACACCGGCATCGTCTTCCACCGGGTCGATCTCGGCAACGACGCGACCATTCCGGGCCATGCCTTCAACGTCGGCGAGACCCAGCTGTCCACCACGCTCGTCAAGGACGGCGTGAAGATATCCACCGTCGAGCACCTGTTGTCGGCGTTGGCCGGGCTCGGTATCGATAACTGCGTGGTCGAGATCGACGGCCCGGAGATGCCGATCATGGACGGCAGCGCCAGCCCGTTCGTGTTCCTGATCCAGTCGGCGGGCATCGAGGAGCAGGACGCGCACAAGCGATTCATTCGCATCCTCGAGCCGGTCGAGGTGGTTGATGGCGACCGCTGGGTGCGCTTCGACCCGCACGAGGGCTTTCGGGTGGCGATGTCGATCGACTTCAACCATCCGGTGCTCGACAAGTCGGCGCGCCTGGCGGAGATCGACTTCTCCTCGACCAGCTTCGTCAAGGAAGTCGCCCGCGCCCGCACCTTCGGTTTCATGAGCGACCTGGAGATGATGCGTTCGCGCAATCTCGCCCTGGGCGGTTCGGTGGACAACGCGATCGTGGTCGGCGAGGAGCACATCCTCAACGAGGACGGGCTGCGCTACGGCGACGAGTTCGTCAAGCACAAGATCCTCGATGCCATCGGCGATCTATACCTGCTCGGCTGCAGCGTGATCGGCAGCTTCACCGGCCACAAGTCGGGGCACGCGCTGAACAACCAGCTGCTGCGTGCGTTGCTGGCCAAGGAGTCGGCCTACGAGGTGGTGACCTTCGAGAACGAGGAGCCGCCCCCGGTGTCCTTCTCCCGCCCGGCAGCGCAGATCGCCGAGTGAGGAAGGGCCCCGATGTGACAGACCCGGCAGCCGCCGGGTTTTTTGATGGTCGGGCCGCGGTGGCAGCCGGTGGACAAGCGGGTGGGATTCGGCAAGACTAAGCGCCGGTTCGACAGGATCGTTGAACCGGCGGCCGACCCCGGGGGTCGGCCAGGCAAACCATCACACAGGGAGACGTGTCATGAGCTACATGCGCCGCATGGGCAGCCTGCTCGGGCTGCGTTCGTCCGCCGACCGCCGCCGCGGTCGTCGCTGGGAGGCCTCGCGCGGTCTGCGCATCCTGGTCATCGATGACTCCAAGACCGTGGTCAAGATACTGAGCCGCATGCTCAGCCAGAACGAGTTCGAGCCGATTGCCGCCGGCGACGCCGAGACCGGTCTGGAGCTCGCCCGTCAGTATCCACCCGACCTGATCTTCCTCGACATCCTCCTGCCCGGGATGAACGGCTTTGCCGCCCTGCGCCGCCTGCGCCAGGGCCCGGCGACCGCCCAGGTGCCCGTGATCATGATCAGCGGCGACGAGCAATCGATGGCCCGCATGGTGCTCGACCGGCTCGGGTCGGACGGCTTCATGAAAAAACCCTTCGGGCGCGCCGAGGTGTTTGCCCGCATCGAGGGATTGGTGCGCAACGGGCGACTGCCCCAACGGCTCAATCCCTCCGCCTTCGACCGCC
>NZ_JBKHFB010000106.1:0-4209 GCF_046540515.1 Guyparkeria sp.
AGAAAAGGGCGCGTCGAGACGCGCCCTTTTTCACATCGAACTCGCGTACGCGCCGCGAGCGACCCTACCAGGATTTGTACGGCAGGAACTTGCCGTTCATGGTGATCACGACGCGATCGCCGGCAGGGTTGGCCTCGCGATCGATGTCGAGCGAGAAATCGATCGCGCTCATGATGCCGTCGCCGAATTCCTCGTGGATCAGCTCCTTCATGGTCGGACCGTAGACGCCCACTACCTCGTAGAGGCGATAGATCAGCGGATCGGTGGGCACCGTCTGCTCCCAGATCTTCATGGGACAGGCCTCGATGGCGGCCTTGGCCTCGGCCGGCAGCTCGAGGATGGCGATCAGCTTGTCGGCAAACTCGGGCTTGAGGCTGTTCATGCCCAGGCACGCCGAGGTGACGAAGGTCGGCGACAGCCCCACCCCGCTGGCGATGTCGGCCCAGGTCAGGCCCAGCTCGGTCTTCTTTTCCAGGATCAGGTCGGTCAGTGCTTGCTTGGTCATCATGTCGGCATCTCCGTCGAGGGGTCACGTTGGATTGACTTCGTGGCCGGCAATGGCCACTGACCCTGTCTTTACAAGAAGCCTGCCAAGGGTGCGTTTCAACGTGTTTTCAGGGGGTTGGACGATCCTGTCGGCCTCCGGCCAGCCAAGGGACGGACATTGTCCACCTCCAGCCGCACGATCACCGGACATTGTCCGACAGTGTGCGCCCCGCCATGGGGCGACCCGAGAAGAATTCACGGCAAACGCCGCCGTGACGCCATTTCCGTTTGTTGGCACAGCCTCTGCAATGCAGTAGGCGACGACGGGACTCGCCCTTAAGAGTTCCCACCCACGTCCAAGCCAATCTGACAAACGGAGTGAATCCACATGAGCACAGAAACCGCCCAACCCGTCGCCCCGTCCTGCATCCGCCAGGCGATCAAGGAAATCGACGCCGACGGCCTCAAGGCCCTGGGCGAGAAGGGCAAGGCCAATCCGGATGCGGTGGTCACCCTCAAGGCGAAGACCGTCTGCGAAGGTCGCTTTCGCAACCTGACCTACATCCGCGACCTCGACCCGGTCGTGGTCGACGAGCCGCCGCACCTCCTCGGTGACGACACCGCCCCGAACCCCTCCGAGGCCACCCTGGCCGCTCTGGGCGCCTGTCTGGCCGTCGGCGTGCATGCCAACGCCACCGCCCGCGGCATCAAGATCAGCAAGCTCGAGCTGGACATGGAAGCGGACATCAACGTCACCGCCGTCTGGGGCACGGGTGACCTCGACGAATCCAAGCCGCTGGGCTTTACCGCCATCCGCGTCTACTTCGACGTCGAGACGGTCGACCCGATCAGCCAGGAAGACCTGCAGGATCTGCTCGACACGGCCGAGAAATGGTCGCCGGTGGCCAACACCATGACCCGTCCGGTCGACCTCTCCTGTCACCTCGCCTGATCACCGAGACGTCATCCAATCGGCCCGGTCCGCCGGGCCCCCTTACGGAGATGATCCAATGAATCTCGCAACCCACGATCCGGTGGCGGCCCGAACCGGCGTCGCCCCGCCCGAGGTACCGACCTTTCTGAAGACCGAGCCGGCCCCCGATCTCGACACGATCATCCGTCGCTCGCTCAAGCCCAAGGTGATCGCGATCGACCATGGCGAATACCCCGCCGACATCCTGCACGAAATCGGTGCAGCCGGTGCCTATCGCCACCATCTCGCGACCCAGAATCCCGGCGGCATGGACATCGCCGCGGCCATCGACGACATGGACCGCATCTCGGCCGAGTGCATGTCCACCGGCTTCATGACCTGGTGCCAGGACGCCGTGGCCTGGTACGTCGAGAATTCCGACAACCAGCACCTCAAGGACACCGTCCTGCCGAAACTGGCCAGCGGCGAACTGCTCGGCGGCACCGCGCTTTCCAACCCGATGAAGTACTTCGCCGGCATCGAGGACATCCTGCTGCACGCCGAGGAGACCGACGACGGTTTCATCGTCAATGGCCAACTGCCCTGGATCTCGAATCTGGGCGAATCGCACGTCTTCGGCTCGATCTTCCGCGTCGAGGGCGACAACCCGCGTGACGTGATGGCACTGGTCCACACCGACACCCCCGGATTCGAGTTCCGGCAACTGGTCGAGTTCTGCGGCATGGAGGGCACCGGCACCTACGCCCTGTTCTTCAAGGATGTCTTCATCCCCAGGAGCCAGATCCTCGCCGATCCGGTCGGCCCGTTCCTGCAACGCATCAAGGCCGGCTTCGTCCTGCTGCAGGCGGGCATGGCCACCGGCGTGATCGAAGGCTGCATCCGACTGTGCGAGGAGGTCGAGCCGCGCCTCGGTCACGTCAACTGCTATCTCGACGACCGGCCCGAGGAACTGCGCGAGGCCCTCGATGATGCCCGCGCGCTGGTACGCGAACTGGCGACCGACGTGTACAACCCCGACCCGGCCTACTTCCGCCAGGTACTGGAACTGCGACTGGCCGGCTCCGAGCTCGCCCTGCGCGCGGCCAACAGCGCGATGCTGCACACCGGCGCGAACGGGTACCTCGTCGACGCCCCGGCCCAGCGCAAGCTGCGCGAGGCCTACTTCGTCGCCATCGTGACCCCGGCGATCAAGCACCTGAGGAAGGAAATCGAGGCGTTGATCGACTGAGACGATGACTCCCTTGCCAGCCCCACTGCCCGACCGCAACGACGGGCGCCGCGCCCCGGGCCGCCCGGGACCGGCCCTGCTGGCCACGCTCCTGCTCGTCTCGCTCGGCTTCCAGACCATCGACGCGACCCGACCCAAGCACGAGCCACGTCCCCCAACCGTGTACGAAACGAACGAGACCAAGGTGACCCGCCATGAACACGCCTGAAGAAGACATCCGCTGGATCTGCACCGTCTGCGGCTGGATCTACGACGAGGACGAGGGCGACCCGGACAGCGGCATCGCGCCGGGTACCCGCTTCGAGGACATCCCCGACGACTGGTACTGCCCGCTGTGTGGCGTCACCAAGGCCGACTTCATGCCGCTGCACGAGTACGCCGCGCAACGTGCCGCCCAGAGCGACGCGCCACGACCGCGTGCCGCCCGTGGCGGGGTGGGCGGGCCCGATTCGGTGGTCATCGTCGGCGCCGGTATCGCCGGCTGGACGCTCGCCGAGCAGCTGCGCGCCCGCGACCCGGACCGCCCGATCACCCTGATCAGCAACGACGAGGCCGCCTCCTACACCAAGCCCGGCCTGTCGATGGCCATCTCCCAGGGACGGGCACCGGCGGATCTCATCGAGCAGAGCGGGCCGGCCAAGGCCGCCGAACTGGGCATCACCTTGCAACCGAACACCTCGGTGCTGGCGCTGAATACCGCCGCCAGGCGGCTGCTGACCACCCGCGGGCCGGTGCACTACGGCGATCTCGTGCTCGCAGTCGGCGCCCGCCAGCGCTTCCGTCCCTTCGACGGCGATGCCGCCAACCGCATCACCCGCCTCAATCACCTGGCCGCCTACCAGCGCCTGCGCTCGCGTCTCGATGACGAGCCACGCCACCTGACCATCATCGGCGCCGGCCTGATCGGCGTGGAGCTGGCCGAGGACCTCACCGCCGGCGGGCATCAAGTCACCCTGCTCGATCTCGGCGAGCACATGCTCGACCGGCTGGCGCCCGCGCCGCTGGGCCGGGAACTTGAACAGCATCTGGCCGCCAAGGGCGTGGACTTCCGCCCGGGCACCAGCCTCGCGCGTGTCGACCATGCCGACGGCCGGTTGCGGGTGACGCTGACCAATGGCGGCGAGATCGACACCGACGAGGTCATCTCCGCGATGGGCCTGGTGCCCAACACCGACCTGGCCCGACGTGCCGGACTGGTGACCAACCGCGGCATCCTCGCCTCGGCCGAGACCATGCAGACCAGCGATCCGCATGTCTACGCCATTGGTGACTGCGCCGAGATCGGGGGCAACAGCTATTTCTTCATCGAGCCGATCCGTCGCATGGCCGAGACGGCCGCCGCCGCCCTCGACGGCGATTGTCTGCCCTTCGAACACCGCCCCGCCAGCATTCGCGTCAAGACACCGAGCCTGCCGATCATGCTCTGTCCGCCGGATCGCCGGCTTGCCGATCTGGGCCACTGGACGCCCCAGCGCGTCACCGACGGCCAGCGCAACGACTTCGTCAGTCGCGGCCAACTGGCGGGTTACGCGCTCGCCGGCAAGGCGGTATCCGAACACGA
>NZ_JBKHFB010000107.1:0-4154 GCF_046540515.1 Guyparkeria sp.
AAGTAGCCGGGGTTGCCCGACGGGGCGAGGAAGTCGCGCAGGGTGGTGCCGCCCTGTTCGATCGCCGCAGCGAGCACACGACGGATGGCGGCGGCGAGTGCGTGACACTCGTCGCGGCCAAGGCTCCCCGCCGGGCGGGCCGGGTGGATGCCGGCGAGAAACAGGGCCTCCGAGGCGTAGATGTTGCCCACGCCCACCACGATCCCGGCATTCATGATCGCCTGCTTGACGGCCACGCGCCGCCCGGCGAGTCGCCCGGCGAGATAATCGCCGTCGAACGTGTCGCCCAGGGGCTCGGGGCCGAGTGCGGCCAGGCGATCGTGCGGGGCATCGACGTGGTCGGTGAGCACGGCGCCGAAACGACGCGGGTCGTGCAGGCGCAGGGCCTTGCCGTTGTCGAGAAGCCACTCGACGTGGTCGTGCTTGCGCGGGGCATTGGCGGGATCGTCGAGCCGCAGGCTGCCGGACATGCCCAGGTGGATGAGTACCCGGTCGCCGCGATCGAGGCGCAGGAGCAGGTACTTCGCCCGTCGTTCGACGGCCTCGACCGGGCGGTCGCGGAGAAAGGCGGGCAGATCCGCGCGCACCGGCCAGCGCAGGCGGGCGTCTCGTACGGTGACGCCCTGGATACGGTGGCCGGCAAGGTGCGGCTCGATGCCGCGGCGGGTGGTCTCGACTTCGGGGAGTTCGGGCATGGCACGAAGAAACCCCGCGAGGTGTCCTCGCGGGGTCCGTCAAGGGCCGATCAGCAGGGGGTGGCTGTCAGGGGACGGCCGAACGCCCTTACTTGATCTTGGCTTCCTTGTAGATGACGTGCTTGCGTACTACCGGATCGTACTTCTTGATTTCCATCTTTTCCGGCATGTTCCGCTTGTTCTTGTCGGTGGTGTAGAAGTGGCCGGTGCCGGCGGTGGATACCAGTCGGATCTTGTCGCGCATGTCGTGTTACCTGTCGAACGTGTTTTCGGACGGGAAGGGGGTGGTAAGCGGTGTCTCAGACCTTCTCGCCGCGGGCACGCATCTCGGCGATGACCGTCTCGATGCCGACCTTGTCGATCGTGCGCAGGCCGTGGCTGGAAACGCGCAGGCTGACAAAGCGCTGCTCGCTCTCTACCCAGAACCGCTTCTTGTGCAGGTTGGGCAGGAACCGACGCCGGGTCTTGTTGTTCGCGTGCGATACGTTGTTACCGACCGCCGGGCGCTTCCCGGTTACTTGGCAAACTCGGGCCATGATTGTCTCCTGAGCGACTCGTCTGTTTGCGCGCGTGCCATTGGGAGTGCGGAGCCTGTTCGGCGGCCGGCACGCGGGCGGGTCAATTCAAAGGTCGCGTAGGATAAAAGAACGTCGCCGGCTTGGCAAGCATCCACGCGCGGTCGCTGTCGTCCCCGGCGCTGGCGGGGCGGAGAGGGCGGATGCGCCGTGGGTGATGCGATCCGTTCAGGTTGCGTCCGTTCCGGCCTGCCGGCGCGATCAGCCGGCCACCGGCCACACCCACAGGATGCTCGGCACGGCCACGGCGATGACCAGGAGCGACAGCGGCAGGCCCATGCGCCAGTAATCGCCGAATCGGAAGCCGCCCGGCGCCATCACCAGGGTATTGGACTGGTGGCCGATGGGCGTGAGGAAGGCGCAGGAGGCGCCGATGGCCACCGCCATCAGGAAGGGGTCGGGCGAGGCGTCCATGCCCTGCGCGATCTGGATGCCGATCGGCGCGGCGAGCACCGCCGCGGCGGCGTTGTTGACCAGGTTGGACAGCAGCATGACCGCGACCATCAGCAACGCGAGCATCAGGAAGGCCGGCAGGTGGTCGGCCATCCCCAGCAGGGCCTCGGCGATCAGGGCCGATCCGCCGGTGGTTTCCAGTGCCTGGCCGACCGGCAGCATGGCGGCCAGCAGCACGATCACGGGCATGTCGATGGCCCGGTAGGCGTCGTCGGACGGCAGCAGCCCCGCGATAACCATGGCCACGGCCGCGCCGACCAGCGCCGTGGCGACCGGCAGCAGATCGAAGGCGACCAGCGCAAGCCCCGCGGCGAAGATGCCCGCTCCCAGCAACACGTGCCGCGGTCGGGCAATATCGAGCCCGCGCGAAGCCAAAGGCAGGCAGCCCAGCCGGTTCATCGCCCCGGGCAGGCTGTCCTCGCGGCCCTGCAGCAGCAGGATGTCGCCGGGCAGGAAGCGGATGTGGCTGATGCGTTGCTTCAGGCGCTTGCCCTGTCGTGCGACGGCCAGCACGTTCACGCCATAGCGTTCGCGCAGGTCCAGTACGCCGGCCGAGCGGCTCACCAGGCGCGAGTTCGGGGCGATGATCGCCTCGGTCAGGGTCAGCTCGCCGGCTGCCTGTTCGTCGTCTTCGTCGGTTTCCGCGTCCTCGCCGGCTGCGAGCTCCACCCCGGTCTCGTCGATCAGGGCCTTGAGGCCGTCGGAGTCGGCCTCGATCAGGAGGATGTCGCCCGGTCGCAGTACCTCGTAGGTCGAGGGCAGGCGGCGACGCTCGTCCTCGCGCAGCAGGGCGGTGACCATCACGTCGGCCTCGTCGGCGACCGATTCGATCAGTTCGTGCACGCTGCGCCCCGCGTAGTTGCTCGATTCGGGGACCCGTACCTCGGTGAGGTAGTTCTCGATCTCGAACAATCCGCCGTCATCGGCCGGTTCGCTACGCTGTGGCGTCAGTCGCCAGCCGACCAGCGCGATGAAGGCGATCCCGGCGATGGTGATCGCGAGTCCGACCGGCAGGAAATCGAACATGCCGAAGGCGGGCGTGCCGGTCTCGCTGCGGTAGGAGGCGATGATGATGTTCGGCGGGGTGCCGATCAGGGTCAGGGTGCCGCCGAGCAGCGAACCGAAGGCCAACGGCATGAGCAGGAACGACGGCGGGCGACCGGCATGTCGGGCCATCCACACGGCCACGGGCATGAACAGCGCCAGGGCGCCGACGTTATTGATGAACGCCGAACTCAGGGCGACCACGCCGGTGAGAGTGACCACCTGGACCATGGGCCGGTCGCCCACCCGGGTCAGCCGCCGGGCGAGCACGTCGATGACGCCGGCGTTGAGGAGCGCGCGGCTGAGGATCAGGACCGCCGCCACGGTGATCACCGCCGGGTGGGACAGCCCGCTGAACATCTCCTCGGGCGGGACCAGCCCGGTCAGGCCGGTGGCCAGCAGGGCGAGCAGGGCGACCACGTCGTAGCGCAGACGTGCCCAGGCAAAGCCGGCCAGGGTCAGGCCGAGAATGGCGAACAGCAGTATCTGCTCGCCCGTCATCGGCCCGACTCGCGCTCCCACCAGTCCGGCAGGTCGGCGATCGAGTCGAGCACCCCGTCGGGCGTGATGCCCTGTTCGAGGTCGTCCGGACGGAACTTGCCGGTGCGTACCTGCAACGCCCGCAGCCCGGCCCGCCGGGCGCCGTCGATGTCGCCCACGATGTCGTCGCCGACCATCAGGGTCCGGCCGACGGGGACGCCCAGTTCCTCGACGGCCAGGTGGAAGAACGCGGCGCTGGGTTTGCCGAGCACCACCGCGTCACGACCGACGGCGTACTCGAGGCCGCGGACGAACGGCCCCACGTCAAGGCGCGGCCCGTCTTCGTCCTCCCAGAAACGGGTCATGCCCAGGGCGATCAGTGCCGCGTCGGGGTTGGTCTTCAGCCAGCGGAACGCCCGGTTGTAGGTGGCGAAGTCCCAGCCCTCGCCGAGATCGCCCAGCACCACGGCCGCGACGTGCTCGTCTTCCGGTCGGGCCGGCTGGAAATCGGCGAATTCCTCCCGGGTCGCCTCGGGCACGAACAGGCCGACCGGCCCGTGGGCGTGTTGCGCCAGCCACCGTCGGGCGACGATCGGTGGCGTGATGATCTCGTCGGCGTGCGCCTGGATGCCCATCGCCCCGAGCTTTTCCACCAGCCGATGGCGCGGGCGCGAGGTGGTGTTGGTGACGAACCGAAACGGGATTTCCCGCTGGCGACACCACGTCACCGCCTCGGCTGCCCCCTCGATGGGGCGGTCGCCGACGTAGAGCACGCCGTCCAAGTCGAAAAGGATTGCCTTCATCTGCCGGTATCGCCGTTGTCTTCGCTCGTGAACGTCTTCCCTGTATAGCAGGATAGGTGGTCAATGACGCTCGTCGGGCCTTTGCTATGATGTTCCGCCCCTGG
>NZ_JBKHFB010000108.1:0-4126 GCF_046540515.1 Guyparkeria sp.
CGGGTCGCGCTGGGCGATCTTCTCGGCGGTCTGCGCCGGGACGATGTAATAGCGCTTGTCCCAGGTTGCCAGGCGCAGCTTGCGGGTGGCCAGGCCGCGACGCAGGCGGGCGTTGACCGGCAGGCTCAGTACCCGGAACTGGTCGGCGAAGTAATACGGCTCGCCGTGGCTGGGCAGCTTCTCGGCGTGATCGAGGATGAGCTGGCGGATCTCGGCGCGCTGGGCGCGGCGTTGCTCGGCCTCGCGCTGGCGTGCGCCGGCCTCGCGCGCCTGCTGTCGCTCGCGCTCGAGTTTCTCGGCGGCGGCCTTCTTCGCCGCCTCGATCTCGGCAGGCGGCTTGGTGTTCGCGTCCTTGTCGTGACGGCTGACGCGTCCCCAGGCGGATTTCTTCTGCTTTGCCTGCTTGCCGCCCTGCTTGCCCCCTTTCTGGGCGAGGCCGGCCTTGAGTAACTGCTCCTGAAGCGATGCCTTGCTCATGATGTTTCGCGCTGCCGATCGGTGAAACGGGTCGGCAGTCTACCAGCAAGCGCGACTCGGCGGAGGTCAGGGCTCGGCCGGTTCGTCCTCCATCGTGAGGCATTGCAGCGGCGCCAGTTGGGCGGTCTTCTTGTGCTGGAAACGATGCATCCGCTGGATGATGTCGACCAGGATGCGCACGGCCCGCTCGATGTAGGGGCCCTTGTTGAGCATGACGCACTCGGCCCGCTCGGCCATCGCCGCGTCGGTGAGCTCGGGGCGCGAGATCGTGCCCTTCTTCGCCAGTGTCTCGAGCACCTGGGTGGCCCAGATGACCGGTACGTGGGCCGCCTCGGTGAACCAGAGCAGGGTTTCCTGCGCCTCGATCATTTCCTCCGGGCCCAGCTCCACGGCAAGATCGCCACGGGCGATCATGATGCCCAGCGGGCGGTGGCCGAGGGCGGCGAGCATGATGCCGGGGAGGTTGTCCACCGCGCGGCGGGTCTCGATCTTGGCGATGATCGGCATGCCGGTGGCGCCGCGCGCGTCGAGCTCGGCCATCAGCGTGCGCATGTCGTCACCGGTCTCGACGAACGAGAAGCCCACCATGTCGGCATGATCGACCACGAAGTCGAGATCCGCGAGATCCTTGGCGCTCAGCGCCGGCAGGTCGAGCGGGGTGTCGGGGAAGTTGAGCCCCTTGTCGGGCTTGATGGTCTTGCCCTGCGGGCCGGCGTGCTCGACGGTCAGCAGGGCGCCGTCCGTGTCGACCACGACCACTCGAGCGCCGATCTTGCCGTCATCGATCCATACCGGATCGCCCACGGCCAGCCGCTCGAACACCCGCGGTTCCGCGCAAGGTACGCGTGCCGGCTCGATGACGTTGCCGGCCGGATCGAGACGGGCAGGTTCGCCGGGGCGGGCGTCCGCCGAGAGCCGCAGCTGGTCGCCCTCGAACACGCGGATCTTGATCGGGCGAGTGTCGAACCCGCGCGCGAGGAATCTTTCGCCGGTGCCGGGGTCGAGAAACGCCGTCGTCTGGTCGATGTGCGCCGGCCCGTCGAGCGCGGCGTGGAAGAAGCGCGCGGTGCCGGTGGCCGCGATGCGCATGCGGCGTTCTCGGCCGAGGGTGTCGACGAAATACAGTTCCTGGTGGTCATGCAGCCGGTCGACGACCGTCGTGTCCAGCGCCAGGTGCCAGTTGCGCTTGCGTCCCTTGCCGACCGGCTCGGAGCGCAGAAAGCCGTCGCTGATCTCGATCACCGGTGCCCGCGTCCCTTCCCAGTCGATTTCCAGCGCCTTGTGCCGACGGCGCACCTCACCGGTGCGGACCTTGTGGCCCGCGAGATCCATGAACAACCGGCAGGGCCGGCCGGTGCGCTGGCGCGCGGCCTCGAGATTGCCGACCATCCGGCTCCATTCGCGGGCCGAATCGTGGGCACAGTTGATGCGCGCGCAGGTCATGCCCGCGCGGATCAGGCCCTCGAGGAGTTCCGCGTCGTCCGCGGCCTCGGTGGGCAGCGTGACCATGATGCGCACCCCGGGCGGGGCCTCTGGGCCGAAGAGTTCCTCGGTATTCGCCGCCAGGATCCGATCTCCGGTGACGAAGTCTGCCGATGAGTGGCCACCGGCGGGTACCCGCCGGCCGCAGGCGCGACCCAACAGATCGATGATGCTGTCCAGCGTGGCCAGCACGTGGGATTCGCTGCGCCCGAGCGACGAGAGACCGTGGGAGGCCAGCACCGGTTGCAGTTCGCGCAGATCCTCCGAACGCAGCGCCAGGTAGCAGGCGAGGTTCCAGGAGCTCGGGCCGGCCCGCCCGGCATCTCCCAGCTCGTGCTCCAGTCGCCGGGTGGCGCGATCCACCACGCGTTCGCGCAGGGCGATGACCTGGTCGAGAAGCCAGTCGATGGTGTTCTCGGTGGTGTCTTGCTTGCCGTCATGGCCGATATTCATGGAGCGGTTCCTCCCGGGTGCGGTCCCGAGGTTTGGAGCACTCATGATTACCAGCGTCATGTGACTGGCGTGTGGCACGAGGGCGGAGGGTGATAAAACCGTTGACCGTCCGCGAAACGTGCTAGCATGCGCGCTTCGGTCTGACCAGTCCTGCCGATTCCATTACCGATGACGTGCCCACGGCATGCCATCGACCCCGCGTTTTCCTTGCCGACTGGCGTGCGTTCCCTCCCCGGGGGCGTGTGACGGGAAACGCCACGCCATTCGAGACGCCATTTTTCGTCATGGCCTCCATGCGTCGAGCGTTCTCGTCCCCAAAGTCCGTTTCCCCAAGGAAAATCATCTCTATGTTGTTTTCAGAACTGGGCCTGCGCCCGGAACTCCAGCGCGCCATCGAAGAGCGCGGCTACACCACCCCGACCCCGATCCAGGCCCAGGCCATCCCCGCCGTGCTCTCCGGCAAGGACCTGCTGGCTGCGGCACAGACCGGTACCGGCAAGACCGCCGGCTTCACGCTGCCGCTGCTCGAGCGCCTGATGGATACCCACCCGGAAGGCGGCCACAAGGGTGGCAAGCGTCCGATCCGTGCGCTGATCCTGACCCCGACACGTGAGCTGGCCGCCCAGGTCGAGCAGAGCGTGCTCGACTACGGCCACCACCTGCCGCTGAAATCGATGGTCATGTTCGGCGGCGTGGGCATCAACCCGCAGATCGACAAGCTGAAAAGGGGCGTCGACATTCTCGTGGCCACACCGGGCCGACTGCTCGACCATCAGAGCCAGGGCACCGTCGATCTGTCGAAGGTCGAGATCCTGGTACTGGACGAAGCCGACCGCATGCTCGACATGGGCTTCATCCACGACATCAAGAAGATCCTCAAGATCGTGCCGGAGCAACGCCAGAACCTGCTGTTCTCGGCGACCTTCTCCGACGAGATCCGCGCGCTGGCCAACAAGCTGCTCGACAACCCGGCGGAGATTTCGGTCACCCCGCGCAACACCACCGTCGAGGCGGTCAGCCAGTCGGTCTACGAGGTCGACCGCGACAAGAAGCGCGAGCTTCTGGCCGAGTTGCTGATCGACCAGGACTGGCAGCAGGTGCTGGTGTTCACCCGCACCAAGCACGGCGCCAACCGCCTGGCCGAGTACCTGTCCAAGCGCGACATCCCGGCGATGGCCATCCACGGCAACAAGAGCCAGACGGCCCGCACCAAGGCACTGGAATCGTTCAAGAACGGCTCGATCCGCGTGCTGGTGGCCACCGACATCGCCGCGCGCGGCATCGACATCGCCCAGCTGCCCTACGTGGTCAACTTCGAGCTGCCCAACGTGGCCGAGGACTACGTCCACCGCATCGGCCGCACCGGCCGGGCGGGCGAGTCCGGCGAGGCGATCTCGCTGGTCTGCATCGACGAGTTCAAGCTGCTCGACGGTATCGAGCGCCTGACCAAGCAGAAGTTCACGCGTCACGTCGTGCCCGGTTTCGAGCCGGACCCGAACGCCAAGCCCGAACCGATCCCGAACGGCCGCAACAACGCCGGCGGCGGTCGTCGCGGTGGCGGTGGACGTCCGGGCGGCGGTGGCGGTCGTGGCGCACCCGGCGGTGGCCAGGGACGTGGCCCGGGTCGTGGCCCCGGTGGCGGCGGTCGCGGCCCGGGTGGTCGTCCGGGTGGTGGCCGCGGCGGTCGCGGCGGCGGTGGTCGCAGCGGCAACCG
>NZ_JBKHFB010000109.1:0-3867 GCF_046540515.1 Guyparkeria sp.
GAGGCCCGCGAACAGGCGTTGCGTGAACAGCTTGCCTCCGAGCAGCAGGCCCGCGCCGAACGCGATGCCCTGAGCAAATGGGCGGCGGCCATTCAGTCCAAGGTGCGCGACAACTGGCAGCGCCCGCGCGGCGCGCGGATCGGCTGGACCTGCACGGTCACCGTGCGCCAGGACGCCGACGGCCAGGTGCGCAACGTCACGGTCGAGCGCTGCGACGGCGATCGGCTGTTCGAGCGCTCGGTGGTGCAGGCGATCAAGGCCGCCTCACCCTTGCCCAAGCCGGAGCGTGACTCGATCTTCCAGGAAGAACTCCGTTTCAATTTCAAGCCGGAATGACCGGCCTACCCGGGGTGACCCACATGACAGTACTGGCCCTTTTGCATCGTTCGTTGACCGCCATGTTCCTGGTTGGGGCGTTGGCGTTCGTCATGCCGGCTCAGGCCGCGCTCGAGATCGACATCAGCGGTGGCACCGAGAGCGGGGTGCCGATCGCGGTGGTCCCGTTCGACCAGTCGGGTGACGTGGACGACATGGCGCGGATCATCGGCGACGACCTGGCCCGTTCCGGCCTGTTCGCCCCGATCGCGCGTGACGCCATGCCCGGCCGTCCGGCCTCCCCGGACCAGTTGCGTATCGACGACTGGCGAGCCGGCAAGGCGCGCTACCTGGTCCTGGGACAGGTCGAGCCGGACGGGGATCGACTGCGAACCCGCTTCTACCTGATCGACGTCAGCTCGGGCGAGCGTCTCGCCGGCAGCCAGATCACGGCCGGGGCGTCCGCCGACCGCTCGGTCGCCCACCGCATCAGCGACATCGTCTACGAGGAACTGACCGGCGAGCGTGGCGCCTTCTCCACTCGCCTGGCCTACGTGACCGAGCGCGGCTCGCCGGAAGACCGTACCTACACGCTGCAGATCGCCGATTCGGACGGTGCCGATCCGCGCACGGTGCTGCAGTCGCCGTACCCGATCATGTCGCCGAGCTGGTCACCGGACGGCGGTCGGCTGGCCTACGTCTCCTTCGAGGGCAATCGCTCGGCGATCTGGGTGCAGGACCTGTCCACCGGCGAGCGCTACCAGCTCACCGATTTCCCGGGCATCAACGGCGCCCCGGCCTGGTCGCCACGCGGCGACAAGATCGCCGTCACCCTCTCCAAGGACGGCAACCCGGACATCTACGTGATCGACCTCGACACCCGTCGGAGCACCCAGTGGACACGATCCGGGGCGATCGAGACCGAACCCAGCTGGTACCCGGACAACCGCACGCTGGCGTTCACCTCGGATCGCTTCGGCCAGCCGCAGATCTTCCGCAAGGCCGGGCCGGACGATCGCGCCCGCCGCCTGACATTCGACGCCCCCTACGCCGCCGGCCCGCGCGTCTCGCCGGACGGCGAGCGCCTGGCCCTGGTGGTGCGAGACGATCGCGGGTTCTACGTTGCCGAGCAGGCGCTGGAGGATGGCGAGCGCACGCTCCTGAGCCGGGATGGCGGCGAAGAGCGCCCCAGCTATGCCCCCAACGGTGCCATGGTGGTCTACGCCGCGCAGTCGGGCAGCGGCTCGGTGCTCAAGATTTCGCCCGCCATCGGCGGCGAGCCGCAGACCCTGAGTTACGATCGGGGCAAGGTACGCGATCCGGTCTGGGGACCATTCAATGACTAAGGCAAAGACGATTCACGCGATGCATTCCATTACCCGTTCGCCGCTGGCGGCTGCCCTGGCCGCCTCCCTTTTCGCCGGGAGTGCCGCGATGCCGGTGGCCGCGCAGCAGGCGCCGGGCTGGCTCAACTGGGGCGGCGGATCGAACGAATCGTCCGAGAACGATGACGATGCCAAGGCCGGGCCGAGCACGCAGAGTGCCCCTGTGCCGGCGGCCAATGTCGCCGTTGCAGACAACCAGTCCGGTCAGGCGGTCTTGCTCCAGCGACTGATGCAACGGGTCGACGAGCTCGAGCGCCAGGTGCAGGGCATGAGCGGTCAACTCTCCGAGCAGGAGCGCACCATCGAGCGCCAGCAACGCCGTCTTGACGACGTCGAGGAGGCCGCCCGTTCGGCGCCGTCCGCCTCCTCGAGAGGATCGGCGTCGATCGGCCGCGGTGACCCGGTGGGGCAGGACGTTCCCGAGGAAGCCGTGGCCGCCGTCAGCGGCGATGGCGATGCGGACGAGGAAGAGGCAAAGCGTTCCGGTGACGAGGGCGGTGATGAATCGGCCCGCGATGGCGAGTCGGGCGACGGAAACGGGGGCGGTGCCAGCGAGGCCGAGCAGCAGGCGCTCTACAACGAGGCCTTCGAGGTCCTGAAAAGCGGCAAGTACGAACAGGCCGTCGAGGCCTTCCAGAAGGTGATCGACGCCAACCCCCAGGGCGAATGGGCCGCCGGTGCCTTCTTCTGGCAGGGCGAGACCTACTACGTCCAGCAGGACTACGCCGCGGCCGGCAAGGCCTACGGCGAGGTGATCGAGCGCTTCCCGGACAGCAACCGCATCCCGGACGCCAAGCTCAAGCTCGGCTACGTCGCCGAGGAGCGAGGCGATAACGACGCCGCCCGCCGCCTGTTACAGGAGGTCATCGACGATCACCCGGATTCGCAGGCGGCCGGACTGGCCAAGCAGCGCCTGTCGCGCCTGGGCGATTGATGTCGGTGGTGTCCCTCGATCGCCCCGAGGCGCTTGAATCGGTCGCGCCGCCCTCGACGCGCACCTTGCGCATTACCGAGATCTTTCGCTCGTTGCAGGGCGAGTCCGACCACATCGGTTGGCCGACGGTGTTCGTCCGCCTGACCGGCTGTCCGCTGCGCTGCGTCTACTGCGATACCGCCTACGCCTTCACCGGCGGCGAGCGCATGCAGCGCGAGCACATTCTCGCGCGGGTTGCCGAACTCGATACCCGGCATGTCTGCGTGACCGGTGGCGAGCCGCTGGCCCAGCCGGCTTGCGTCGACCTGCTGCGGGAGCTGGTCGAGGCCGGGCACGTGGTGAGTCTGGAAACCAGCGGCGCGCTCGACATCTCGGCAGTCGACCCGCGCGTGCACATCGTCATGGACCTCAAGACCCCCAGCTCCGGGGAGGTCGAGCGCAACCGCTGGGCGAACCTCCGGGCGCTCAAGCCGCGCGACGAGATCAAGGTGGTGATCGGCTCGCGCGAGGATTTCGACTGGGCCGTCGAACGGGTCCGCGAACACGACCTTGCCAGGCGCTTTGCGGTGCTGTTCTCGCCGGTGTTCGGCGGGATCACCCCCACCCAGCTGGCCGACTGGATCCTGGAAACCGGCCTCGAGATCCGCTTCCAGATGCAGCTGCACAAGCTGGTCTGGGGCGACGAGCCGGGACGCTGAACGTGGCAGCGTCGCCCGACAAGCCGGCCGTGGTGCTGCTCTCCGGCGGGCTCGATTCGGCCACGCTGGCCTGGCAGGCCCGTGCCGACGGCTACGCCGTGCACGCGCTCAGCTTCGATTACGGCCAGCGCCACCGCGTCGAGCTCGAGGCCGCCGATCGTGTCGCGTCGGCCGTGGGCGCCGTGGCCCACCGCACCATCCGAATCGACATGGGCGGTGGCACGGGCTCCTCGCTGACCGACAGCGACCGGGCCGTCCCCGACTACGCGCCGGACAATGCGGCCATCCCAAGCACCTACGTCCCGGCGCGCAACCTCACCTTCCTCTCGTTTGCCCTCGGCTGGGCAGAACAACTGGACGCCACCCGGATCTACATCGGCGTGAACGCGGTCGACTACTCGGGTTACCCGGACTGCCGGCCGGCGTTCATCGACAAGTTCCAGGAGTTGGCGAATATCGCCACCGCCGCCGATCATCCGTTCGAGATTCACGCACCGTTGCTGCACCTGACCAAGGCCGAGATCATCGCCCGAGG
>NZ_JBKHFB010000110.1:0-3380 GCF_046540515.1 Guyparkeria sp.
CAAAAAGCCCCGCCACGTCTTTCTCGTGGCGGGGCTCTCCTGTCGGCGGTACCTGCGTTACGCTCGGCTTCTTAGGGAGCCAGAGCGAGTTGTAACCAACATTGTAACCAACAGGCGATTTTCGGGGGACAACAGGTTGGGGAAATAGGCCCTAACGTGTTGATTTTAAATGGTCGGAGTGGAGGGATTCGAACCCCCGACCACCTGCCCCCCAGGCAGGTGCGCTACCAGGCTGCGCTACACTCCGAAACGGGCGCGAAGGATAGCGCATTTTGCGGTGGCGAGGAAGGCCGTCGCGCCGGTGTCGGTTCAGATGTCGTGGACGGCGACCCGCGTGTCGCTTTTCAGCGGGCGGACGATTTCCGGCCGGCCGAAGTGGAAGCCCTGTCCCCAGTCGATGCCCATCTCGCGCAGCATGTCGGCGGTGCGTTCATCGCCGATGAACTCGGCGACGGTGATCAGACCCAGGTCTTTGGCCATCGACTGGATGTGCCGGACGATCTTCTGCGCGCGGACGCTTTCGCTCATGTTCTGCACCAGCGCGCCCTCGATCTTGAGAAAGGTAAAGGGCATGTCCAGCAGGTAGCGGTAGGAGGAATAGCCGCTGCCGAAGTCGTCCAAGGCGAGACGCATGCCGAAGTCGATCAGCGGCTTGAGTGCACTGAAGGCATCCGCGGTGTCCTCGAGCACCTCGCGCTCGGTCATTTCCAGCACCAGGGGCTTGACCTCGAGCTTGTCGGAACCACCAATGCACCCACAGGCGTTCTGCGCGTTGGTGATCACCTGTTCCATCAGCTCCGGGTGTTGCAGGAAGTCGCCCGAGATGTTGACGAAATGGGCCATGGGCCGGTGGTCGATGGAGGCGACGCAGTTGGAGATGGTCTGGTTGATGATCTCGAAATCGATCCGGTGGGCCATCTGCAGGCGAGAGGCCGCCTCGATGAACAAGCCGGCGGGGATGATGTCGCCCTCGGGGGTGATCATGCGCGCGAGCGCCTCGTCGGCGACTACTTCGCCGGTCCTGAGATCCACGATCGGCTGGGTGGCGGCGACGATGCGTCCCTCGTGGATTGCCCGGTCGAGTGCTCCGCCGGTGGCGTAGACCGATGGCTGTTGCAGTCGGTCGGCGTTGACTACGCGATCACGGCCCGTGCGCTTGGCCTCGTAGACGGCCGCGTTCAGCGAAGAGAGCTGGTCGCGTGGCTGGGTGCGACTGGTCTCCCCGGGGCCGAGCGCGGCGTGGCCGATGCTGACGGTCACTGTGCCTAGCTGCGCGTCATTGTCGTCGTGATGGAAGTGCACGCTGGCGGCCGCCGAACGGATGCGCTCGGCGATCTGCGGGCTGTATTCGGCCTGGCGCGGCGGAATCAGGAGCATGAATTCGTGGCCGCTCCAGCGCGCGGCCATGACGTCGTCGGGAACGGCTGCCTGCATCGCAGCGGCGAGATCGCGTATGACGCGATCGCCGACGTGGTAACCGAGGTAATCGTTGACGGTCTTGAGCCGGTCGATGTCGACCAGCATCAGGCGGTGACCGCCTTCACCGTCGGCCTGGATGTCGTGGATGCGCTCGAGCATCGCGCTGCGATCCGGCAGGCCGGTGAGCGAATCCACGCTGGTGGGCGGGCAGAGGCTTTCGATGATCACCACCGTGCGCTGGTGTTCGTCCAGCGGAGTGATGGCGAGAGTGATCTCGCGGTTGTCCATCAGGCCGACCAGCGAGGTCTCCTCGCCATCGATCAGGACGCTGCCCAGTGACGGGCTGGGGTTGAGGCGCAGGCGGCTTTCCAGACGTTCGCGGAGGGTCTGGTTACCGTCGGCGGGAAACAGCTCGTTCGCGCGGGGACTGGCGCTCGTCACGCGCCCGGAGGCCGTGCAGAGAAAGACGATCATGCCCGAATCCGCCCTCCCGTTCGCCACGATGTGGTCCCCTTGCATCGTCCCTTTCCCTTCCCTGATCGCGGTTTGATCACACGGCCCTGAGGGATGATCCTGTTAAAGGCATCGTAGCAGCGAACCGTCGGCATCTGAATCTCGTTTCCCTTAAATACGCACGGCATGATGGATGGTCAGGTGACGTTGCTGTCGTAGACGGGATTGGCATTGATCCGGTCGATGCAGTCGATCAGCGCCTCGATGAGCCGGTCGATCCGTTCAGCGGGCGCGTTGGCCTCGAGGGCGTCCTCGAGCTCGCCGGCAAGGGTCTGCAATTCGGTTTCCCGACAGCAGGCCGCCGCACCGCGCAGTTTGTGCGCGGCATGACGCAAGGCGTCGCGATCCTCGATCTCCTCGGTCAGCAGGCGGCGATAGCCTGGCAGCTCGTCGCGGAGCAATTGGGTGAGGAAAGGATCGCGGCCGTCCGGCCGGTTGTCTGATGCGGCCGTAAGGGGGGCGGCCGCGCGCCGGCCGTGCGTCTCCAGCGGGAAAAATTCGCCGATCGCACTCAGCAGGTCACCCGAGGTGACCGGCTTGGTCAACACCCGTTCGATTCCGCTGTGCAACAGGTCCTGGTGGACGTTTCCCTGCCGGTTGGCGGTGATCGCGATGATCGGGGTTCCCAGGTGGCGCGGGCGTTTCTTGAGGATGCGCGCCACACCCGCCCCCGTGATGTCCGGCATGTGCATGTCGGTGAACACCACGTCGATGTCCTCGTGGTCGGCGAGCGCCAGAGCCTGCTTGCCGTTGGGGGCCTCGAGCACGTGAAAGCCCAGCTCTCGCAGCGTCTGTCCCAGGTGGGCAAGGTAGACGGGATCGTCGTCGATGACCAGCGCGGTGCGCCCGGCGAACGAATACAGCGCGTGCCGGCCCGGCTTGGTTGACTGGCCTGGACGGGCGGGACGTTCCTCGACTGGCCGGGGTGCCGCCATGCGTTCCGGGCGGTGGCCCGGCGCCGGCGCCGGGGCACCCAGTACGCGTTCCAGTGAAGCGGCCAGTGCCCGGGCACGGATGAACAGCGGCAGGGTGAAGTCGGCCCAGTGAAGCGGCGCGGCCGGGCGCCCCCGGATGGTCAGGTGGCTGGACAGGCCGATCACCCGGCCGGCCAGTGAGATCCACTGGCCGAAGGCCGGGTCGTCGTGGTGGCGCTCGACGATCCGCTCGTCGAGGAACAGCAGGTCGACCGGCTGGCCGAAATCCGGTTCGATCTGGATGCTCGCCCCGAGCGCGGCGAGATTGCCCTGCCAGGCGCGTCGGTGCTGGGCCGAGCCACAGACGACCGCCACCAGCTGCCCGGCCAGTCGGTCACCGCTGTCCGGCTCACCGATCAGGATTGGGGCGCTGAAGGTGGCGGTCATGCCGAAACGACCGGGCGTGGTCTCGACCACCTCGAGCGCCGAGTCGAGGTGATGGGAGATGCAGCGCAGGATCCACAGGTCGATCAG
>NZ_JBKHFB010000111.1:0-3194 GCF_046540515.1 Guyparkeria sp.
GCCGGTGCCGACCGGTGCGGTCGCGAGGCTCTCGACGCTTTCCGGCGCCACGATCACCGCGTCGCCCCAGGCCATGTTGAACGGGAAGTTGCCGTCCGGGGCCGACAGCGTGACGCGCACGGTCAGCGGGTCCACCACCTCGACGCTCTCGATGCCGGCGAAAAGTGCCTTCTGCGCGTTGGTCGAGTCCTCGGCCCGCGCCCGGTCGAGGGTGAACCTGACGTCCTCGGCATCCATCGTGGTGCCGTCGTGGAAGGTCACGCCGTCCCGCAGGCGGAAGGTGTATTCGGTGGCCTCCGCGTTCGCCTCCCAGCTTTCGGCCAGGGCCGGCACGATGGAGCCATCGGGGGCGAAGCGGGTCAGCCCCACGAAGATGTTGGCATAGACCACCTCGTCGATGGCGGCCGCCGGCCGCCCGCGATGGCCGGCCGTCCGATCGGCTGCCGGGCGGCGGACTTTGCCACCACGCCGCCGCTGCAGTAGCCCGCCGGAGCCCGCCGCACGCGGGCGGGCCCCCGGGACGGCCCTGGGTAGACGAGGCGGGTCGGGCATGCTAGCTTCGTCAGCCAATCAGGTTCCGACACGCCTCAGCGGAGCCTCCCAGGTCCTATCTTTTCGTTGAGACTTTCGATTGCCTGCCGGGCACGTCGTAGTGTGCCCAGTCGCGTTACACCGCCAACCCGTTGAAGCCATAAGAACGCCGATGAATCTGACCGAACTCAAGGCCCAGCCGGCCGCCGAACTGATCAAGCTAGCGCAGGACATGGGCATCGAGAATGTGGCCCGGTCGCGCAAGCAGGACGTGATCTTCGCGATCCTCAAGGCGCGCGCGAAGAAGGGCGAGCACATCTACGGCGGCGGCGTGCTCGAGATCCTCCAGGACGGCTTCGGCTTCCTGCGCTCGGCCGACAGCTCCTACCTCGCCGGCCCCGACGACATCTACGTCTCGCCGAGCCAGATCCGGCGCTTCAACCTGCGTACCGGCGACACCATCACCGGCAAGATCCGCCCGCCCAAGGAGGGCGAGCGCTACTTCGCCATGCTCAAGGTCGACGAGATCAACTTCGGACCGCCGGAGTCGGCCAAGGACAAGGTGCTGTTCGAGAACCTCACGCCGCTGCACGCCAGCACGCGATTCCGCATGGAGCGCGGCAACGGCTCCACCGAGGACATCACCGCGCGCGTGATCGACATCGTCGCGCCGATCGGCAAGGGCCAGCGCGGGCTGATCGTGTCACCGCCGAAGGCCGGCAAGACGCTGATGCTGCAGAACATCGCACAGAGCATCGCGGCCAACAGCCCCGAGTGCTACCTCATCGTGCTGCTCATCGACGAGCGCCCGGAGGAGGTCACGGAGATGGACCGCATGGTGCAGGGCGAGGTGGTGTCCTCGACCTTCGACGAGCCCGCGAGCCGCCACGTCCAGGTCGCCGAGATGGTCATCGAGAAGGCCAAGCGCCTGGTCGAGCACAAGCACGACGTGGTGATCCTGCTCGACTCGATCACGCGGCTCGCGCGCGCGTACAACACGGTCGTGCCCTCCTCCGGCAAGGTGCTGACCGGTGGCGTCGACGCCAACGCGCTCCACCGGCCCAAGCGCTTCTTCGGCGCCGCGCGCAACATCGAGGAGGGCGGCAGCCTGACGATTCTCGCGACCGCCCTGATCGACACCGGCTCGAAGATGGACGAGGTCATCTACGAGGAGTTCAAGGGCACCGGCAACATGGAGCTCCACCTCGACCGCAAGATCGCCGACAAGCGCATCTATCCCGCCATCAACATCAATCGCTCGGGCACCCGCCGCGAGGAGCTGCTCATGGGCCAGGAGGAGCTGCAGAAGAGCTGGATCCTGCACAAGTTCCTCCACTCGATGGAGGACCTCGAGGCGATCGAATTCCTCATCAACCGCATGCAGCAGACGCGAACCAACGACGAGTTCTTCGAGCTGATGAAGCGGTAACCACCCGACCGGACGGCGGGCAGGGGCGGCGCATGGAGCGGTTCCAGCAGCTCTACCGACAGTTCGATGACCGGGTCTGGCAGCGCCCCCTCGACACCCTGCCGAGCTGGCAACGCACCGGCGTCAAGGCCATCCGCCTGGCCATAGCGGTCGCACGCGATCTGGCCGCGGGCCAGCTCACCCTGCGCGCCATGAGCCTCGTGTTCACCACGCTGCTCGCCTTCGTGCCCCTGATCGCCGTCAGCTTCTCCGTGCTCAAGGGTTTCGGCGTGCACAACCAGCTGCGCCCGACGCTGGAGAACTTCCTGTCGCCGCTCGGCGAGCGCGCCGGCGAGATCACCGACAACGTCATCGGCTTCGTCGAGAACATCGAGGTGGGCGTGCTCGGCGCCGTCGGCGTCGCCTTCCTGCTCTACACCGCGATCTCGCTGGTGCAGAAGGTCGAGGAGGCGTTCAACTTCACCTGGAACGTGCCGCAGAGCCGCACGCTCGTGCGCAAGCTGTCCGACTACTTCAGCGTCATGCTGATCACGCCCCTGCTCGCGTTCCTGTCGCTGGGCATCACGGCGACACTGGCCAGCACCGACCTGGTCCAGACGCTGATCGCGATCGAGCCCCTGGGCACGCTCTACCAGTGGGGCACGCGCATGGTGCCCTGGATCCTCGTCATCGCGGCCTTCTGCTTCGTCTACATGCTGATGCCGAACACGCGGGTGCGTCTCGGCCCGGCGCTCATCGGCGCCGCCATCGCCGGCATCGCCTGGGAATCCCTGGGGCATCTGTTCGCCCGCTTCGTCGTCGGCTCGGCGAACTACACGGCCGTCTACTCCGGCTTCGCCATCCTGCTGCTGTTCATGATCTGGCTCTACCTGTCCTGGCTGATCCTGCTCACGGGCTCGAGCATCGCCTTCTACTGCCAGTACCCGCAGTACCTCGTGCGCGGCGGCCGCGACGCATCGCGCCTGGCCCCGGCGCAGCGCGAGCGCCTGGCGCTGGCGCTGATGGCGCTGATCGCCCGCGCGTTCGAGCGGGGTGAACGGGGCCCCGGGGGCGAGCGCCTCAGCCAGGACCTCGGCGTCCCGCTCGAGGCGATCACGGCGACCCTGGCCGCGCTGCGCAGCCGCGGCCTGGTGCGCCTGACCCAGGGCGAGCCGCCCGGCCACGTGCCCGCCCGGCCGCCGGCGTGCATCACGGTCAAGGCGGTGCTCGATGCCGTGCGCCAGGACGGCTGGCA
>NZ_JBKHFB010000112.1:0-3149 GCF_046540515.1 Guyparkeria sp.
GCCGGGTCGATGCCGCGGTAGATGCGCACGATGCGCGCGGGGTCGACCTTCGGGTAGTTCGTGCGGATGTAGTCGACGATGCTGTCGGAGACCGCGATGACCCGTTCGCCTTTCGTCATCACCGCGCTGTACCAGCCGGGCGAGTAGGCGCCGTGGACGGTGGTGACCAGATGCGGCCGCGACGTGCTGGGCATGCCCTTCCAGGCGAGCCAGCCGATCCAGGCCGGCAGGCGCGAGCGCAGGTGGAGGATGTCGACGCGCTCGTCGCGCAGCAGTCGGCGCACGGCCGGGATGTAGCGCAGGGTCGTCAGCGCCTTGCGCCCGACGGGCATCTCGACGTGCTCGGCGCCCAGGGCCTCGAGCTCCGCGACCAGCCGGCCGCCCTCGGAGACGACGATGGCGCGGTGGCCGGCGGCCACCAGCGCCTGGGCGATCTCGATGGTGCCGCGCTCGACGCCGCCGCCCTCGAGGGCGGGCAGCATCTGCACCACGGTCAGGCGCGGGGCCGGGCCGTCGTCACTGCGTTCACTCCCTGTCATGCCGTCCTCTCCCAGCGCCCCCGGCGGTCTGCCGAGAGGCTATCATGTCCGGATGCGTGACACCCCCGAGACCGTCAACGAGATCTGGGCGATGACCACCGGCGAGGCCGGCATGGCCAACCAGGCCCGCGGGCTGGCCGAGGCCGTCGCCGAACGCACCGGCTGGCCGGTGGTGCAGAAGACCATCGGCATGCGTCGTCCCTGGCGCGCCCTGCCGATGCACTGGGTGCCGCGCCCGCTGACGAGACTCACGCCCGGATCGGATCCGATCGCCCCGCCGTGGCCCCGCGTGCTGATCACCTGCGGCCGGCGCAGCGCGGCGGCCTCGATCGCCATCCGCCGCGCCAGCGGCGGGCGCTGCTTCACGGTGCACGTGCAGGATCCGCTGATACCGCCCCGGTACTTCGACCTGGTGGTACCGCCCCGCCATGACGGGCTGACCGGCCCGAACGTGCTGCCCACGCGCGGGGCGATCCATCACGTGAACCGGGCGAAGCTCGACGAGGCGGCCGGGGCGTTCCGGGAGCGGTTCGCCCGGCTGCCCCGCCCCTGGATCGGCGTGCTGCTGGGCGGCTCGAACCGGAGCATGACGCTGACGCCCGGCAAGGCCCGCCGGATCGGCGAGCAGCTGGCGCAGGCCGCGCGCGAGTCAGGCGGCGGCCTGATCGTCACGCCCTCCCGGCGTACCGGCGAGGCGAACACCCGGGCACTGGCCGAGGCCATCGCCGCCGTCCCCCACCTGCTGTGGGACGGCGAGGGCCCGAACCCCTACTTCGGCATCCTCGCGCTGGCCGACCACCTGGTGGTCACCGGCGATTCCGCCTCGATGGTCTCGGAGGCCGCGTCGACCGGCAAGCCGCTCTACGTGATCGACTTCGGCCGCTACTCGAAGCGCCTGGAGCGGTTCCACCGGGGGCTGCGCGAGGAAGGCGTGACCCGCGCGTTCGACGGCACGCTCTCGCAGTGGGAATACGAGCCGGTCGACGACACCATGAAGGTCGCCGACGCGATCGTCGAGCGGCTGGGGGAATCGACCTGACGGTCGATGTCGAACTGAAGTCCGTCCCACAGCGCCTCCGGAACTTCTGGCACCACCCTTCAATCGATCAGCTTGTACAGCGCGCTGCAGTAGATGCAGCGCGCCTCGTCTCCCTTGTGCTCGAGATGGATGTAGACCCGCGGGTGCGAGTTCCACAACGCCTCGTCCTCGGGCGGGCAGTAGACCGGCAGGTCCGCCTGGGTCACCTCGACCACCTTGTCCGCGTTGGGCGTCTTGTAGTCGTCCGGGTGCGACGCGGTATCCGGGTTCATGCGCGTGCCTCCACGTAATCGATCCAGTTGTCGGCCAGCGGCGGGTAACGCCCCTCGACCAGGTCGAAGTAGGTGCTCTGCAGCCGCTCGGTGATCGGGCCGCGCACGCCGCTGCCGATCGGCCGGTCATCGACCTCGCGGATGGGCGTGACCTCGGCGGCCGTGCCGGTGAAGAAGGCCTCGTCGGCGATGTAGACCTCGTCGCGGGTGATGCGCTTTTCCACCACCGGGATGCCGAACTGGTCCGCCAGCGCGATGATCGTCCGACGGGTGATGCCGTCTAGTGCGGCGGTCAGGTCCGGCGTGTAGAGCACCCCGTCACGGACGATGAAGATGTTCTCGCCCGAGCCCTCGGCGACGAAGCCCTGCGTGTCGAGCAGCATCGCCTCGTCGTAGCCGGCGGCGGTGGCCTCGCGCAGCGCGAGCATGGAGTTCATGTAGGCGCCGTTGGCCTTGGCCTTGCACATGGTGACGTTGACGTGATGGCGCGAGTAGCTCGAGGTGCGGATGCGGATGCCCTTCTCGATGTTCTCCGCACCGAGGTACGCGCCCCAGTGCCAGGCGGCCACCATGACATGCACCTTGAGGTTGTCGGCGCGCAGACCCATGCCCTCGGAGCCGTAGAAGGCCATCGGGCGAATGTAGGCGCTCTCGAGGTCGTTCTCGCGCACGACCTGGCGCTGGACCTCGTTGAGCCGGGTCTCGGTGTAGGGCAGTGTCATGCCGAGGATCTTGGCCGAATTGTGCAGCCGGCGGGTGTGATCCTCGAGGCGGAAGATCGCGGTGCCCCGGTCGGTCTTGTAGGCCCGCACGCCCTCGAACACGCCCATGCCGTAATGCAGGGTGTGGGTGAGCACGTGGGTCTTTGCCTCGCGCCATTCGACCATCTCGCCGTCCAGCCAGATCAGGCCATCGCGATCTTCCATCGACATTGCTTTATGCCTCGCAGAGCAGTGAAACCGGTGCCGCGCGGCCAGCGTCGATCGATCATGGATGCCGCCGCGCGCAAATCCGCGAGTCTACCACCCCCGACCGGATTCCGGCAGGGGCGTCAGTGGGCGAGTTCCACCCGGTCGCGCCCACGCTCCTTGGCGTGATACAGGGCGGCGTCGGCCCGAGCGAGCAGGGTGTTGGCGGTGTCCCCCTCTCGCAGCTGGGCCACCCCGAGGCTCACGGTGCCTCCCGGACCAAGTTCGGAGGCGGAGTTGCCCCGAAACGCCTCGCGGATCCGTTCGGCGACCACCGTCGCCTGGGCCAGCGACTGTCCCGGCAGCAGGACGACGAATTCCTCGCCGCCGT
>NZ_JBKHFB010000113.1:0-3148 GCF_046540515.1 Guyparkeria sp.
TCCGGCATGGGTACGTGATTGGGCGGGGTAGTTTCCTCCGGGGGCGGTTCTTCCACTTGTTCGGTGCGTGGCGTGGGCGGGGCGTCTTTCGTCTCGCTGAGGTCTACCCATTGCGCCTCCACGGCCTGACTGCCGCCACGGCTGCCTGTCGTCAGGGGGTCTTCGTCCCGCGCCCACGCCAGTACGGCCCAGATCAAGAGGGCATGCAGGACGAGGCTGGTGGCTGCGCCTGCGATCCAGACCAGTCGCTGTGATCGAGGGAGGCGGTTCGGTGTGTGGGCTGCGGGCATGGTGACTCGGCGGCTTGGTGGACCGGGAAGAGTAAGGAATGGATAAGGCGGATGCAAACCGGAATGATTCGCACCCCATGTGATCTGGCATGCGGTCGCTCTCCGATTGGCGGTGTTCTGCAGTAAAGTGGCGCCCGAAACGATCATCGAGAAGTTCCGAACGAGGAGATGGCGATGTTGGTGCCCGTGTTGGCGGTCCTGGTGGGGCTGGTGCTGCTCGTCTGGAGCGCGGATCGATTTGTCGATGGTGCGGCGGCGACCGCCAGGCATCTGGGCATGTCGCCGTTGCTGATCGGCATGGTGATCATCGGGTTCGGCACGTCGGCCCCGGAGATGGTGGTGTCGGTGACGGCGGCGATCGATGGCAGCCCGGGCATCGCCCTGGGCAATGCCTACGGCTCGAACATCGCCAATATCGCCCTGATCCTCGGCCTGACGGCGGTGATCGCCCCGATCGCGGTCCACTCGCAGGTGGTTCGGCGCGAGATGCCCATCCTGCTGGCGGTGACGGCCGTGGCCGCCCTGCAGGTCCACGACGGGGAGATAACCCGTCTGGAAGGTATCGTCCTGCTGGTGCTGCTGGTCGGGCTTCTGGGCTGGAACATCTACCAGGGGCGCCGCGGGCAGGTCGACCCGTTGGGTAGCGAGGTAGAGCAGGAGCTGGTCGCCCATCCGATGCCGCTCAAGAAGGCCCTGATCTGGATCGCGATCGGATTGGTGCTGCTGATCGCCAGTTCGCGCCTGCTGGTCTGGGGTGCGGTGGATATCGCGCAGTTCTTCGGGGTCTCGGATCTCGTCATCGGCCTGACGGTGGTCGCGATCGGGACGTCCCTGCCCGAGCTGGCCTCCTCGATAGCCGCCTTGCGCAAGAACGAGCACGACATGGCGCTGGGCAACGTCATCGGTTCGAACCTGTTCAACACCCTGGGCGTGGTGGGGCTCGCCGGCGTGATCCACCCGATGGTCGCCGAGCCCGAGGTGTTTACCCGCGACATGCTGGTGATGGGCGTGCTGACCCTGGCCCTGTTCCTGTTCGCCTACGGCTTTCGCGGGCCGGGACGCATCACCCGCATCGAGGGCGGCGTGCTGCTGGCCGCCTTCTTCGCCTACACGGCCTACCTGTTGAGCACCACCTTCGTCGCCTGACATGCCCGAGCGCTGCCCAGTGTGCGAGGCGAGGCTCTCGTCCTTCATGACCGTTGCGACCGGCAGGAAGAATGCCCGCCGCCCGATCGCCTTCCTCGAGTGCCCCAACTGTCGCTTGGTGGTGCGCGACCCGGCGCTCTGGCCCGACCGCGATGCCGAGCGGGCGTACTACGGGTTGCACGAGAACGATGCCGCCGACGCGGGTTACCGGCGCTTTCTGGCGCCGAGCATCGAGCGGCTGCGCGCGCGGCTGATCCCGGGCATGAACGCCCTGGATTTCGGTTGCGGACCGGACTCGGTGCCGGTCGCCGTGGCACGGGAGGCAGGGGTCGAGATGCTGGGCTACGATCCGTTGTTCGCCCCGGACGAGGCGCCGCTGGACGAGGCAACCTACGATCTGATCACATGCACCGAGACGGTCGAGCACCTGCACCGCCCGCGGGCGGTGTTCGAGCGGATCGCCCGGCTGCTGCGACCGGGTGGATCGCTGATCGTGCAGACCGGGTTCGCCCCGGAGGCCGCCCGGTTCGCGGACTGGCACTACTGGCGCGATCCGACCCACGTGATCTTCTTCCGCGCCCGCACCTTCGAGTGGCTGGCCGCCGCTTGCGACTGGCGCATCGTCGAGATCGATGCACCGGTCGCCGTGTTCGAGCGTCATTGACCGACCGAATGGGGGAACCGTCATGAAGGCCATCGGATTCGAACGCCACCTGCCCATCGACCACCCGCAGGCATTTGCCGACTACGAGCTGGCGGTGCCCGAGCCCGGGCCGTCCGATCTGCGGGTCGCGGTGGAGGCGGTGTCCGTCAACCCGGTCGATACCAAGGTGCGTGCGCCGCGGCACGTCGACCCGGATCACCCGGACAATCGTGCCGACCCGGCGCCTCGGGTGCTGGGGTTCGATGCCCTCGGTGTGGTCGACGCCGTTGGATCGGCCGTGACGCGATTTCGCCCCGGCGACGTGGTGTTCTACGCCGGTGATATCGGTCGGCCAGGCAGCAATGCCGAGTTCCAGCTGGTCGACGAGGCGATCGTCGGCCATGCGCCGCGTGGCATCGATCCCGCCGATGCCGCGGCCCTGCCGCTGACGGCGCTGACCGCCTGGGAGACGCTGTTCGACCGGCTGGGCCTGGACCCGGACGGCGCCGATGCCGGTGCCCCGGTGTTGCTTATCAACGGCGCCGGCGGGGTGGGCTCCATGGCGATCCAACTGGCCCGTGCGGCCGGACTGACGGTGATCGCCACCGCCTCGCGGCCGGAGTCGCGCCAGTGGTGCCTCGATCTTGGTGCCGACGTGGTGGTCGACCATTTCGGCGACCTGCCCGCGCAACTGGCCGAACACCAGGTCGATTCGATCCCGGCGATCGCCTGCTTCAACGATCTCGATCGGCATTACACGGCGATGGCGCAACTGGTCGCCCCGCAGGGCCGGTTGGCCAGCATCGTCGGCAACAAGCAGCCGCTGCCGTTCCAGGAACTGCGCGACAAGAGCGTAGGGTTCTTCTGGGAGTACATGTTCACCCGCCCGCGGTTCGACACCCCGGACAAGGGACGACAGGGCGAGATCCTCGACACGGTGGCCGACATGCTCGAGTCGGGGCGACTGAAGACCACCCGGCACGAGGTGCTCGGCCCCATCAACGCCGATAACCTGCGCGCCGCTCACCGGGCGCTGGAGGCGGGGCACGTGATCGGCAAGCTCACCCTG
>NZ_JBKHFB010000114.1:0-3108 GCF_046540515.1 Guyparkeria sp.
AGCTCGCGGGCATGTGCCCGGGTCTGGTCGGTGACCGCCCGCCCGCCGAGCATGCGGGCGAGCTCCTCTACCCGCTCATCGGCGTCCAGCGCGCGTACCCAGGTGCGAGTGGAATCGGCCTGCTCGTCCTTCTCGATGCGTGCCTGATGGTGGCCGTGGGCGGCGACCTGCGGCAGGTGGGTGACGCAGAGCACCTGCCGCGATTCGCCCAGCGCGCGCAAATGGGCGCCGACGATCGCCGCGGTGGCCCCGCCGATACCGGTGTCGACCTCGTCGAAGATGAAGGTGCCCACCGGGTCGTCGCCGGCGGTGAGCGTCTTCAACGCCAGGCTCACGCGGGCCAGTTCGCCGCCGGAGGCGATCTGGTCGAGCGGGGCGACCGGCTGACCGCGGTTGGCGCTGATCAGGAACACGACCTCGTCGATACCGCGCTCGCCGCGGCGTTCGGCGAGTGCCTCGGGCTGGGTCAGGCGTACCTCGAATTCGCCGTTGGGCATGCCCAGTTCGCGGATCGAGGCCTTGAGGCGTTTGGCCAACTCACGGGCGCTGGCGCGTCGTTTCTCGCTGACTTCGGCGGCTAGCCTGTCGTAGGCGGCCCGGTTTTCCGCCAGGCGGGTCTCGAGCTCCTCGACCGATCCGCCGGCCCGGCTGAGCCGTTGGTGTTCCTCGCGCAGGTCGTGGATGTGCTGCTCGAACATCTCCGGGGAGACCCGGTGCTTGCGTGCCAGTTCGTGCAGGGTATCCAGTCGCGATTCGACCGTGGCCAATCGCTCGGGGTCCGCCTCGGCCGATTCGAGTCGGTCGCGCAGGGTGTCGACCGCCTCGGCGATCTGGATCTCGGCGGACTGCAGGGTCTCGATCACCGGGCCGAGCGACTCGTCGAGGTCCGCGATCCGCGAGAGGGCCTGCTCGGCGGCACCGATGCGGTCGTGGGCGTTGCCGTCCTCGTCGAACAGCGCGGCCATCTGGTCGGCCAGCACCTGCCGCCATTCGTCCAGGCGGGAGAGGCGCTTGAGCTCGGCATGCAGCTGGTTGAACTCGTCGGGCTGCGGGTCGACCCGCTCGATCTCCTCGAGCTGGAACTCGAGGAAGGCGAGTCGGTCGGCGCGCGAGTCCTGTTCGGCGCGATGGGAAGCCAGCTCGTCCTCGTCGGCATGGATCCGACGGCTCAGGCGGCCGAGTTCGGTCACCGGCCCCTTGAGGTCGCCGAAGTGATCGAGCAGGGCGAGCTGGGTCTTCGCCTGCATCAGCCGCTGGTTCTGGTGCTGGCCGTGGATGTCGATCAGGTGCCGGCCGATGCCCTTGAGGGTCTGCCCCGGTACGGGGCGGCCGTTGATCCAGGCCTTGGAGCGCCCGTCTCGGGACAGCAACCGGCGCACGATCAGCGGCTGCGATTCGCCCTCGGGCGCGTCGGCAAGCTCCTGTTCCTCCAGCCAGTCTGCCGCCGGGCTGTCCACCGGCAGTCGGAATTCCCCGGTGACCTCGCCCTGGTCGCAGCCGGCGCGCAGCAGGTTCATGTTGGCGCGATCGCCCAGCAGCAGGCCGATCGCGTCGATCAAGATCGACTTGCCCGCGCCGGTCTCGCCGGTCAGCGCGGTCATGCCGGCGGCGAAATCGAGTTCGAGCTGGTCGATCAGGGCGATCTGGCGGATCGAGAGGGTGGTCAGCATGTCAGGCGGATTCCTTTGCCCGGTTATTTGCCCGGTTAGCCGGATGTTTCATGAAATATCCGGGCTAGAACGTCTGCTCGCTCCAGCAGAGCTTGTCGCGTAGCAGGGAATAATGGTCGTGACCGGCCGGGTGGATCAGGCGGATGTCGTGCTCGTACTTCGAGATCGCGAGCACGTCGCCGTATTCCAGAGGCTGGTTGAGCTGGCCGTCGAAGCTGACCACACCGCCGCCGCGTGAGCCTTCCACCGGGCGGATCTCGATCAGGTGGTGCGCGTCGACCACGATGGGTCGGTAGCTGAGCGTGTGCGGGCAGATCGAGACGATGCCCACGGCATGCAGGTCCGGGGCGATCAGCGGGCCACCGGCCGAGAGCGCATAGGCGGTCGAGCCGGTCGGGGTGCAGACCACCACCCCGTCCGAGCGCTGCTGGTTGACCAGGGTGCCGTCGATGCACATCTCGAATTCGACCATGCGGACAGGGTCCCGCATCTTGAAGGTCACGTCGTTGAGGGCGACGGACTCCATGATACGGGTGTCGTTGCGCACCAGGCTCCCCTGGAGCAGGAAGCGGCGCTCCTCGCAGTATCGCCCGTCGAGGATGGCCGAGAGGTGACGGTCGAGGTCGTTGGGACTGACATCGGCGAGAAAGCCGAGTCGGCCGAGGTTCACGCCCAGGATCGCGACATCCTCGTGCTGGCACAGTGAGCGGGCGGCGTTGAGTATCGTGCCGTCTCCGCCAATCACCACGATCAGGTCGCGATCCAGCCGGTCGCGCGAGAAGCGGGCCGCCTTGATCGATGGGACCGGGTTCTCGGCGCCTTCCTCCAGCGCCCAGTCCACCCCGTGCTCCTCGGCAACGCTCACCAGGTTGCGGTAGACCTCGTCCAGCGCCTCGCCACCGTCCGGCTTGACGATAATGCCCAGGCGCGAGAAGGCGGGGGCGGGTCCCGGCTGTTCGCTGGCTGAAAGGGAGGAAGGTTTCATGGCGTGTGTACTCTTGCTGCCTGACGACTCAGTGATTGCCCGAGGACCATTTCAAACCGACGATGCCGATCACGATCAGTGCGATGAACCCCAGTCGGGCGGCCGTCACCGGTTCCTTGAACCAGAGGATGCCGAGCAACGCCACGCCAGTCGCGCCGATGCCCGTCCAGACGGCGTAGGCCGTGCCCATCGGGATCTCGCGCATCGCCAGCGCGAGCAGGTAAAAGCTCGCCCAGGCAATGGCCAGGACCACCACCGTGGGCACCAGCCGGGAAAAGCCGTCGGTGAAGCGCAGCCCGGTCGCCCAGACGATTTCCAACAGGCCGGCGGCCAACAAGATGAGCCAGGCGTTCATGCAGTGCGTGGGTCCTCGGATGCGGTCATGTCGTGTTCGTCGAGAGCCGGCATTTGGCCGGCGAGCATGGGAATCGGCCCAGTCTAGCAAAGGAACCT
>NZ_JBKHFB010000115.1:0-2972 GCF_046540515.1 Guyparkeria sp.
GAGGACCTGGAGGCCATCACCACCATCGACATCCTGCGTCGTGGCAGCATCCAGGTGGAGGTCTCCGCGCTGCACGAAGACAAGGTGACCGGTTCACGTGGCACGACGGTGGTCGCGGACACCAACCTGACCCTGCTCGACGAGACCCGGGTCTTCGATGCCATCGTACTGCCCGGCGGCCAACCCGGCGCGAACAACCTGGCCGCCGACAAGCGGGTACTCAAGCGCCTCCAGGACCAGTCGGCCGAAGGACGCTGGATCGGTGCGATCTGCGCCGCGCCGAAGGTGCTGGCCACCGCCGGGCTGCTCAAGGGCCGCCGCATCACGCATTTCCCGGGCGCCCTCGGTGCCGACGAGACGCAGGGCGTCGAGGTGACCGACGAGGCTGTGGTGGTCGACGGCAACCTGATCACCGGGCGCGGTCCCGGGGTCGCCGTGGACTTCGCCCTCGCCCTGGTCGAACAGCTGGCCGGGCGCGAGACCCGCGACGCGGTCGAGTCCAAGCTCGCTCGCTGACCCGCCCCCCGGCCTCGGTCGCCCGGCACACGCCTGCCCCGATGGCAGGCGTTTTACGTTGTGGCCCTGCTTCGCCCGTCACCCAGTTCATCGCCCCGGTTGTCCACCCATGTCGTCACCGTCCCCCACCTCGTCGTTCTTCACTCCGGCCGGAACGCTCGAGCGTGAACTCGAGGCGAAGAAAAGCCGCTTTATCGCCCGCGCCGGCGCGGTGGACAGCCGCGACGCGGCCCTGGCGTTCGTCGAGTCGGTCCGAGCCGACTATCCCGACGCCCGTCATCACTGCTGGGCCTACCTGATCGGCAACCCGGATGCGGCCGCCACGGCGGCGATGAGCGACGACGGCGAACCCGGCGGCACGGCCGGCAAGCCCATTCTCAATGTCATCCAGCACAAGGGCCTCGGGGACGTGATCGTGGTGGTTACCCGCTACTTTGGCGGCGTGAAGCTGGGTGCCGGCGGCCTGGTGCGCGCCTATGCCGGGGCGACGCAGCGAGTGCTCGCCGAACTGCCGCTGACCGAACACCGCCCGCAACGCCGATTCACCGTCATCTTCGACTTCGCCGCCGAGCAGCCGTTGCGTCACTGGCTCGACGGCCACGGGGCGACACTGCTGTCGATCGAATACGGCCCGCAGGTATCCGCCGAGCTGATCGTTCCCGAGGAACAGGTGGCCCAGTTCGAGGCCTTCCTCGGCGCCCAGGGAATCCGGCAGGACAGGGGGCGAACGGACTCGCCACGCGACTGATCCGGATCGAGAAACCGCCGTCCGTTCGTCACGCAAAAAGGCCCGGGCGAATGCCCGGGCCTTCATCTTGCCGACACGTCCCTGTGTCGTCGCGTTACTCGACTGTCCTTACTTGTTGGTGAACTCGGGGTAGGCCTCCATGCCGCACTCGGCCGAGTCGACGCCTTCCTGCTCGTCTTCCTCGCTGATGCGCAGGCCCATGACGGCCTTGAGGATCAGCCAGATCACCAGACTGGCGACGAAGACGAAACCGCCGATCAGGACCAGGCCCGCCAGCTGACCGCCCAGGGTCGCCTCGTCGTTCGACAGCAGCACCGCCAGCACACCCCAGATACCGGCAACACCGTGCACCGACAGGGCACCGACCGGATCGTCGATCTTGATCTTCTCGAAGCCAAGGATGGAGAAGACCACGATCACGCCGCCGATCGCACCGATCAGGGTGGCCAGCAGGGCCGACGGAGACGCCGGGTCGGCGGTGATGGCGACGAGACCGGCCAGCGCGCCGTTGAGAACCATGGTCAGGTCGACCTTGCCGAAGGTCAGCTTGGAGGCGATCATCGCCGCGATCACGCCACCGGCAGCCGCGAGGTTCGTGTTGGTGAACACCTGGGCCACCGCGTTGGCCGAGCCCACGTCGGAGACCTTGAGTTCCGAACCACCGTTGAAGCCGAACCAACCGAGCCACAGGATGAACGTACCCAGTGTCGCGAGCGGCAGATTGGCACCCGGCAGGGCATTGACCTGGCCATTCGGACCGAACTTGCCCTTGCGCGGACCGAGCAGCAGCACACCCGCCAGGGCGGCGACCGCTCCGGTGAAGTGGACGATGCCCGAGCCGGCGTAATCGGAGTAGCCCAGATCACTCAGGAGGCCGCCACCCCAGCTCCAGTAGCCCTGGATCGGGTAGATCAGACCGGTGAGCACCACGGTGAAGGCCAGGAAGGCCCACAGCTTCATCCGCTCGGCGACCACGCCCGAGACGATCGACATGGCGGTGGCCACGAACACGACCTGGAAGAAGAAGTCGGCCATGTTGGAGTAGTAGATGTCGCCACCACTCGCCGCGACTTCGGCCGCCGTGTTGTCGCCTCCGAGGAAGAACGAAAGGCCCGGGATGATGCTGGACACGCCGTCGCCGTACATGATGTTGTAGCCCACCACCATGTACATGATGCTGGCGATCGAGAACAGCGCGATGTTCTTGGTCAGTATCTCGACGGTGCTCTTCGAGCGCACCAGGCCCGCCTCGAGCATGGTGAAGCCCGCCGCCATCCACATGACGAAGGCACCGGCGATCAGAAAGTAGAACGTATCGAGGGCATAGCCCAGTTCGATGACTTGAGTTTCCACGGTGAAATCCTCCGCTTAAAGGGCGTCCGTACCGGTCTCGCCGGTCCGGATGCGAATGGCTTCCTCGATCGGCGAGACGAAGATCTTGCCGTCACCGATCTTGCCGGTGCTGGCCGCGTTGGTGATCACCTCGATCACCTGGTCGGCGAGGCTGTCGTCGACGACCATTTCCAGCTTCACCTTGGGCAGGAAGTCGACCACGTATTCCGCGCCCCGGTAGAGCTCGGTGTGGCCTTTCTGACGACCGAAGCCCTTGACCTCGGTCATGGTGATCCCCTTCACGCCGACGCCGCCGAGTGCCTCTCGAACGTCGTCAAGCTTGAAGGGCTTGATGATTGCCGTAATCAGTTTCATG
>NZ_JBKHFB010000116.1:0-2911 GCF_046540515.1 Guyparkeria sp.
TCGGCGGCCTTGCGACCGACCTCGATGGTCTCGGCGGCGCGCTCGAACTCGAGCAGGCCGATGTGCGAAAGCCGCGGGGAGATCAGCAGCTCTGGCGGGTCGCCGGCCATGCGACTTCTCGTGATGCGGTCCTGCATGATGTTGATCGCGCCGGCCATCACGTCGAGCATGCCGGGCGTGGGCTCGTCCTTGTCGCGTTCTTCCAGCCATTCGCCTATCCGACCGTCGAGAAAGCGCGCGTCCACGCCCTCGACCCACTTGCGCAGGCCGCTGACGTTATCGGTGTCGTGACGCGCCGCCCCGCGAATGTCACGCACGTGCCTCCCGACGAGATCGCTGTTGAGGTTGACCGCGATCACCACGTCGGCACCCAGCGCCCGGCACAACGAGACCGGCACCGGGTCGGTCAGTCCACCGTCGACCAGCCAGCGCCCCTGGTTGCGTACCGGCGACATCAGCCCGGGCACGGCGATCGAGGCACGCACGGCCTCCATCAGGCTGCCCTCGCGCAACCAGACCTCGCGACCGGCCTCGAGGTCGGTGGCCACCGCGGCGAATGGCACCCGCAGGTTCTCGATATCCACCGGCTCGACCTGCCGTGCCAGCGAGCGCATCAGGCTGTCCCC
Source organism: Guyparkeria sp. (assembly GCF_046540515.1). GTDB lineage: Bacteria > Pseudomonadota > Gammaproteobacteria > Halothiobacillales > Halothiobacillaceae > Guyparkeria. Next base: position 627 of record NZ_JBKHFB010000116.1, read on the forward strand.
CTCGATCAGCCCGCCACCCAGCCGTATATCCAGCAGCCGCATCACGTCCCAGGAGCGGATCCCGCGCACCCAGTCCTCGAGCTTGTCCAGCGATTCGCCGGCATAACCGGCACCGACCAGCGCACCAATCGAACAACCGGCCACCATTGACGGGCGCAGACCGGCCCCCTCCAGCGCGCGGATCACGCCGATATGTGCCCAGCCACGCGCCGCCCCGCTGCCCAGCGCCAGGCCGATCGTCGGTTTGCCGTCGGTCATGGTTTCCTTCCCTCTCCTGCCATCGAAAAACCCGCCTTGAAGGCGGGTGGTAAACAATTGCTGCCGACCCGGGAACGGGCCTTGCCGATTCAATGCAGCCGTCGACCGGGAAGACCCGACTCGCACCGATCCCCGCCTGGGCCGCTCCCCTAATCGTACACGGGGATCAGGGCGTAGCCGTTGTTCTGGTAGCCCATCAGCGAGATGAAGCCCGAGCGCACCGGCTCGATCCCCGGCAGCAGGGTGTCGTTGTCGACATCGAACGCCCGGGTAGCCCCGTTGCAGGCCTCCATGCGCACGCCCAACTCCTGCAGTGTCTCGACGCTCTTGGCAATGCTGGCCAGCGCGTCGCCGTAGTCGGCCTCGGTCTCCAGCGCCGGTGCGGTATTGATGAACTTGACCGAATGGGAGATGAACACCATCACCAGATCGGCCTGAACGCCCTCCTTCTCGAGGTTCTCGACGTTGGTGATGATGGCCTTCAGGTACATGTCCAGCGCGTTCGGATTGGACTTGCGCACGTCGTAGACGGCCTTGACGCTCTCCAGCCCATCGATGGCGGCGCGGTTGTGCAGATTCTCGGCGACCACGGTCGGCGCGAGTGCCAGCGCGGCCATGGCGAGACCGGCTGCCTGAAGAAGACGGGTGAAGCGACGGATCATGGGTTCCTCCTTGAGTGAGCGCGACGAAAGAAAGTCAGCTAACGATTAGGCTCACTGCCATCCTTGCGCGTCGCGTCGGGCAAATCAATATGCGCCTTATCGAATTTTCTGATCCCGCTCCTCTCGGGCGATATGCATGTCAGTCACGGCAATCATCCGGTTCACGCCCCATCTCGGCACGGCGCATCGGCATGCCGTCAATCAGTGACCAGATGGTGGCCAGCCCATCCGGCTGACCGCGGTACTTTTCCTGCCCGTCCAGACCGAACAACTGCAGGCGGGTACCATCACCACTGGACCATCCCACCCGTTCACGTACGTTGGAGGCCGCCTCTTCATCGAGCGTGGTCGACTCGAATTCGGCCGTCTCGCCGCCATCGAACCGGCGCTGCACCGTTCCATTCTCCTCGATGACCAACCAGTGAATGCGACGCTCGACCAGCGCGCAGCGATCGCCCAGCAGTCGTCCGGTCCAGTCATCGGCCTCCGGGCCGCCCTCCACCAGCACCAACGGGCGCACCTGCCATTCCAGGGTGTCCCAGTACGACTCGGCCACGGCGGTCGTCGGAATCACGGCGGCGGCAAGGCTGGCCAGAGCGGGAACGAATCGGGCAAGACGGGACATGAGACCTCCGGCACGGTGCGTTGAATCACAAGGCTAGACCCGAGCGCCCCGTTCTTCCCGACCCGCGTCACGAGCGGCCGTGAGTCCGGTCGCGCGGCGACCCGAACGGCGGCTACCTCTCGAGTCGACCGGACGTCTCGGCCACATATGGCCCATTGGTCGACTAGGCTCTAAGCATCGCTTCACCGATTCGCGCGGCACAAATGGACGTGCCGGTAAGCCCGTGTCGGCTTGAAAATCCATTTCGCCCGAATCAGAGGTACCCATGGAAAAGAATCCCGAGAAAGGCTTCGTTGCCCTGCTGGGCTGGTCGCTCAATGCGGTCGAGGCGGCCGAGACGTTCGATCGCCGCTACGTCGTGGTCGCCCCCGACTGGGCCGAGGAATACTGCGAGCAGCACGACATTCCCTACATCCCGTGGAACTTCGAGCGGCTGAACGATCGTTCCCTGGAAATCGCGCACACCCTGCAGGAAAAGGGTGTGGACGTGGCGATTCCGCTCTACGAGGAGACCGTCGAATGGGCCGGGGCGATCAATTCGGTGCTCCTGGACAAGCCCAAGCTGTTCGGCCAGGCCATGTTGCTGCGCGACAAGGCGCTGATGAAGCGTCGTGCCCAGCTCGGCGGCATCCGCGTGGGCATCTTCGAGGAGGCCCACGACAAGGAGGACGTGGTGCGTTTTCTCAAGCGGGTCAACCAGACCCTGCTCAAGCTCGACGGCGACCCCAACGACCCGATCC
>NZ_JBKHFB010000117.1:0-2812 GCF_046540515.1 Guyparkeria sp.
CCGTTACCGGTAACGGGCCGTCGCCCGTCAGCACTCGGGAGGGGCGATGTAAAAAACCCCGCCGGGAAGGGCGGGGTCGATGCGGGCCGGTCGCGGATTCGCGATCAGGCCGGCACTACTTGCTCGCTCGCGGTGCCATCACCATGGTGGCCTGGCGACCCTCCATGCGCGGCTTCTGCTCGACGGTGGCCAGATCCGACAGGTCTTCCTCGATGCGGGACAGCAACTCGGCACCGAGGTCCCGGTGAGCCATCTCACGGCCGCGGAAGCGCAGGGTGATCTTGACCTTGTCGCCGGCCTCGAGGAAGCGCGTCGCGTTACGCAGCTTGACCTGGTAGTCGTGATCTTCCGTACCGGGACGGAACTTCACTTCCTTGACCTCGATCTGCTTCTGCTTCTTGCGCGCCTCGGCCGCCTTCTTGCTCTGCTGATACTTGAACTTGCCGAAGTCCATGATCTTGCAGACCGGCGGCTTGGCCGTGGGGGAGACCTCTACCAGGTCCATCCCGGCCGCGGCGGCGCGTTCCTTTGCGTTGTCCGTGTCGACGACACCAACCTGCTCGCCGTTCTCGTCGACGAGTCGAACTTCCCGAATCGTGATCTGATCATTGATTCTGGGGTCGTCGCTTTTGGCTGGACCCTTTCCGCGTTGTTGAGCGATGTTCGTACCCTCCAGTCAGGTTTGAACGGAATAGTACCCCAAGGGGTGGCCCCCGGGAGAATGTTTGCGAAAAATTAGCACAGAACCGCCGCCGGTGGCCAACGGCGGCCTGTCACCCGTTTTCAGCGGTGCTCGGCGATCTCGCCCTTCAGTCGCTCGATCAGCTCGTCGACCGTGATCGAGCCGAGGTCCTCGCCCGAGCGGGTGCGCACGGACACCGAATCGGCGTCGATCTCGCGGTCGCCGGCGACCAGCAGGTAGGGCACGCGCTCGAGGGTGTGCTCGCGGATCTTGAAGCCGACCTTCTCGTTGCGCAGATCGGCCTCGGCGCGCAGCCCGGCGGCCTTGAGACGCTCGGCGACCGCATCGACGTACTCGGCGTGGCGGTCGGTGATGCCCATGGTCACAGCCTGCACCGGGGCGAGCCACGTCGGCATCTGGCCGGCGTGGTGCTCGATCAGGATGCCGATGAAGCGCTCCATCGAGCCGACGATGGCGCGGTGCAGCATCACCGGGTGCTTGCGGTCGCTGTGCTCGTCGACGTAGGTCGCGCCCAGGCGCTCGGGCATCATGAAGTCCACCTGGATGGTGCCCAGTTGCCAGGTCCGGCCGATGGCATCCGAGAGGTGATACTCGATCTTCGGCCCGTAGAAGGCGCCTTCGCCCGGCAGTTCCTCCCACTCGACGTTCGCCGCACGCAGCGCGCTGCGCAGGGCCTCTTCCGCCTCGTCCCAGACCTCGTCGCTGCCCATGCGCTTGTCCGGGCGGGTGGCGATCTTCACCTGAACGTCGGTGAAGCCGAAGGTCTCGTAGACCTCGAGCGCCTGGCCGTGGAAGGCGCGTACCTCGGGCTCGATCTGCTTCTCGGTGCAGAAGATGTGGCCGTCGTCCTGGGTAAAGCCGCGCACGCGCAGGATGCCGTGCAGCGCGCCGGAGGGCTCGTTGCGGTGGCAGGAGCCGAACTCGCCGTAGCGGATCGGCAGGTCGCGGTAGGAATGCAGGCCGTGGTTGAACACCTGGACGTGGCCCGGGCAGTTCATCGGCTTGACCGCGTAGGTGCGCTTCTCCGACTCGGTGAAGAACATGTTCTCCTGGTAGTTGTCCCAGTGGCCCGACTTCTTCCACAGGGAGACGTCCAGGATCTGCGGGCACTTGATCTCCGCGTAGCCCGAGCGCTTGTACACGTCGCGCATGTAGGACTCGATCACCTGCCAGATCGCCCAGCCGCGCGGGTGCCAGAACACGAGACCCGGCGCCTCTTCCTGGAAGTGGAAGAGATCCAGCTGCTTGCCGAGACGACGGTGGTCGCGCTTCTCGGCCTCCTCGCGCTGCTTGAGGTAGCGCTTCAATTCCTTCTCGCTGGCGAACGCGGTGCCGTAGACGCGGGTGAGCATCTCGTTGTCCGAGTCGCCGCGCCAGTAGGCTCCGGCCACCTTTAGGAGCTTGAAGGCCTTGAGCTTGTTGGTGTGCGGCACGTGCGGGCCGCGGCAGAGATCGGTGAAGTCGCCCTGGGTGTAGAGCGTGAGCTGCTCCTCGCCCGGGATGTCCTTGATGATCTCGACCTTGTAGTCCTCGCCCAGGTCCTTGAAGAAGCGCACGGCATCGTCGCGCTCGATCACGCGGCGCTCGAGCTCGTCGCCCTCGGCGGCCAGCTCGCGCATGCGGGTCTCGATCTTCTCCAGGTCCTCGTCGTTGAAGGGCCGGTCGAAAGCGAAGTCGTAGTAGAAACCCTGGTCGATCACCGGGCCGATGGTGACCTGCGCCTCGGGGTAGAGCTGCTTGACCGCCTGCGCCATCAAATGCGCGGTGGAGTGGCGGATGATCTCGACGCCCTCCTGGTCCTTCGCGGTGACGATGGCGATCTCGGCGTCGTCCGCGACGGTTCGGGCAAGATCCACGAGCTTGCCGTCGATCTTGCCGGCAACGGCCGCCTTGGCCAGTCCCGGGCCGATGTCGGAGGCGATCTCGGCGAGCGAGACCGGGTGATCGTAAGAACGCTGACTGCCGTCGGGTAGCGTGATGGTCGGCATGTGCCCTCCTGAGAAGCACTTGGGATGCCAGTGGCGGCCCCTACCAAAGACCGCGTTTGCATCCGTGTGGGTCGAAGGGTGCGGACAGCCGAAACCGCCGTGGCGCACCCGCCATGGTGTT
>NZ_JBKHFB010000118.1:0-2684 GCF_046540515.1 Guyparkeria sp.
TTATCGGCACCCTCCAGGAAAGTAAGGCCGAGTCCAGCGCCCAGGCCCTGAAGTCAATGATGACGGTCCGCAGCCGGGTGCTGCGTGACGGCCGGGAGCAAACGGTCGACGCCGAGGATCTGGTCCCCGGGGATCGGGTTCGGCTGGTCGCCGGCGATTCGGTCCCGGCAGACCTGCGGCTGCTGGAGACCGAAGACCTGCGGGCCGATGAGTCGCTGCTCACCGGCGAGTCGATGCCGGTCGAGAAGGATGCCGATGCGAGCTTGGACGAGGATGCCGGCGTCGGCGAGCGTCGAACGATGCTCCATGCCGGTACCGACGTGCCCGACGGTCGGGCGCTGGGCCTGGTCTGCCGTACCGGAGAGGCCACCGAGGTCGGCCGAATTGCGCGCTCCCTGACCGGCGCCGGCGATACCGAGCCGCCGCTCGTGATCCGGCTGCGCACCCTGACGCACCGTATCGCACTTGTCGTCCTGGGTGCCGTCGCGCTCCTGGTCGTTGCCCAGTTCCTGCGGGGTGCTGGCCTCGCCGAGATCTTCTTCTTCGCGGTTGCGCTCGCGGTTTCGGCCATCCCGGCCGGGCTGCCGGTCGCGATTACCGTGGCGCTGTCGCTCGGCCGACACCGGATGGCCGAGCGCAATGTGATCGTACGTCGCCTGCCGGCAGTCGAGGGGCTGGGGACCTGCACCCTGATCGCCAGCGACAAGACCGGAACTTTGACCGCTAACCAGCTCACCGTCACACGTATTGCGCTGCCGGGTGGTGACCGAATTCGGGTCGATCCCGCCGATGACGATCGCAGTGACCCGCTGCGGCTTGACGATGGAGACAAGGATCAGGGTCGCCGCGAACTCGACGAGGAGACGCAGGCGGCGGCATACCGCCTCGCACGGACCGGTGTGCTCTGCAACGAGGGCGAGCTGCACGAGCGCGATGACGGCACGGTCGACATCCTCGGCGATACCGTCGATGTGGCCTTCCTGGTGCTCGGCCAGCGCCTGGGGCTGACGCGCAACGCGCTATTGGAGCGCCACCCGGAGCAGGCCCGGGTGCCGTTTAAGGCCGCGCGCCGTCTTGCCGCCACCTTCAATCAGGGCGACGAGGGTCTGCAGGTCCATGTGAAGGGCGCGGCCGAGGCCGTGCTGCCACTCTGTACCGACGCCGACGACCTGCAAGCCCAGGTCGATGACTTGAGTGGTCACGGCTTCCGCGTGCTCGCGCTGGCCGCCGGCCCGGTCGAGGGCGATGCAGATGAGGCGGCGCGGCGGCTCGAAGACGGCGAGCTGAGCGGGTTGACCTTGCTCGGACTGGTCGGCCTGATGGATCCATTGCGTCCCGAGGTGCCCGATGCGGTGCGTCGTTGCCACGAGGCCGGCGTTGGCGTGCGCATGATCACCGGCGACCATCCGGCAACCGGTCTCAGCATCGCCCGCGAGCTCGGGATCGCCGGGGAGCATGACGAGGCCATCACGGGCGCCGAGATCCAAGCGGCGGCTGACGATCGGGGAGAAGGCGCTGAAGGAAACGCCGCGGGCGGCTTGCGACTAGGTCGCGCTGCGGTCTACGCCCGCATCGAGCCCGAGCAGAAGACCACCATCGTCGGGGCCTTGCAGCAGCAAGGGCACTATGTGGCCGTGACCGGCGACGGCGTCAACGATGCGCCGGCGCTGCGCAAGGCCAACATCGGTGTCGCGATGGGGCGGGCCGGGACCGAGGTTGCGCGGCGCGCCGCCGACCTGATCCTGACCGACGATAATTTCGCATCCATCGTCAACGGCATCGAGCAGGGCCGCATCGCCTACGCCAACGTGCGCAAGGTGGTCTGGTTGCTGATCAGCACCGGCGCCGCCGAGATTGTGCTGTTCGTCCTCGCCTTTGCGTTGAACATGCCGCTGCCGTTGGGCGCCGTGCAGTTGTTGTGGCTGAACCTGGTCACGAACGGCATCCAAGATGTCGCCATGGCGTTCGAGAAGGGCGAGCCGGACGTGCTCAAGCATCCACCGAGACCCCCCGACCAGCCCATCTTCGACCGACGCATGATCGAGCAGACCCTGGTCTCCGGTCTCTACATGGGGGTGGCCGCCTTCGCCGTCTTCTACTGGCTTCACCAAGTCTGGGGCTGGAGCGAGTACGACGCCCGCAACAGCCTGCTGTTGTTGATGGTGCTGTTTGAGAACGTGCACATCTTCAACTGCCGCTCCGAGGAGCGCTCGGCATTTCGCCTCCCGCTGCGCGCGAATCCATTCCTGATCGGCACGGTGATCGCCGCTCAGGGCGTGCACATCCTGGCGATGTACCTGCCGGGGCTGAGCGATGTGCTAAGTGCGGCCCCGGTGCCGCTGTGGGAGTGGGCCGCGTTGCTTGGCATCGCCGTCTCTCTGCTCTTGGTGATCGAGCTGTTCAAGGCGTTGCGTGTGCGGCGACAAGGTCCCGAGCCGGCAAACGCCTCAGCAGGCGGGGCATAAACGCCGTCGCCCGCTGGGCCTCTGTTTGGGATCGCTGCCGCCGCGCGCCGTCATCGATTGTTCACTGGATTGATACATTATTCGTCTATCGTTTTCGTCATCGGTACTGACGTCATCAGCGACTGCAGGCCCTCGTGCAGGCCCTCGTGCAGGCCCTCGTGCAAGCGGTTTTGCCCGGGTTTGACGGGCTTGCATGGGGCGTTCAAGGTCCATGGTGGA
>NZ_JBKHFB010000119.1:0-2659 GCF_046540515.1 Guyparkeria sp.
TCGACTCCGAATCCAACGTCCAGGCCGCCTTCTCGCGCCTGTCCGGCTCGAGCGGCTCGGAGAGTTCAAAGGACAAGGACTCGTCCGGCGGCGACTCGTCCGGTCACCAGCACTAAGGGGAGGCAGACATGATCGAAAAACTCATCCACGCCTGCATCCGCCTGCGCGTGCTGGTCGTCCTGCTCGCCGCCCTGCTGGCCGTGGCCGGCTGGGCGAGCTGGAAGGCCACCCCGCTGGACGCCATTCCGGATCTCTCCGACACGCAGGTGATCGTCAAGACCAGCTACCCCGGCCAGTCGCCGCAGGTGGTGCAGGACCAGGTCACCTACCCGCTGACCACCCGCCTGCTGGCCGTGCCCGGCTCGACGGCCGTGCGCGGCTACTCGTTCTTCGGCGACTCCTACACCTACGTCACCTTCGAGGAAGGCACCGACCTCTACTGGGCCCGCTCGCGGGTGCTGGAATACCTCAACCAGGCCAGCGAGGACCTGCCCGAGGGCATCACCCCCAGCCTGGGGCCGGATGCCACCGGCGTGGGCTGGGTGTTCCAGTACGCACTGAACGATCCCACCGGCCAGCATGACCTCTCCGAGCTGACCACGCTGCAGAACTGGTTCCTGAAGTTCCAGCTCGAATCGGTCGAGGGAGTCTCGGAGGTGGCCACCGTCGGCGGAATGGTGCGCGAGTACCAGATCACCGTCGATCCGCAGCGACTGCGGACCTTCGGGATTTCCATCGACCGGGTCCGTGACGCGATCGCCGAGGCCAACCGCGAGGTCGGGGGCGGCGTCATGGAGCGCGGCGGCGCCGAGTACATGATCACCAGCCGCGGCTACCTCTCCTCGGTGGACGACATCGCCCAGATCCCGGTGGGCGTCTCGGACTCCGGCACGCCGATCACGGTGCGCGATCTCGGCCGGGTCGAGGTCGGCCCGGCCGAACGGCGCGGCATCGCGGACCTCGACGGCAAGGGCGAGGTGGTCGGCGGCATCGTGGTCATGCGCCACGGCGAAAACGCCCGCGAGGTGATCGCCGCGGTCAAGGACAAGCTCGAGGACGTGAAGTCCGGCCTGCCCGAGGGCGTGGAGGTGCTGACCACCTACGATCGCAGCGGCGTGATCGAGCGGTCGGTGGCCTTCCTGGAGAAGAAGCTGGTCCAGGAGCTGATCGTGGTGGCCCTGGTGAGCCTGATCTTCCTGTTCCACCTGCGCTCGGCGTTCGTGGCCATCGTCAGCCTGCCGCTGGGCATCCTCGCGGCGTTCATCGTCATGCACTGGCAGGGCATCAACGCCAACATCATGTCGCTGGGCGGGATCGCGATCGCCATCGGCGCGATGGTGGATGCCGCGATCGTGATGATCGAGAACGCCCACAAGCACCTCGCCCGCTACCGAGACCAGCACGGCGAGGCGCCGAAGGGCGATGAACACTGGCATCTGATCGGCCGGGCGGCCGGCGAGGTGGGGCCGGCGCTGTTCTTCTCGCTCTTGATCATCACCCTGTCGTTCCTGCCGGTGTTCGCCCTCGAGGCGCAGGAGGGGCGCCTGTTCGCCCCGCTGGCCTACACCAAGACCTACGCCATGGCCGCGGCCGCGGGCCTGGCCGTTACGCTGGTGCCGGTGCTGATGGGCTACTTCATCCGCGGCCGGATTCCGGCGGAGAAGAGCAACCCGCTCAACCGCTTTCTGATCTGGGGCTACCGGCCGATCCTGGCCGCCGCGCTGCGCTTCCCGAAGAGCGTGCTGGTCGGCGCGCTGCTACTGTTGCTTACCGCCGTGCTGCCGTTCGCCGGCATCTCGGGCTATCTCGCCCCGCTCAAGTGGGCCGGGGACACCGACTGGCAGGCGCAGGTCAGCGAGTGGCAAGGCGATCTCGAGCAACGGTGGCAGGGCCTTTTCGAGGGGGCGCCGCGGCTCGAGTCACTGGGCAGCGGCATGGGCAGCGAGTTCATGCCGCGGCTCGACGAGGGCGATCTGTTGTACATGCCCACTACCCTGCCCGGTCTGTCGGTCGGCGAGGCCCGCCTGCTGATGCAGCAGGTGGACAAGCTGATCAGCGAGGAACCGGAGGTCGAGCGGGTATTCGGCAAGATCGGCCGGGCGAACACGGCCACCGACCCCGCCCCGCTGACCATGATCGAGACCAGCATCACGCTCAAGCCGCGCGAGGAATGGGACGAGGGCGTGACGCTCGACGACCTGATCGAACGGCTCGACGAAAAGGTCGACTTCCCCAGCCTGAACAATTCCTGGGTGATGCCGATCAAGACCCGCATCGACATGCAGACCACCGGCATCCAGTCCCCCATCGGCATCAAGATCACCGGCCCGGACCTCGAGCGGATCGAGGCGATCGGCGAGGAAGTCGAGGGGGCGCTCAAGGGCCTGCCCGGCACGCGCAGCGCGATGGCCGATCGCACCTCGGAGGGTCGCTACGTGGTGATCACCCCGGACCGCGCCAAGGCCGCGCGCGTGGGGCTGAACATCGGCGAGATCCAGCGCGTGATCAGCCTGGCCGTCGGCGGGGTGAAGGTCACCGACACGGTCGAGGGTCTGGAGCGCTTCCCGGTGAGCCTGCGCTACCCGCAGGCCGACCGCGACTCGGTGGAGAAGCTGCGCGACCTGCCGATCGTCACGCCCACCGGGGCGACCGTGGCGCT
>NZ_JBKHFB010000120.1:0-2565 GCF_046540515.1 Guyparkeria sp.
GCGCTATGTCATCGGTCCGGGCACGAGACGCGTGGGCTGGCGGGAAATGGCAATCGGCGGGGTCGGTGGACTGACGTCCTGCCGGCGGACGCCGGCCTGGGGATACTACTTGATCGGCTCGCGCACCCGCAGGGCCGCCCGACCGTTGTCGGTGGAGAGCCGGTTGGTGATGTGGCAGAACAGTTCGGCGGTCTTCTGCGCATCGTAGAGCGCACCGTGGGCGCGACTGTTGTCCCAGTCGAAACCGGCGGCGGTACAGGCCCTGGCGAGCACCGTTTCACCGACGGCCACCGCGGCGGCCGTGACCGTGTCGAGCGTCGAGAACGGGTGAAAGGGATTGCGCTTGTAGCCGGTGCGCTCGCAGGCGGCCTTGACCACGGCGAGGTCGAACGGCGCGTTGTGACCGACCAGGATGGCGCGGCGCGCATTGAGCGCCTTCACCTGGCGACGGATCGGGCGGAAGAAGGCGTCCAGGGCGGCACGCTCCTCCACCGCCTCGCGCTGGGGGTCGGACGGGTCGATACCGTGGATCTTGATCGAGACGGGGTCGACCACCGTCAGGGCACTGGGGTGCACCGAGACGGCGATCTCCTCGGTGGGGTACAACCGACCGTGCTCGTCGACATCGAGCAACACGGCCGCCAGTTCCAGCAGCGCGTGTCCCTGCGGGTCCAGCCCGCCGGTCTCCACGTCGACGACCACCGGCACGAAGCCGCGAAAGCGGCGCGCGACATTCCAGTCGGTCTGTTCGGCAGCGGCCTCGCTCATCGCACGCTCAATCGAGTCCCAGTCGACGCCGCCAGGACGTGACCGTGTTGTGCATCAGCATGGCGATGGTCATCGGTCCCACCCCGCCGGGGACCGGCGTGATGAAACCGGCCCGCTCGGCGGCCGCGTCGAAGTCGACGTCGCCGTGCAGGCTGCCGTCATCGCGGCGGTGGATACCCACGTCGATCACGATCGCGCCGTCCTTGATCCACTCGCCCCTGACCAGTCCCGGCTTGCCGGCGGCCACCACCACCAGGTCGGCACGCCGGACGTGCGCGGCCAGATCCTCGGTGAAGCGGTGGCAGACGGTCACGGTGGCGCCGGCGAGCAGCAGCTCGAGGGCCATGGGACGGCCGACGATGTTCGAGGCCCCGACGACGACGGCCTCCATGCCGTGCAGGTCGCGGCCGGTCTCCTCGAGCAGCCGCATCACGCCAAAGGGCGTGCAGGGACGCAGGCCGGGCTGGCGGATGGCCAGCCGACCGATGTTGGTGGGGTGAAAGCCGTCCACGTCCTTGTCCGCATCGATGCGCTCGATGATCGAATCGGCGCTCAGGTGCTCGGGTAGCGGCAGCTGCACCAGGATGCCATCGATACGCGGATCGTCGTTGAGCTCGTCGACCAGGGCATCGAGCTCGGCCTGGGTGACCGTCTCCTCCAGATCGTGCGAGAACGAGGCGATGCCGAGCTTGGCGCAGGCCTTGCGCTTGTTGGCGACGTAGACCGACGAGGCCGGGTCGTCGCCCACCTGCACCACCGCCAGTCCCGGCGGGCGGTGGCCGTTCTCGGTGAAGGCGGCGATGGTCTCGGCAAGGCCGGCGCGCACGGTGGCGCCGACGGCTCGCCCATCGAGGATTCTTGCAGTCATGGGGCGTGTCACATGCGGGGAAAGGTGCGATTGTCGCATGCGCCCCAGGGCGACTCAACGCCGCACCCTCGCGGATTCGCGCCAGACGACCCGTTCCTGTCCGCGACGGCGACACCCGCCGCTGGCAGACCGGCGGGCACCGAACGAATCAGTCTGCGTAGATCATCTTGCGTGTCATGCCACCATCGATCACGAAATTCTGCCCGGTCACGAACCCGGCCTCTTGCGACAACAGATAGGCCACCATGGACGCGACATCGTCGGGTCGACCCACGCGCCCGGCCGGGTGCTGCTGATGGTCCCTTGCGCCCAAGGCTTCCATTGACTGGCGCGTCGCGCGTTTCTGCCACCGGCTTACATCGATCCAGCCGGGGCTGATCGCATTGACTCGAACGGCCGGGCCCAGACTGATGGCCAGGGCGTGCGTCAGGGCGATGATGCCGCCCTTGCTGGCGGCATAGGCCTCGGTGTTCGCTTCGGACTGCAGAGCGCGGGTGGAGGCGATATTGACGATGCCGCCCCGGCTTTCGCGCAGATGGCGCACGGCATGCTTGCTGACCAGAAAGGGACCGGTCAGGTTGGTGTCGATCACCCGCTGCCACTCCGCCTGCTCGACCGACTCGACGTCACCCATGAACGGATCGGCCAGCGCCGCATTGTTGATCACGCCGTCCAGGCGACCGAACCAATCGACCGTTTGCCCGATGCTGTGCTCCACCGCCTGCTCATCGCGCACGTCCACCGGCAGGAAGCGCAGTGGGCCGATATCACCCATCTCCTCGATGCACTCGGCCCCCGCCTCCTCGTCGATATCGACAATCACGACCGAGCATCCCCGCTCCAGCAGATAGTGTGCGATCCCCTTGCCGATGCCCTGTGCACCACCGGTGACGTAGACAACCTGTGTCATCGAGTTTTCTGCCCTGGTT